>CAZWXI010000114.1:0-7720 GCA_964637845.1 uncultured Hyphomicrobiales bacterium | reverse complement strand
AATAATCAGTACGACAACTGACTACGCAGGCTGTAAAATATTCCTTGTTGTTGACCACTTTGCTTTTGTGCCGAGCAGCCGCTACTTCAATAGTCATATAAGTATCCGCAGTAAAACTCTGGAAAAAGCTACTTGGCAGATAAATCGTACCTGTGTTCGGGACAACCATCACATTTTTATATCTAAAACTCGAATACCAATAGCTCGTATCTATTATAGAAGACAAACCACGATTGAATCTTGCATAAACAGCAACGCTATCTGCGCCCGATATGGTAGTGTAATTAATTGTCGTCCCGGCATTTTTATAGACAGTATCCATAGGCGAGGGTCCTGTAAACAAAAATGTATTCAATGATTGTATTGTGTCTGAATACGAAGGTATATGCTGATTGCCCGTGACAACCCAAATATGAGGCGTACTGCCATCAAAAACGACGTTATCATTATCAGCCATCTGCCTTATTTCATTACCATTCAGATGAACATTATCGGCCGGATAGTATTTAAGCGAATTGTCATAAAAGTACGCATGGTGCATTTGATGGGTTGTAACTTGTGTCAAACTATGCATATAGTTCGAACTTGTGCTGTAGAGATAGCCGCTTTTAGAAGAGCTTGATTGTTGGCTGACAATTTCGGTCAGAGACATTTTGCTATCTTTAAAACTTACCGATTCCGAGCAGGACCATAGACCGGCAGCTATTAAAGCCGCCACTAAAAATATCATTGCTGATATTTGGAACTTTTTCATTGGAAATTCTCCTTTTATTATTGAACAAGATAAATTAAATTATTGAACAAGATAAATTGCGGTATTGGAAACAAACATACTCTTCTTAAGTATTTTCCTGCCTTCGTAAACTTCTGAATCTAATTTGTAATTATTAATTGTAACATCATAATAAATTTCCTTATATAGCCCTGAAAGCAAATGTGAAGGGATTGTTATCAAACCATTGTCGAATACAGTTAAATCAATTCTATTATGCGAAGGAGAACTCGTCATACCGAAGAAACCAAAGTTTTCGGCACTTGCAGGGCGAATACTGACACGAATCGAATCGCTAAATGCCGCCCCTGTATAAGAAATGGTCAATCCCATAGTTGCCGAAACAGTATCGAGGTAATTCGGAGTTATAAAATCGAGCGGGTTGGATATTTCTTGAATTCCTTGATAATTAATACCCGACCAACCAATTATATTCCAATGAATTTGGTGTGGCGGTCCAACCGGAAAAGGCTCAACCAATTCCATAAATTGCCCTTCATATCCGTCCATATTGAACAGACTAATATTATTAGCCATAACGCTCGACGGGTTTATGAAATCAAATCCGTCTGTGATATATGCATATACATAAACGGCATTGGAATCTTCCCTCAAATGAAATTGAGACTTGTCTATAGTACTCGTGGTATAAAAAACCATTTGAGCATCATCTTCATCTAATAAGAGCGAGCCAAGTAAATTCTTCAGTGGATTCTTATTATCCATTGTAGTTGGTGCTTTATCACACGATGATAAAGCCACGAACAAGACAAATGTTAAACATAGATAAAAGGACTTTTTCATAAAACGGCACCTTTGATTAAAAATTTGACATAATAATTATTATTATTTTCAGCAATTACAGGGTTGACACGCATACTGACTCCCATAGCGAAAAGCTTTTGCTTTAATGTCAATGTTTATGCCACATTGATTTTTTCAACTGTAAAACGAAAATCACCGGGTAGCCCTGAAATTTTATAGACAACACATTGTCCGGGACACATACCCGGTTTACCTTTGACAAGAAAGAACTCGTTTGCTAAATTAGCTAACTCAAAGGTCGGTTTACTGTTTTGATACTGCCTCGCCTCCGCTTGAGTTATACAATTATCTCCGTTAAACCAACTAGTTATTCCATTATTGTTCAGCGGAAGTCCAGTGTTTGTGCATAATTTTCTCTTTTGTCCGGCGGCTGAAACATGCACCTCGAAACTTGGCCACGGTGAATTTGAAGGATATGGTCCACAGAGCTTAGGCGAGCCATTTTTATTAAACTCGCCAAAACCCTTGCCATTACTATTATTTTCGCCATCTTTAATGTTCGTTCTAAATTTACAGAACTTATCGCAGTTGGGTGCTGGGTTTGTACAACTTATTATGTATAAAAGCCCAGCAAAGAAAGCTATATATGGAATGAATCTCAACATGTTTTTACCCCTTATTTTAATCATTTATGAAAAATACAACTACCTTTTCTTTATAAACTTTCTCAAGACTTCAAACAAACAATATCTACTCACTATCGCAAAAAAAAAAAAAAAAAAAATGAAATTTCCAAAAAAAAATTTAACTTTTTAAAAAATTTCATGATTTCTTTATCATAGTCTGTCAAAAAAATTATATTTTCATCATATTGCTGTGTAGAATTAGTGACATTACCTAAACAAAAAAACTGCCCAAAGGCAGTTCTCTTAAAGCAAATATTGACATCTCCGCTTACGATAAATCTTGCTCCACAAACGGAATTAAAGCCAGATGTCGGGCATACTTCACGGCACAGGCGATTTGTCTCTGCTGATAAGCAGACAGCCCCGTAATACGACGCGGCAATACCTTGCCTTGGTCATTCGTAAAGCGAGAAAGAAACTTCGGGTCGAGATAATCTACGACCTTTGAGGTCTTCATAGGATTGACTTTCTTCTTGCCCGTCTTTTTGTTCGGCTTAAAAGTAGAGCCGGTTTGCATAGGATGTATAGCGTTCATTTCTTGACCTTCCTTGTGTCCATAATTTCTTGAGAACGCGACATACGCTTGTTAAATCTGTCAACGCGACCGGCAGTATCAACAAGCACTTGCTTGCCGGTGAAAAAAGGGTGCGACTTCGAATCAATTTCCAGCACCATCTTTTCATTCTTATAGCAGGAACGCGTCTGGAATACTGTTCCGTCTGTCATATGAACATCTACTGTTCTATAAAAAGGATGAATGCCTTTCTTCATGTTCACCTACTTATTTATATCTAATTTGTCTAACGAATTCAAATCATCAACTTTCATAAACTGCTCGATAAACTTTACCGAACCATCGTCGCCCTTGAACCCTTTGATTACCTTCACGACGGGCTTTTCTTCTACTTTCTTCTTCTTCAGTTTGTCACCGAATGTTTGGGATTTTGCCATTTTTCTACTCCTTTCGAGTGAATCAAGTTTATAGAACTACAAAAATAATAATTTTTTTATCATTGTGCAAAAAAAATGAACAAATTCTTGTTTTAAAAAATATTTTGCAACCAAATTTTTCTACTTGTGTAATTTGAGTAAAAAGAAAATGTCATTTAGTTAAATTAACAGGAGATACAAATGTACTCGTTCTACAACAACTTAAAAATTGCCCTTGTGGCATCATTCTTAGCCGTTTTCACTTTCGGCTATGCACAAGCACAAATAATCCCCCCACAATTCGAATATGCCGACGGCAAAATATTCGACGAAAAGGATAACGGTTGGGTTGTTACTCTCGCCTTGTGGTGGTTTGACAAAAACGAATCCGCCGACGGATTCGCCATTTATCTCTACGAGGGTCAAACAAAAAATCTCGATGACTTCAAACTCTACAAGCGCATCGCAATTGACGACGAAGACCTCGTCTCGCAAAAAAACTACTACAACTACATTATCAAAGAATACCAGACTACATCGAGAGTCCTCTCTGTTTACATCACAAGCTTAGTCGGCGACCACCAGTCCCAAGCATCCGCAATCAAATACATTACGTTCAAAAACTACGAGCCGCCCAAAAACCATTTCAATCTCGTAGGCAGACCGGACTTATTCGCTTCGGTTGATGAAGAGTATCAAGCAGTATTCAAAATTGAATCTGACACCGAATATGCCGACCTCGAAATCGGATTCGAATATGCCCCCGAAGGAGCAGAATTCGACCTCGAAGCAATGCTTGTCACATGGACACCCACCGAAGGCGGAATGTATAAATTCATCCTCGCAGCGTATGCCATCGGTCCAAAAGGCGAAAAATTACATTCCAGATTTGCTTGGCACGTTGAAGTCAAAAAATGCAAAGACCCAGCAACGCTATCAGGTACAGTAATGGATGCAAACGGCACTGTGAATATATACGGAACAGCTACATTGTTCTCGGCAGATGGTCCCGACGAGTATAATTCAAAGTTCAGAAAGGTTTATGACACTCGCATACTCGAAGGGAAATATGAATTCCAAGACATCGATGCAGGAAAATACTATTTACAAATTAATCCATTCAGCGAAAACAAAAGAAAATACCCGCCTATGTGGTACAAAAACGCTCTCAACTTCATGGATGCAACACCAATAGAAATTGATTGTGGCGATGTCATCGAAGGTATTGATTTTGTCGTCGAACCGATTAAAGAACCCGAATTCTACAAAATCAGCGGAAAAGTCGTTGATGCCGAAACTCTTGCTCCCCTCCGCTGGATATACGTGCAATTCATCGGATTGGACAGTCGCAACAACCATTATAAAGCAGAAGCAATTACTGACCAATTCGGCGAGTATTCCATCAAATTACCCGAAGCCGAATACATAGCCCTTGCTACCGCAATCGGCAGAAACTCCATGAGCGGCAAATACTTCCCGCAATACTATCAACTCGCAAAAGGCATACAAGACGCTACTATTATCGAACTTAACCAAAACTTAAGCGGTATTGATTTCGCTCTCGACAAAATCCCCGCATACGACAATTATATCACGGGCAAGGTCGTTAATGCCGACGATGTCGAACTGCCCGGGGTAATAGTTAGTGCCTATTGCATCGAACCCGAAGAAAGAAATGACAAATTCAGATTTCACAGTCAAAGTGCCGTAACCGACGAGCACGGTAACTTTAAGATGCAAAATCTAATACCCGGGACATACGTCCTCTATGCGGCTATTCGCGATAAAGTCCACATGCCCGGATTCTACGTCGAAGGAAACATCGTATCGCCCTCATGGAAAGAAGCAACCGAAATCGCAGTTGAAGAATCTGGCAGCTTCGGCCCATACAAATTAACCCTTCCGCTATTCGAAAAAGTCTATGGCGAAGGCAGAATACGCGGTGTTGTTCGTGAACGCAAAGGCAGTGTAAAAATAGACAGCGACGAAGTCCAAAATAAAACCACTTTACAAGGTACCAGTGTATATATATTCGACGAAGCAGGCAAACCCGTTAGAAGTACCACAACAAATGCAGATGGCTCATTCGAATTGGATATGCTTCCATTAGGCACTTATACCGTAATTCTCGACAAAGTTGGCTTCTACCCACATACATACACTATTTCGCTCAATCTGGAACGCAACGATTTCAGCGACGAAGTCGAAATGTCTCCCATTTCCACAACAAGCATCAAAACCATTTATGAAATCGTCAATAGCGTGTTCCCGAACCCCGTCAGTGATATACTCAATATTTCATTCGAAGGTGACGGAACAGCCGCTAACATCAAAATATCAAACATAAACGGCAAAATCATCCTTCATGAGCAAAAAATGAGCGCAAACGGAAGCAATCGCCTCAGCTATCCCGCTTCTCAATTCTCTGCGGGAACATACTTCTTGACAATAGAACTCAATGGCAAAGCCACTGTAACACCGATAGTAATCACCAAATAATTTATAGCCCAAAAATACTATGGTCGGTGCCTTTCGGGTACCGACCATTTTTATTAGCACTCTACCTAAATACTAATCTATCGTTCCCATGTACACGGGATTATGTATCAAAACTTGCTCAAATACCGCATCGGCATTATTCTTATCGGTAACTAAAATCATGCCGATACCCAAATTAAACGACGCTCTCATCTCGCCATCGCTTACATTGCCGATACTTTGAATTAATCTGAAAATCGTAGGTAACTCCCAAGCAGACCAATCCACATTCAGTTTCAAACCATCTGGCACAATTCTCTTTGTATTACCGACAATCCCTCCGCCTGTTACGTGCGATATACCCGTAAGCAGTTCATTTTCAACCAAGGGCAAAACTTCGCGAAGATATGATTTGTGAACAGCCAGCAGTACCTCGCCAATAGTAGCTCCAAGCTCATCAACGTAGTCGTCATGCTTATACTTGGAGAACAGCACTGCACGAGCAAGAGAATAACCGTTTGTGTGCAATCCCGAAGACCTCATACCTATCAGTACATCTCCGCTTTTAATCTTTGAACCGTTTACAATCTTACGTTTATCCACAACACCGACGATAGTACCTGAAACGTCATATTCGCCCTCAGCATAAAGCGACGGCATTTCTGCGGTTTCACCGCCGATTAATGCACAGCCGTTTTCAATACATCCAGCCACAAATCCCGATATTACCGATTCCGCTATCGTCGGCTCAAGTTTGCCCGTAGCAAAATAATCAAGAAAGAATAGGGGTTTAGCTCCGCAAGATAGAATATCATTAACGCAATGATTTACAAGGCAATGCCCCACACTATCATGCTTTCCCGTCATAAATGCCACTTTCAGCTTCGTCCCGACGCCGTCGGTACTTGCAACTAATATCGGGTGTTCGTATTCATCAAATTTACCATCATAGAATCCACCGAAAAGCCCAATATTAGATAGCACTTTGTCATTATGAGTAGAGCGTATCAATGGTTTGATACGGTCAACTGTTTCCTCACCTGCGGCAATATCAACACCCGCCTGTTTATAAGTAAAACCCATTTTCTATATTCTGTAAGAAATTCCAAGCGAATTATCGAAAGTCGCATTTTCGTCTTTTATATTAGTATTGAGATTGACAAAAGAGCCGATATTAATGGCATTTTGACCGCCTCCGGACCAATTACTAAATCCCGTATTCGAAAAATTTAATCCAACGAACAACTCTGTCTGCCATCGAGATTTCGCCTCCTCATCACTTGCTTCTTGTGCTTCTTGAGCATTTGAAAAGTTAAGGGCTAAAAATATGCTGATAACAACAGCACAAAACTTGTAAGAATGCGCCATTGCTATCTACCTTCTATCGTGATAATTAATCGCTTATCTGCTTTCCAAAAGTTTTCATAATCCTTGATTCTCAAATAAGTGTCACCAGTAGGTTCGTTGACAAGTTCAAGCAACCTCTTCGGATGCGAAGACACAACTTCGTTGATTCTCTGACCTTTCGGAAAGTGCAAAATAGTATCCTTCGTAATATCAATTTTATAGAATTCCAGCAAATTTGCGTTAGGATTGGGAACGTACTTACCGCCAATACCAAGGAAACCCTCCCCTTCCATTCTAATGACGCCGCGTTCAGTTAATACTTTTTCCGTTCCGTATGCATAATAAGCTGTATTTTTTTGTACTAAAGTTTCTTCGGCGAATTGTTCGGCTTCTTGCTTACCCTTCAAAGCCACGTCACGCTCGCCACGCACCTTTGCAATCTCGGCTTCGAGTTCGGCAATTCTCAGGCTTTGGTTAACTATTATAAGGTCTTTTTCCTTGACAATATTCTCAAGAACAGTAATTCTTTCTGCTAAAACCTTGTTTTCACGCCCCAATTCTTTGAGTCTTACCTGCAATTTGTCAATCGCTTCACTCTTATTTTTAAGCTGAAATGACAAATAATCGATTTTTTGCATTATTTCCGATTCAATGTTCACAGATTCAGGCTTTGCAGGTATTTGAGCCAATCGGGATAATTCATCGTCGATTTGATTGATTAGCCTCACTGCCGATGCATAAT
>CAZWXI010000113.1:0-7782 GCA_964637845.1 uncultured Hyphomicrobiales bacterium | reverse complement strand
TTACACATAAATTATCTGATAATGTTGTTCTAAATTAGCTCGTGTTATCGTTTAATATACTTACATTTGTAAATACACTTTTAAACTATTAGGAATAAAAAATGGAACTTTACATAGACTCTGCAAACATTGCTCATATTAGACATGCCGCAAGTCTCGGTATTATATCCGGTGTGACTACTAACCCATCTCTATTAGCCAAGGAAGACCCAAATATTGATATAAAAGAAAGAATTCTTGAGATACACAGTTTAGTCGGAGGACATCTGTCAGTTGAAGTTATATCAATAAATAAAGATGATATGTTGAGAGAGGCACATGATATATTAGATTGGTTTCCAGATGCAGTAATCAAAATACCGATGATAGGAGATGGTTTGGCGGCTGTCAGTCAATTATATCGCGAAGAAATTCCAACTAATGTTACATTGGTATTCAGTCCGACCCAAGCCATTGCGGCGGCAAATGCAGGTGCCACATATGTATCCATATTTATGGGTAGGTTGGATGATATTTCGATTGATAGTCACTCCGTTCTTCATGAAGTATGTGAGATTTGGGATGTTCAAGGATATGAATCGGAAATTATTGCCGCATCAATCAGGCACCCGATTCATATCGTTCAATCAGCTAAGGCAGGCGCTGACATAGCTACCGTTCCCTACAATGTATTGCTTCAATCCTTGAAACATCCTTTGACTGATTCGGGTTTACAGAAGTTTCTCGAGGATTATGAAAAATTACAAAATGAGATAAGAAAACTTTCTTAGGAATTCATTAAGTTTAAGCATAATAAATGATTTTTTTTGGTCCGGAGTTGCTTGTAAGAGCATATAAGGAAGGCTATTTTCCGATGGCTGACTCTTACGATGGCAACATTTATTGGCATTCGCCTGACCCGAGAGCCATTTTTCCATTGGATAAAATAAAAACTCCGCGCTCGATAAAGCAAAGTATCAATAAAAACAATTTTAGTTTCAGCATCAATAAAGACTTCAAAAAGGTCATTACGCTTTGTGCTGATAGAGAAGATACTTGGATATCTGATGAAATAATAGCCGCTTTCGTTCAATTACACAACATAGGTTATGCTCATTCAGTAGAAACATGGAATGACAATAAAATGGTTGGAGGTCTCTACGGTGTGTCAATCGGAGCGGCTTTCTTTGGTGAATCTATGTTCAATCACGTCCCAGATGCATCAAAATCAGCATTTTATTATTTGGTAAATCATATCAAATCACGAAATTTCATGCTACTTGATACCCAATATATCAATCACCACACTGCACTACTTGGTGCAATAGAAATACCTCGAATACAATATCTGAAAATTCTTAGAAAAGCTATCGAAATTCCTGTTAATTTTGTAGATGAATAAATATTTGGGGTTTGATTGAAATTATTAATTTTCATATGTTTTATCATTGGATTGTATGGCTGTCAAGTAGGTTTGACCAACTTGAAGTTACCCGACTGTCCGAAAGAAATCTTAATTTGCAAGCCGATAATTTATTCAGGTAAAATAAACAATGATACGACAAGAGCTTTTTTTGATGTTAACGGTTTCTATTATAGAATTCAGCCTGTTCAAGGCTTATCAACCGGGTCAGATGAATTTGGGATTCATTTTGACGAAAGTGCTAAATCATATTTAACTCAAGGTCATCTTCAGACTTCTATATTTCAATTAAATAGGAAAGCTGTTAATCACTTTGATATTGAACAAAATATGCTCCCTGACGTTATTCATCATTCGGGATTTCCGACATTCATGGCCGGTGATGTGGTATTGTCTGTATCACCCAAAGGTTCTGAATTCGGAAAATCTCGTCTGCGTACTGCAATATCTGATGGCAGTAATGTAGAACTCGGACATGAGTTGAAGTTCAAAAATTTCGACCCGCACGACGGTTGGCTTTCGCATCCATGTTTGGCCTGCAATGGACAAGTGCTTGTTTTTGCTTCATCGCATGATACAAGTTACGGCGGTACTGATATATTCCTAAGTATAAAAATCAACGAAGATAGTTATACTGCGCCAATCAACATTGGAGAAAATATAAATACTCATTGTGATGAACTGACACCTTTCATAGATAAGGAAAATAAACACCTCTATTTTGCCTCGAACGGCAGAGAGAACGTAGGTGGATACGATATATTCAAAAGTAAGCTCGATGATGATTTTTGCAGTAAAGTAATGTCAAATGGTGCAAACCTCCGTGAGCTTTTTTCTAAGGCTGAAAATGTCGGTCAACCTATAAACACTGTTCATGATGAGTTTTCGCCTGCAAAATATGACAATGATACTTTTTACTATGCGTCTAATCAACCGCTTCAAACTAACAGAGCCATGAACTTCAATATTTGGGTTAAATTCAGAGCTTTTAAATATGAAGAAGATAAATTGACTCAAGATTTGATTACATCAGTGCCAGAAGTCGAAGCCGACATAAAAAAGGAACTAATAATTCGTGGCAGAATATTCGACCAAACCACTAATTTACTTATTGACTCAGTATTGTTGGTTGTACGTAGGATAGCTTATGAAAAATCGGAAATAAGTCTATTTTCAGATTTACATGGTCATTTTGAGTTAAAACTGTTGACAGATACCGAATACGAGATTACAGTTCAGAAACCGGGCTATTATTTCGATACAAAAAGAATATTATTGACCGATGATGGTATAAATACAATAAACCTTGATTTCTACCTGCCTCAAAGCGGAATAATCAGAATAAATTTCCCGCTTGATGAATACAAAAACCCTTACAAACATACTTTGGACAGCAATGGAGTTGAAACAGCACGCACATGGCAGGAAGAGCTTGATTTGGTTACGGAGAATATTTTACTGGCGCCCGATAAAATAGATAAAGTCATACTCGTCGGTCATACTGACGATATTGGAACGGACGAATACAATATGTCACTTGGGCTTCGTAGGGTAGAATTCATCATTGGTGAATTAGTTAAACGAAATGTCCCGAGAAACATACTAATCGGACGTTCAGCAGGCGAAATAGAAATGCTTGAAAGACGCAGGGATGAAGGTATTGATACTTATCGTAAGAGATTGAGAAGAGTAGTTATCGAAAAATATTATAAATAGAATATGAAGCCTTTACATTTACTTATTATTTTATGCCTTTTGATGATTCTGGCTACATTAAGTATTGCTTTATACGTAAGAAATGTGGTATCACACGGCTTGCCTTCGCTAGAGCAGTTGGAAAACCCTAAGACAAATTTGGCTACGAGAATTTTAAGTGCTGATGGAGTGCTGTTAGACCATTTTTTCATAGACCGCCGCGTGAACATGGCATACGACAGCATCCCGAAGCAATTCATAAATGCACTGATAGCAACTGAAGATAAGAAGTTTTATTCGCACTGGGGTGTTCATTCTGCCCGCGTCATGAATGCTTTCATCAAAAGAGTAATCTATGGTGACCGTGAAGGCGCTTCGACAATAACAATGCAATTGGCAAGGAACTTATTTTTAAATCGAGATGTATCTTTTGAGCGAAAAATAAGGGAAGCATTTATATCAATAAAAATTGAGCAAACATATACCAAAGAAGAAATTCTGGAAATGTACATAAATACCGTGAATTATGGCAGAGGTGCTTACGGAATACAAGTGGCAGCTCATACTTTTTTTGATAAGCATCCGCATGAATTAACATTAGCCGAATGTGCTTTATTGGTAGCTATGCTCAAAGCACCCGCTAATTATGACCCCATAACACATTCCGAAAGAGCTTTATATAGACGGAATTTAGTGCTTAAACTCATGTATGAGCAAAGATATATAACAGCTTCACAGTTTACTGAATCGCGGAAAGAACCTTTAAATGTCTTTGTCGGCGATAAATCAGGACTTAGAAAACGCATGCACTTAGGCACTCAAAGTGCTCCGCATTTTGTCGAAATGATTAGACAAGAACTGTCTCGTGACAATTCTATGCGTGAATATGATTTGTATCGAGATGGTTTGACAATTCATACGACGTTGAATTCCAAAATTCAGAAATATGCAAATGAAGCCGTAGAAGAGCATCTGAAAGAACTCCAAGCGAGCTTTAGTCGCAGATGGAACTGGAACAGAAACAAAAAATTATTAGGCGAGCTATTGCTTAAAGCAGTTAGAGAAAATGCAGAATATACAGTAGCTGATGACAAGGAAAAGGTAATTATTCAGGCAAGGCTGCTCAATGACAAAAATTTTGTTGATTCCGTTAAGAACATCTCCACCACCATTCAAGTAGGTCTCGTGGTAATTGACCCGGCCAATGGTGCGATTTTGGCATTGGTTGGTGCATCGCCAAAATCTATGCAGGAGAATCCCGCCGCCAAGTACTCACTAAACCATGCAAAGCAAATACGACGACAACCCGGTTCAGCATACAAACCACTTATATATGCCAGTGCTTTAATGAAGGGATATACTCCCGAAACACAAGTAGAATGTGGACCATTTGAATACGTTACTGAAACAGGTGAGATTTGGGCACCGAAAGGCACGGGGAACTGCGGACCCGGAGATAAAACAACACTAACCGATGCCTTACGAGTATCTATTAATACAGTTTCTGCGAGATTGGTCACTTCGATTACAACTCCAGTTGAGGTAGTCAATTTATCTCGACGGATGGGCATAACTTCGCCTTTGAGTTCAGTTCCTGCAATATCACTTGGAGCAGGCGGCGACGTTGAACCATTGGAACTTGCATCAGCTTACGGCTCATTCGTGTATGATGGAATACATGTCCCCCCATATTATTTGAATATAATAGAAGATAAGCACGGTATGGTAATTAAGCAGAAACCGAGGTTTGTAAACATGTCAAAATCTATGGAGCCCGCAATTGCAAATCAAATGACATATATGCTCGAACGAGTGGTCAATGCGGGTACAGCTTCAAGAGCGGTAAGAAGTGTTTTCAACGATATTGATGCCGCAGGTAAAACTGGAACAACAAATGATGCCGCAGATGCATGGTTTGTTGGATATACTCCACAACTTGTTGCCGGCATTTGGCTTGGCTTCGGCGACAAACGAATTACGTTCGACCCGATTGGTTCGGAAGGCTATGGAGGGCGTTCAGCTGCTCCGATTTGGGGCAAATTGATGGCTAAAATCTATGGCGATATAAGTTTGCCGTATCGTGAAAAAACATTTACTTTCAAGAAAACAAATGATTCTATCGCTGAATATCCACTACCCTACCCATTGACTCAACTTCAAAAGGAGAAAATTAGAAGTGCAATTATGACATTTCCTACAATTAATCGCCAAGAAATACGAAACGGTGCCGTTTTGCCTGAATTGCCAACCAGAAGAAATAATTAGAGGTACTGTGAAGTGGGTAGAAAACAATTAATTTTTACAGATGGCAGAACAATGGAAATAGGTACATTCTATTGTATCGGACAGAATTATGCAAAGCATGCCAAAGAAATGAACTCGCCGGTCTCGCCCGATCCTACTGTGTTCATAAAGCCGCCTGCGGCTCTCGTTAACGACGGAGAAAGTATCAGCTTGCCCGGAATCTCTGAAAATGTGCATCATGAGGTTGAACTTGTTGTCGTTATAGGTAAGGATTGCGAAAACATATCAGCCGACAATGTATTGAACGTAATAGCCGGCTACGCTGTCGGCATTGATTTAACATTAAGAGATTTGCAGAATAAAGCAAAATCTGAAGGCAAACCTTGGGCTATCTGCAAAGGTTTCAAACATTCAGCACCTTTGTCGAAAATAGTTCCGGCATCAATGTTTAGACAAGTCCCATATTTTGAATTGAATTTATGGGTAAACGGCATTTTGAAGCAAACGGGTTCAACGAGTGAAATGGAGCGAAGCATTGAAAATCTTATTGCCTTTTTGTCCGACATATTTTCACTGAGAGCAGGCGATGCCATATTCACCGGAACCCCAGAAGGTGTAGGACAAGTAAAAAGTGGCGACAAAATAAGAGCAAAACTGAATGATTTAGTTGATTTAAACGTAACAATATCATGAAATCTGTCTATTTATCGGTTATAATAATCATAACGACAATAACCATCGTCGGTTGCGGTTCGATAACCCGAACCGAAACTGATGTGTTCTCTGATGTTAAACGAGACACAACAGTAATAACGCAGAATGTGAACCATCCAGGGAATAGAGATAACGGTGTCATCTATCCGTCGTCCAAAGTTGTACAAATCGAACACGATGTAAACATGCAGAATTATGAGGTTGAACGCCATTATCCAAACTTCATTCGCTTTGGTTTATTTGAAGGAGTAGGGCTCATAGGTTCATCATCTAAGAATAAAATCGGAGCGGGATTATTTGGCGTATTTCCTGATTTTGCCAATCTTAGAGATGATTTTCGGGGGACAGATTCAAAATTTTTTTCGGGCGGACTATATCGATTAGGAATATTTGAATGGCGATTGAGGTGGTTCAAAGATTCACAGGATTGGACTTACGGGTTCAGTGGTATGGAATTTATTCTTCCAAATGCTAAGGGTGAGGAGGTATTAGTTGGAATAGCACCTTTATATATCCGCAAAAGATATTTCATCAAATCCGATATACCGTATATAACTTTCACGCCTTCTGTCGGTATTTCACTGTTTCCGTCGCAATATTTGAATTTATCAGGAAGTTTGGATATCGGCTCAATAGGTGGGTTAAATTTTCGCACTTATCTTGGATTAGCTTTAGGTTATAATTCTGTATCAAGCCCACAAATTAAAAATAATGATTTTACAAATGAAGCTCAATATCCTGTCATCCCCTATTTTGGCATTGGAATTTCTGTGTTGGACTTCCACCTGGGCACAGTCGTGCATGAGGATCTCATTCATTGGCACCGTGTCCGCAGTCAGGTGAGCCGGTCGCTGGATGACCATTACCTGGGGAAAATGCTGCTCGATCCCCTCTACCAGCACCGGCGAGTCAGTATTCACCACCACCCGGCTGATTTCGGGGGTCTCCAGCAAGGTATTGAGTATGTGCTGGTACAATGGCTTACCCGCCAGCGGGCGGTAATTCTTGCCCGCCACCCGCACCGAGTGATGGCGCATTGGCACCAGAGCGACAATGGTTGGTTTTGGCTTGGTCATTTCACCTCCCTGTTGCACACACATATTTTCATTCACCCCCCTCCTTGTAGCGGATGGGCTGAACATTGCGCTGGGCAACCGCCTCAACCCCCATCCCGTTCCAGTTGGGATAATAAAAGGTTTGCTTCAATTGCCAGGTTAACGGACCCGACTGGCGGTAACCCTGGTAAGTTCCCCAAAACTGCATCAGCCGGAAGCGAAGGATGTTCGCCCATTCACGGGCGAGCACTTTTTCGGCAGTCGCAGTGCGCCAGTCGCTCCACACATTGCCCAACCAGAGGCGTAAAAAGTCACTAAAGCGGAAGTGTTCCTGCGGATAGATCTGCTTGAATGCCATTCCCTCTCGGCGGTAGCGGTTGTATATCCCGCGCCAGGTCTCGTTGTGAACATGCACCACTTCGGCTTCCGCCATATACGCCACCCCGTAACCCTGGCTCTGCGCCCAGCGCGCCCAAGCCAGGTCTTCCAAGCCGGTGAGCAGCTCATCGTAGGCGTGCTGTTCCCACACCGCGCGACGGATGGCAGCATTGGCATTGTTGCAAAACGGATGTGGCTGGCGCAGCGTGCTCTGTTCGGGAAACCAGCGCCGGAACACCTGGTGCTCGGAATATTTGGAAGTTGCTGCGCCGCGCTGTTTACCGTAGACCAATG
>CAZWXI010000112.1:0-8041 GCA_964637845.1 uncultured Hyphomicrobiales bacterium | reverse complement strand
TTTCGAAGAAGCAACGGTAGCAATGATTGCAGGCATGACAGCACTTTTATGGCTAACACGGTCAAATCTTGACCTTGGATTTCTTATAATACCCGGTTGGGGACATCTTCTTCCATTCGGCAATATGATTGATGATGCCACAATTGCAATGTTTTCTGGTCTATTATTATTCATAATACCCTCAAAAAAAACAAAGCAATCTCTATCCGATAAAAATGTTTTCACGAAAATTCCTTGGGACGTAATCTTAATATTCGGAGGAGGTTTTGCACTTTCAAAAGGATTTACTACCTCGGGACTATCGGAATTAATCGGTGGTGTGCTTACGGGACTGACCGATGTACATCCGTTAATACTCACAATATCAGTTTGCCTTTTATTAACATTTTTAACTGAACTAACCTCGAATACGGCAATCACAAATACCGTATTACCGATACTGGCGGCTACGGCGATTGCAAGTGATATAAACCCGCTATATTTAATGCTTCCAGCAACTATTTCCGCTTCATTTGCATTTATGTTGCCGGTAGCAACACCACCGAATGCAATTGTTTATGGAACTGGGAAGATACGTGTTCAACAGATGATTAGAGCCGGGTTTGTTTTGAATCTCATCGGCGTTATTGTCGTAACAACGATGTTCATGTTGTTTGGTGTGAATGCATTCGGTGGATAATTTCGGCTTAAAAAGGTTATATTTGTAGTTTGTTTAATATTAAATATTCAAATTATAAACAATGGCTTACTCGTTCAGCACTATAGAACCCAAATGGCAAAAATATTGGGAAGAAAAACAAGTTTACAGGACCGGCGAATCTCCCGATAAACCAAAATTTTACGTGCTCGATATGTTCCCATACCCGAGCGGTGCAGGTTTACACATTGGTCACCCCGAAGGTTATACTGCCACCGATATTATTGCCCGATACAAAAGGATGAAGGGTTACAATGTTTTGCATCCGATGGGGTTTGATGCATTCGGATTGCCAACAGAACGATACAGCATGACAACGGGAATTCATCCGATTGAAGCTACGCAGGAAAACATCGAAAATTTCAAACGACAATTGAATATGCTGGGGTTCAGCTATGATTGGTCAAGAGAAATTAATACGACTGAACCAAATTATTATAAATGGACTCAGTGGATGTTTTTGCTAATTTACAATTCATGGTACGACGACAATTTGCAAATGGCAAAATCAATAGAGGAATTACCTATACCCGAGAATTTAGTGACGCAAAATGAAATTGACGATTACCTTGACAGCAAGAGGTTAGCGTATATTGACATGATACCCGTGAACTGGTGTGCGGAACTCGGAACTGTGTTGGCGAATGAGGAAGTCGAAGAATGGAAAAGCAAGGGCTATACCGTCGAAAGAAAGCCAATGAGGCAGTGGATGCTTAAAATTACAGCATATGCCGATAGATTGCTTAAAGATTTAGACCTCGTCGAGTGGCCAAATTCAACACGTGATATGCAGATAAATTGGATTGGAAGAAGTGAAGGGGCCGAAATTGAATTCAAGACCGAAACAGGTGAAGCAATAAATATATTTACTACCCGCCCGGATACAGTCTTTGGCGCAACCTATCTTTTACTTGCACCAGAGCATCGGTTAGTTAGTTCCATAACCACTATCGAAAATAAACAGGCCGTTGCAGAATATATTGAACTCTCTGCCACAAAGAGTGATATTGAGCGTCAAGACACGAGCAAAACTAAAACCGGTGTATTCACAGGCGCTTATACCATAAATCCAGCTTCGGGAGAACGTATTCAAATTTGGATAGCTGACTACGTACTTGCACACTATGGTACAGGCGCAATAATGGCAGTCCCCGGACACGATGAACGCGACCATGAGTTCGCTGTCCAAATGGGACTTCCTATAAAACAAGTAGTTGCACCAAAGGATGGCAAATGGGATATTAATCTTGCCGCCTATGTTGATAAGACGGGTGTTTCCGTAAATTCCGAAAACGAAGGAATAAAGCTGTCAGGGCTCCCTACGCCTGATGCAATCAGCAAAATTATTGATTGGCTCGAAAAGAATGAACTGGGAAAAGGCAAAATTCAATTTAAACTTAGAGATTGGCTGTTTTCTCGGCAGAGATATTGGGGCGAACCGATACCAATAATGTTTTTCGAAGATGGAACAAAACGTTCTTTGGAGCCGGACGAGTTACCATTAATATTACCGGATGTGGAACATTTCAAACCTGCCGGTACAGGAGAATCGCCCTTGGCGAACGTTGAACAATGGATTAACTTTATTGATAAGAAAACCGGCAAAAAAGCCCGTTTCGAAACCAATACAATGCCACAATGGGCAGGCAGTTGCTGGTATTATTTGAGATACATTGACCCGAACAATGATAGTATTTTCTGCGATAAACACAAAGAGCAATACTGGATGTCCCCGGCGGGAGTAGATTTATACGTTGGCGGTTCTGAACATGCGGTTTTACACTTGCTCTATGCAAGATTTTGGCACAAAGTACTGTTTGATTACGGCTATGTATCAACCCCAGAACCTTTTAGAAAGCTCTTCCACCAAGGGTTGATATTAGGTGAAGATGGAGAAAAAATGTCTAAATCTCGAGGCAATGTTGTCAATCCAGATGATATTATTAAGGAGTACGGCGCAGACTCCTTGCGACTTTACGAAATGTTCCTCGGACCGCTCGAAGCAGTCAAACCATGGCAAACGAATAATATTACAGGTGTTTTCAACTTCTTGAATCGCACTTGGCGAATGATTGCAACCGATGACGGACGATTATCGCCTAAGGTAGTGGATACTGAACTGACTCCCGAGCAGGAATTTGTATTGAATTACACTATTAAAAAAGTAAGCGAGGATATTGAAAACCTTAGCTTTAACACTGCAATAGCGCAAATGATGATTTTCGTCAACGAATTCACAAAAGCCGAAGTGAAGCCAAAGTCGGCTATGGAGAAATTTTTACTTTGCCTGGCTCCGTTTGCACCACACATTACGGAGGAATTATGGAGTATCTTGGGTCACAATCGAAGCATAGTATTCGAAGAATTTCCAAAATTTGATGAGAGCAAAACTGTTAAAAATGAAGTAGAATTCGTTGTTCAAGTAAGCGGAAAAATCAGAGCAAGACTTCAAGTAAATATTGATACTGAACAAAGTAAAATAGAAAAAATCGCTCTACAAGATGCTTCCGTTCAAAAACACATTGACGGCAAAGAAATCCGAAAAACGATTTTTGTAAAGAATAAATTAATTAATTTCATAGTTTAACTATAACACTCTTGTAATCAAGAAAGTTATGTGTAATTTATCATCAACCGAGCCGACCATAAATTGCGAGAAATTGGTATAAATATTATTAGACAATGATACTTTGAAAAAGTGCCCCGCTGTTTCTATTTCCATACCGAGTGAGTAAGTATTGTAGAATTGCCTCCAACCGTTAATAGTGGGATTGGCTTCGAAAATTACGCTCCAGCGTTCATCGAACCAATATTGAGCATAAGCACCAAAAGTCCATGAATTGATTGGCTCGGAGCAATGAATACTTGCATTATATAAAAACCCAGGTGACACACCTAAACCAAGTGACTTCAGAATCTTACTATTGGCAATCATAAAGCCGTAATATTGCCATAAACGAGATTTATCGGAGGGTTCGTTGTTCATTTTAGAGTTGTAAGCAACTCCCCCGTTCAAGGCAATTGAAATAGGTAAAATATCACTTTTAAATTCGACAGCTTTCCATTTTAACTGAAAATCTATATTCCCATTTAAATTACTCCTACCAATTTGAGCAAAAATATCATCGGTTATACCATAGCCCAGAGCCAATCTCATAAAAATACTCCCGTCAAAGCCGAATAATTCATCAAATCCGCCGGAAACAGGAATTAAAAATTTATGCGATATATGAAAATAAATATCACCTTGTTGCAATGTCTCTGTTGTAGGTAAATTTAGGGCATCGGGCGACCTGAATAACTGAAGCGGCAAGCTTATCGGTTCGGAGCGTTGCCAGCTTGGCTGTGCTGACAGGGTGATAGATGATAAGAAACATATGGTGAATATGATTATTTTCATTTTTACTTTGCCTATTGAATTTGTTTTACAAAAAAATCAACATACAGCTTGATATTTTCATTGATTCTCACAAACATAAACTTTGGAATTTTAATATTATAATCAGTTAATTTCACTTCAAATTCGGATTTTAATTGATAACCATTCGGTACTTTGTAAATTTTGCCGTCGAGAGTAATGTCACGAGTAACTCCATGAATAAACATGCTACCACGAACACGTACATCGAATTCAGTTTGTGAAATATTTTTCACATCAGCAATAGTACCTTTAAAATTCGTAAACGGGTATTTATCAGTGTGTAAATAATCATCTCGCATATGCCTGTTCCTTAGCCCGATACCCGTATCCACAGTATTGAGGTCAACTTCGAAGTAAATTTCGGCATCTTTAAGATTATCCGATTTCATGAACAAATATCCATCTATCTTATCGGTTACACCATCAAAACTCTCAACAGGCATACTCGAAGTAAATTTAATTAAATTTTTCTTAGACTTATCTACGTTAAATTCTTGCGAGCCAGCAATATAACTAAATAGGACAAAAAAGATAAACATGATAATAATTTTCATTTTAAAGCCTTTTAAAAAATTTATTATTTTCAATTATTCAATGCCCCGGTATCTATCCAAACCCGTAGCGAATCAATCATATATTGCGGTAACTTCCCCGTCGGAGGCATTACACTTCCGGAACTACTTGAATTGACACGTTGAAACAGCCAACTCGCTTCAGCATCTCCCGGCTCAATATACTTCGTATCGCCAAAAGCAAGCTTATTCACAGTATTATTATATGACACTCCCGCTGATAGATTCAATCCAGACGCGGGAATGGGAGCCGTATGGCACCCTACAGTTGCACAACTTTTATCGAATATTTCTACTTGTATAGAACTGAACGTAGCTCTTAGTTTCGTTGGTTTTATGTCGTCGGGACATTCGGAGACTATTCCGTCCGAGCATGATAATGCAAAAAGAGCCAATGAAATTAGAATAAGAATTTTATTAGT
Source organism: uncultured Hyphomicrobiales bacterium (assembly GCA_964637845.1). Taxonomy (GTDB): domain Bacteria; phylum Bacteroidota; class Ignavibacteria; order Kapaibacteriales; family UBA2268; genus PGYU01. The sequence goes on along the minus strand of CAZWXI010000112.1, from coordinate 2,929 downwards.
CATATATAAATCCATGTTTTATACATACTGACGATTTCAAAATAATTGCTTACAAGAATTATTTCACAGGAGTTTCGATAATAATTTGCACAGTTCTGCAATAGCTTCTGCCTTGTGGTGAATTATTGTCATACAAAAGTATGTCACTTCCGATGTTTTTGATTGTCAAATTTTCGGATTTAACTCGCAATAATCGTTGTACTTCCGCCGTACGACGAGATGCAAGTTCGCGATTATAAGTGGGTTCGCCCGTTCTATCGGCATAACCGATGATAGTAACTTTTGAATTCGGCTCGATTTTATCGCTGATTTCATCAACTATTGCGAGATTAATGCCTTTAATGTCGGCTTTGTCGTAATCGAAGAGAATCAAAGAGTATTTTTCAATCCGTTTATCACCGTGCATTTCAGAACGTTTTTTCCGTATGGTAAGCTGCCTGATTTCGCGACTGTCAGAAGCCGTGGCAACTTGTCCCGAAGCATCTCTTACGTCCAAGGTCACAAGGATTGGCTTTTCAAGAGTTGGAATTGGTTCAACCTCTATATCCCATCTTATTCTTTGGGGCTTTCCCATGCCCTTGTATTCACGAATAATAGCGCCGTCTTGAGTAATAGTGATTGCCCAATTTTCAATATCGAGTTCAGCTTCAACGGTCGGGTCAGCAAACAAAGTCGGCGGATTAGCCTTGCGTATAATATCCTTCATACTGACGGGGCGCAGTATTTCCGCATTGTTTGTGCTTATTTCAACTCTTCGGTTCTCCTCAATACCCTCGGGGCGGTCAACCTTCCCCGGCGTTTCAGGTAAATTCCTTGCTTGGATTGTAATTCTCTGTGGTGAAATTTGCCACACATCTTGCAGATACTTTGAAACAGACTCAGCTCTGTTTCTCGAAAGTTCTAAATTCTGACGCTCGGAATTAGTGTTGCTGTTTGTGCCGGTCAAAGTAATGCGAGTATTAGGATTATCCCGCATTCGCTTACCGACAATATTCAATAATTGAGAATAAATATTCATCGTTGACCATTCCAAGTCATTCATTTGGAATTGTGATGATTCAGAACTATTAAGCAACCTAAGTTGAGATGATTTCAAGTCCGAGGAATTTTCCGCAAAAAATACATAGGGTAAAATCGGGAACAATTCTTCAGATTCAATCTCTTCGATTGTCAATATGGGATTTTCCACGACAGCACCGTCTGCATTTATACCGTAGGTAACCAAGATTGCTTTAAGTTCAGCGGCTCGCGGCATTTCCTTCAAATAAGTTTCATAAACTGTTGTTTGCTCAATTTCAGTTTGTGGGTCACGCATTGAGTATGTAAGCTCTTCATTGCTAGCGAGCAATTTAACGGTTGGCTTGTCAAGTCCAACTACGTATTTGATTAAAGTGTCTCTTTGGAATTCTTTTTGTTTGATTTGCTTAATTTCTTTGCTTTCATATACAGGAAATTTAACCGCCGCCCCGAGTTTCAAATTTGATGCGAGCCAGCTTTCTGAAGAAATTTTGTTGAGCCCTTGATAGTAGCGTATTTCGGGAACAATAAAGGAATTTGCACCAATGGGAAATTTATAACCTAATCCAAGGTAAAGATGTAGAAGCACATCAGGTAAGCCGGGAATTTTATCTCCTTCAAAAGTATTTCTGAGCCTTGAATTCTCTTCCTTGAATAAAACATCCCTAGGGGTAACAAGCGTTTCGGATTGGTTGAATGTGCCTTCAAGTAGAATGCCCACTCTGAAACCGCCCGATAACAACAAGCCTCGCAATAACTTATAATCTATGCCCGGTTCGATATATATAGTATTTAGCATAGATTCTATCAAATATTCCGATTTAGCATCAACGACTTCAACTGTTGGAAAGGGTGGATTATTTGAGACAAGTTCCGTATTGCCAATAACTTGAGTTTCTTTTAAATCGGCGTCAAGAACATTGTATCCTATTCTCGCAGTGATATTAAGTTTAGATTGTAAAGGATATTCAAAAAGTACTCCTAAATCGTGCCCGATTCCGTTTCCTCCCGTAAACCTCGGACAACAATTAGGATATCCTTCGAGTTTATCAAAATCAGTTTGGTGGAAATTAAGGTTTAGTCCACCATATGCACCCCAAGAAAATATTACTCTGCCATCGTTCGAAGTATTTTGGGCTTCGGTTACGTAGTTAATCGTAAGAAATAAACATATCACGTAAATAAGTTTGGTATTCATTTTTTCCTCGTTATTTAATCAGCATTGTAGGAATAGTGATTGATTCAGCCGGCGACGATATTTCGGTAAAATACATACCTGATGACAAGCTATCAGTTTTTATTGTAATCTCGTAAGATTCGCCTTTACGAGCATTGAGTAAATCAGTATAAACTATGCTGCCATTAATGTCGGTAATTCGAATAGTGTGTAATCCTTGCTCGGAAGCATTTATGTTTAATTTGATAACATCTGAAACGGGATTAGGTGTCATGACAGCGGAAAATGGTGCTGTTCGAGTCAGCAAACGCCCTCCGCCTTCGTCGCATATTTCTATGCTCATGATACCGTTAAATGTATTAATAGCTTTAACTCGGGTACCATAATTATGTTGAATATTTCCAAATGTAAGCGGAGTCCACGTGACATTTCCAAGCATGGCATAGCCCGTAAGCTCAGTCAATAAAAATTCCACTCCTACTTTTTGAATATCGGCTGAATTAACGGGAACTCTTAATTTCACGACGCGATTATTACCGTTGTAATCTTGGGACAAAATTTCTCCAACTGAAGTTTTTACAGGATAGTATAGAGACCTGTTGAATATTATTTCTAAATTTTCTAATATTAATTGGTCTTTAATTGGGTTAGCCATATCAACAGTGGCATAAATCGGCATTTTGAAGTTATCGTCAGTTGGTGTGCCAACTAATGTTGGTAATCTCAATGTCATCG
>CAZWXI010000111.1:0-8048 GCA_964637845.1 uncultured Hyphomicrobiales bacterium | reverse complement strand
GTATGATGATAGTTTTGGCTGACCAAATACTTTTAGCTGCAAGAATAAGACCGCAGAGATAGAGAATAATACTATGTTAAGATGTCTATTCAAAATTTCATAAATTGACAATTTAGCTAATGTTAAATTAACAAAAAAATCTGATATTTACTAACACTGTTATCCATATTTTTACCAAACGTTTGATTTTATGGGATATTTTCTAGAATTTACTTGTTTTCAACCTTCTTGTAAACATTATGAGTTGTCTTTTGGGTTTTGTGTCATACCACTTGAAATCGGGCAGATAAAATGAAGCTATTCTCCCCACTATAATGTTCTCAGGATAAAACTCGGCAACTGAACTACCAAGCCAATATATATTTTCCAATTCACCACCAATGAACTCAACGTAAATCGAATCGGTTGATTTTCGGTCAACACCATTATACCCTTCGTCATCCTTGAAAAAGTACAGACTTGACGCATCGGCATTAGCTCGCAGCCCTGCTATTTTTCCGTTTTCAAAATCAATAATTATATCACGAGCTGAAATTTGGTTAATTCGCTCTGTGTCCAAAGAATCCATCTTTGTCAGAGCGATGGAGTTACCGTATGCTTTGATTTGTTTTAACGTATTATTTTCCAGGCGTATCTCGATAGAATCGGAAAATAATTGTGTCGAATCATACCAAACGACTGGTTTTTCTCTTAAAATTATCAAATTCTTATTCTTATAATAAATAGCGGTGGCAGCTATTGCTTTAATATTTTCTTTGGCAATCTCCACATTTCCGTCAAAATAGTATTGCTCATCTCCAGCCCATCGGTATGCTTGCATTGTATCAGCTTTGATACTTAGTGTATCAAATGATATAATATTGGTAGAGATAAATCGTTGTTCCTGCTCGACAAAAAGTGAATCTACCCTTGAAAGTGTGTCAATTTTGAATAAAATCGGATTACCCGTAGCTATCGAATAGCTCTCTTTGGGAATATTGATAACTTCTTCGCCGCGAAGAATTACATTCGTGAACTTGCCGAAAATCCAAACATCACCATTGGCAAAGCTTTCAGAAGATTGTCTAAAGTGCATTACATTATCACAATAGATGGTAACGGAATCGTCTTCGACAAAAACGTCACCTGAAAAATCTGCCACATATTGTTTGGTTGAATATGTTCCGCGAAGTGCTTCAAGGTAATTACTTCCATCACGCATTACAATGCTGTCTTTTGCGACAGCAACGCCTGAGTTGCCGTTGTAAAAAATCTTCGGTGCTTTGATAATCATTGCTCTTTGTGTAATGACAACATTACCTACAAGGTCAACCGAATTAGCCGTAATGTATTGTTTGGCGTAATCACATTTCAAATCAAGGTCGTTTTGCGAGAACCATACATTCCCGAAAAACTCTCTGTAGCTTATTTCCTCAATGTTTCTTCCAACCAAACTGTCAGCATTGTGTAATATAATATCTCCCGAGAAAGCTCTGCAACAAGTTAAAGAGTAAAGTAATAAAATGAATCTTACATTGAGGAAAAATCTCATAAAACCTTGATAAATACTGATTACGAAAACATTTTACATTTTACAACGTCAAGTTTTTAAAATAGTTGCAAAATATTTAACCAAAATATGAAAATTTCAATATTATCGCTAATATGTGTTCTATTTTTGCTTGAATCCGCATTTAGTCAGAACGTATTAGTGCAAAGATATAGATTAGCTGAATCGTATGAACAGGGTGGAAACTTAGAGGGGGCTTTAAGTATTTATGAAGATTTATACAAGGAAAAACCCGAAGATGACACCTACTTTTTTGCTTTAGCTCGCGTTTTGAAGCAGATGAGCAAGTATTCGGAGTTGCTTAAATATGCCGAAGACAGGTTCTCGCGCAAACAAAGCCCCGAAATCATGTTGGTGCTTGCTGAAATGAATTGGCGGGCAGGAAATTTCAAACGAGCAGATGAATTATGGAAAACGATTATTGGCAAGCACGGTATTAATACACAAATTTATGAAATGTTGGCAAGCAGTCAAATTGAATTACGCCTGTTTGAAAAGGCAATATCAACCTATTTAGAGGCTCGAAAAAAATTTGATGACAAACAAATGTTTTCGGATAATTTAATCAGATTATATATATCAACTGGAAATTACGTTGACGGCACAGATGAAATTTTGAATCTCCTGGATATAAATTTTAATATCGCATTGGCTCAAGGAAGACTTTTCGCGTTCATGTCTGACGAGGAAGCTTTCGACCACATTGAAAAAGTCCTTAAAAGACGTTCTGACAATAATAAATCGAACATTTTTTATCTGGAAGTTTATGCATGGTTTTTAAGAACATCAAGCAGATTGGAGCAAGCGCTTGATCTGACAGTAAGAATTGATGACATTAAGCAATCAAAAGGGCTTGACATATTGAATTTTGCCAATTCGACATCCCGAGACGGCGATTTTGATATAGCAATGAAAGCATTTTCGATATTAATCGAACGTGGCAAAAACAGTCCTTACGCTTCATCGGCTCTGTATGGTTATACCCGTTCTTTGGAAGGTAAAATGGCTTCTGACAAATCGAAAAAATTCCATGAACGGGAACTCAAAGATATAATTAGCCGCTATGAGTCCATAATAAAAGACTATCCCAAATCCACTCATGCAGCGGAAAGCATTCTGAGATTGGCTCAGATTTATTCGGATTACCTCAACAACTTCGAACGTTCAATTGAAGAATACAAGCGATTAATTAAAGAATTCCCTAATAATGCTTTTTCGGCTGAGGCAGCTATTGAACTCGCAAAAGTATATTTGATGCGAGATGATATTGACAATGCAACTAAAACTTTAGAGAATATTTCCAAAAGTCGATTTTCGGATGCTAGGGCAAAAGACCATGCCAACCTAATATTCGCCGATATTGAATATTATAAAGGCAACATAGAAAAAGCCAAGGAATTGTACAAAACCCTTACATTGAACACAGATTCGGACATAGCTAATGATGCCATCAGGAAATATGCTTTCATAGTAGAGAACGAAAACTTTATAAATCCAATACAGGTTTTTTCAAAAGGTGAATATGCGGAGTTTCGAAAAGACTACAAAAAAGCCCTCGAGTATTATAACGAAGTATCGATTATTTCGACAAGTGATAATTTAGCTGAATTGGCGTTGTTGCGAATGGCCAGAATACAGTTTTTGGAAAATAAATATGACTTGTCCCGAAAATCGGCACAAAAACTTTTAACTGATTTCCCGGAATCTATATATGCCGACCACATGACAAAGCTGATTGCAGATACATATTTTGAAGAGAAGAATGTACCCGAAGCAATAAGGTTTTATACTGAAATTTTGGTTAAGTATCCGGGTTCAATTTATCTGCACGAAGCAAGAGCACGAATAAGGTTGCTCAGGCAAGAAAGTATATAACTTACCAAGGTATATTTATTTTGAAAGGTATTACTCGTGGTAGCTTTACGGGTAATTTCGGATTTAGTACATTGTATAAGTAAGCTAAATATCCATCACGTTTGAATGATGATACCTCAGCCCAAGTAACAAAAACACCTAAATGAGAAAATGCCTGTATCGCAAGGTCTTTAATTTCGTTTTTTAATTCATTCGCGATATCACCTGAGCCGATTTTCAGGATAGTCCTATTCTCGTTAGCAATCCAAATGATGTAAATTCCATCTATATCTTGCAAGTATTCATGCTCTAAATCTAGTTGGAACAAGTCGCACCACATTCCACCTTTACATTTATGCCATAAAACACTCATATTAACTCCCAAAATTTATATATTCGCACACAATACACACATAGCGATTGCTGCAGTTTCGGCTCTCAGACGTCTTTCTCCGATATTGATAACTTTAGTTTGCTCAAAAGAGCGAATGAATTCGAGTTCCTGCTCATTGAAGCCACCCTCAGGTCCGACAAATAACGCGATATTATTTCCAAGCGAAAGACCTGCAAATTTATTGCCTGAAAAATTCGCTAATAATATATTCTCGAACTTAACGGCACTATTGTCGAAATTTTTGATGTTTGAAAATAGATTTATTTTGGGTAAATTGGCGCGTTTGCATTGCTTTATTGTCGCTATGGCTTTAGATTCGAGTCTTTTTACATTTGGAACTTTTTGCGATGAATAAGCTGACTTGAATAAAGTAATTTCCGATACACCACACTCGATAGCCTTCTCGACACAAAATTCAAGCCTGTCGCGATGCTCTATCAATCCCATGAAGAGATGCAAATGATGTTTAGTTTCGCCATAATTGGGTAAAATTTCTTTGACTTTAACAACTAGCTTCTCCTTGTCAAAAGTCTCTATAATTGCCGTGTAAACAAAACCTATGCCGTTTGTAAGCATAACACCGTCGCCTGCTCTCAAACGTAAAGCACGGGCATGTTTAGCCTCCACTCTATTCAATTCGGCATAATCACCGACCGATAACATTTCGTGTAAATAAAGACATTCCATAAGTCAAATACTAAAAAAATAATATTATGATTATATTCGCATTAGAAATAGAATCTAAAATATAAAGAAAACATTAATGGTAAATCAGAAACAAACCTTGTTCAAAAAGATTTTGACAGACAACGCAATCGCATCGCAGTTAGATTATAAAAAATTGAAAGGCTCGCTGAGATTTAAAATATTGTTAATGCTGTCGGCATTGGTACTGATTTCAGTTTTTTTTGTGTTGCATTTGGACCATAAGTTATATAATATACCTGATTATCGCCTTGTCCCGGGAGCTATTTGGGAAGATACTCCCATAATAGCAGAATTTTCGTATCCGATATACAAAGAACAAGCAAAATATCTAGAAGAAAGACGTTTAGCCTCTGAATCGGCATTACCTGTTTTCGTTACCGATGAAGCATCCTCACTATCTAATCGGACTGCATTAAAATTATATATTGAAGATTTGGAAAACCTCAAGAACGGTACCGTAGAATCATCGCAAACCAATTTATCCGAAAAACTGCTTCGTCCACTTATGGAGATGCCAAAAAATCGCAGAGACAAGCAATTTCGTGAATTGAGCAGAACGCTTGAAAATTACTTAAATCGAACTTACGAAAACGGTTTTGTAAATATATCCTTAGAAAGAATTAGCAACTCAGAAATAATGGTACGGGTTGACAAGAATCAATTTATTATTCTTAGTAAATTCAACTTATCTGATAAAGCGACTTTTGCCGAGAAAGCAGAAGCAATATTTGAAAAAATCATTGTCCCTGATTTGTTGCCATTGGCTATGGAAATCATCAACAAGATAAACGTTCCGAACTTAACATTCAGCCGTGAATTGACCGACCAAGCCATTGAACATGCGATGAACTCGGTCCCCCGGACAAGCGGTTTTGTCAAAGCCGGCGATGTTATCATTCACAATAAAGAAAAGCTCACCGAAAGTAACATAGCTAAAATCAAATCATACCAAAGCACAAGATTCATGACAGATGAAGACTCATACGGCACACTCTATTACATTGGCAAAGTAGGTCATGCCGCAATGGTTATGTCTATTTTAATAATTTACTTGCTAATTCTACGAAAAAGGATTTTCCTAGATAATATTGAGTTGGGCATTTTGCTTTCTACATTAGTTTTCACATCATTTTTTAGCTGGATATCTATAGAACTTACAAGTGATATCCCCTTGCAATACATTATTTTTATACCCGCTCTATCCATGCTTATCGCTATTGTATTTGACTCACGAACTGCATTTGTAACTACAATCACGATGTCGTTATTAATGGCCGGAATTCGTGGGAATGATTATCTCACGGCACTGCAAATGATATTTGTCGGCATGTTGGCTTCCTATACCGTTAGAGATATTCAAAATCGCCGACAAATGTATCAATCAATATTTTTTATTTTCATTGGATTTGTAGTATCAACATTGATTTTTGCGGCAGAAAGTTCGTCCGAAAATTTAGATTTGGCAAAATCGTTATCCGTGGCACTTGTAAGTTCTATTATTTCACCACTGATTACATTCGGATTGTTGTTTATAATTGAAAGGTTCCCGAGTATTTCAACGGATTTACAGGTTCAAGAATATAATAATCCGGAGCATCCTTTACTCAAAAAGCTTGCCGAATTGTCGCCCGGAACCTATCAGCATACAATGGCTGTCGCTATGATTGCCGAAAGATGTGCGCGTGAAATCGGAGCTAATCCGCTTCTCACCAGAGTCGGAACTTATTATCATGATTTAGGTAAAATGGAAAAACCCGAATACTTTACCGAAAATCAAATCGGGATTGACAACAAGCATGAACAAATGTCACCTAAGAAAAGTGCTCAAATTATTATTGAGCATGTTGCAGCAGGCATCGAAATGGCTAAAGAATATAAACTTCCGCAGCGGTTGATTGATTTCATCCCGATGCATCATGGAACGACATTAGTAAAACATTTCTACGCAAAAGCACGGGAAATGTACCCCGAAAAAGAAATCAATGAAGAAGATTTTAGATATCCCGGGCCGAAACCGAATTCTAAAGAGACCGCTATACTCATGATTTGTGATAGTGCCGAAGCTATTTCGCGAATAGAATCTAAGTCGCTCGAGGAAATCGAAACAATCATTGAGAAAAATATTCAAGAAAGAATTTTAGACAGTCAATTCGATGAATGTAACATAACTATACATGACCTGAATAAAATCAAAAGTGTAATCGCTAAAAGTTTGATGGGAATGGGACACAAAAGAATCGCGTATAAAGAAATTCCCAAAAAGTAACCCATGAAGCAACTGAACACTCATTTTACAAAATTGATAAACGGATTCGGACAGTTCATAAGTCTTGAAAAAGGATTGTCCGACAATACAAAATTTTCGTACTTACATGATTCAAAGTCGTTCGCTCGTTATTTGGAATCAATTGCCGTCGTGTCTTTTGTTGATGCAAAAGCTGAACATGTTTCTGATTTTCTTGACGAACTCACAAAATTGGAATTGGCTCCGGGTAGTAGAGCAAGATATCTTTCCTCCATCAGAGCTTTGTACAAATATTTAATTTCAGTAAACAAGGTCAAAGATGATATTACCGAGACAATCGAACAGCCTAAAACGAGTCGCAAGCTTCCGACGACTCTTTCTATCGAGGATATCAACAACATTTTTGAACAGCCTGATATAAGCACACCTGCGGGAATTCGCGATAGAGCAATGTTCGAGACTATGTATGCTTCAGGATTACGTGTGTCGGAATTGATTAATCTAAGCAAACGCGATATTATAACGGAATCTGAAATAATCAGGGTATTTGGCAAGGGTTCTAAAGAGCGTATAGTCCCCATTGGTGGCTCGGCTTTGAATTGGATTGATAAATACAACAAAGAGGCAAGACCATTGTTCTATAAGTCCGGTAAATCGCAAGACAGGTTATTCCTAAATCAACGCGGCTCACCACTTTCGCGAATGGGTGTATGGAAATTGCTATCTAAGTATGTTCTTGCAGCAAAAATTATAACGAAAGTACACCCGCATATTTTTAGACATTCCTTCGCGACACATTTATTGGAAGGTGGTGCTGATTTAAGAGCAGTGCAAGAGATGCTCGGGCATTCGGATATTTCGACAACAAATATTTATACACATTTAGACAGAGATTTTATAAAGGAAGTCCATAGAACATTTCATCCGAGAGCTTGATTATTGTATGCTTTCAGATAATTCAAGCCATCTGTCAGTTTTTAAATCTATCGTGTTACGAATTTCGCTCATCCGTATAGCAATTGCCTCAACTTGCTTGTAATTCAAATGACCGGAGTTTTCAATATGATTTTGAAGCTCGACAAGGTCTTTTTCTAACCCATGTATTTCATTTTCTAATATATCGAATTCACGTTGTTCTTTATAAGATAACTTCTTCTTGCAATTATCGCCAGGGTTTTGTTTGATAATATTTTTGGGACGATTTTCAGTATTATTTCGCATCGCGACTGCTTCCGTCTCTTTTTTCTCTAAATAATAAGAATAATTTCCCGGGTACTCCTTGATTTGTCCGTTATCAA
>CAZWXI010000110.1:0-8112 GCA_964637845.1 uncultured Hyphomicrobiales bacterium | reverse complement strand
CGTTCGACTTGTTGAATTTGTTCCGAAGTAACTTTTTCAAAATGATTAAAGTCAAATCTCAAGTAATCCGGCGCCACAAGCGAACCCGCTTGCTGAACGTGGTCGCCCAGGACAATTCTAAGTGCCTCGTGCATGAGGTGAGTTGCAGAGTGATTCCGCATTATGTCCTTTCTTCTTATGACATCAATTCTCGCTAATGCAACATCGTCTTCTTGGGCTTCGACATTTCGGTCACAAATATGAAAAATTGCATTGCCAGATTTTTTCATATCAATTACATTATATTCGGTACCGCCGGTTATAAGTACTCCGATATCTGAGATTTGTCCGCCACTTTCTACATAAAATGGTGTTTTGTCAAGAACTACCAAGTTATCGGAAACAAATTTAATTTTAGTTTCAACTTCATAGGTTGTATAACCGACAAATTCGGAAACGACATCGACTGTGGGTAGTTCAATTTCTTCGCTGAAACTTTTTCTTGCGGCTCTTGAGCGCTCTTTTTGGCGCAGCATACATTCACTAAAAGCATTAATATCAACACTTAAATCTCTTTCTCGGGCGATTAACTCTGTTAAATCCAATGGGAATCCGAAAGAATCATATAATAAAAACGCATCTTCGCCTAAAATTTGTTTTGAATTTGGTCCTAAACGGCTCACTATTTCTTCGAACTTTTCCAGTCCACGTTCCAAAGTTTGGAGGAAACTTTCTTCTTCACCTTTGATAATCCTTTCGATAGTGGATTTGTGGAGATTCAACTCATTGAATTGCGCTCCCATTATATCTATCAAAACCGGTAATAACTTATAAATGACCGGTTCTCGGAACCCAAGATTGCGGGCAAATCTTGAAGCACGACGTAAAATGCGTCTCAGGACATATCCCCTGCCTTCGTTGCCGGGTAAAGCCCCATCGGCAATAGCAAACGATAGTGTCCGGAGGTGGTCAGCCATTACTCTCATGGCAATTGAATTAGGTGAATCAAGCTCTCCCGTATAAACTTTGCCGGAAAGTCGTGAAATTTCATTTACTATTGGCAAAAAGACATCTGTATCATAATTAGATTCCTTGCCTTGAATTACTGCACAAATACGCTCGAAGCCCATTCCCGTGTCTACATGCTTGGAAGTTAATGGCTCTAATTCACCCGATGATTTTCGATTATATTGTATAAAGACAAGGTTCCATATTTCAATCACTTCAGGAACCCCCACATTCACTAATTTGCCACCTGATAAGTCGGAAGTTCTGTCGTAGTGGATTTCGCTACATGGACCACATGGACCGGTTTCGCCCATTTCCCAAAAATTATCCTTTTCGCCGAAACGGTGAATGCGTGACTCAGGTAAGTAGCTTTTCCAAATTTCGTATGCTTCATCATCAGTACGGTAAACAGTTGCGTGAAGGCGCTCGGTTGGTAATTTCCAAGTGTCGGTCAATAACTCCCAAGCCCATTCGATAGCTTCTTTTTTATAATAATCACCGAAACTCCAGTTGCCAAGCATTTCAAAAAATGTATGGTGATATGTATCAATACCAACTTCCTCCAAATCGTTGTGCTTACCGCTTACGCGAATGCACTTTTGAGTATCGGCGGCTCGAGTATATTCACGGTGTCCCATGCCTAAAAAAACATCTTTAAATTGATTCATACCCGCATTAGTAAAAAGTAATGTAGGATCTCCGAAAGGAATTACCGGAGCGCCTTGTACAATACGATGTTCTTTATTTTTAAAAAAATCTAAAAAAGATTTTCGAATGTCTTTCGATGTCATAAAATTTCTGAATTTTCAATTATTTTAAAAAAACAAAAATACGAATTTTGCTAAAAACAAGACTATGTATAAATCGTGTATATTAAAAATGAATTTGTATTGGAATTATTGTTTATTTTCTAGTGATAAGACAAGCCCGGATGGCGGAATTGGCAGACGTGCTACATTCAGGGTGTAGTGAGAGAACTCTCGTGCAGGTTCGACTCCTGTTCCGGGCACAAAAAATCGCTATAAAAGCGGTTTTATCATTTACAAAGGTTCATTTATTTATCCGCTTCGCCCATTACGGGGTCAATAGAGCCTATACATGCTACGACATCTGATAGCATTGAGCCTTCAACGAGATAAGGTAATGCTTGCAAATTAGATGCTGATGGAGAACGTATTTTGAGCTTCCAAGGATATCCCGTACCATCTGAAACAATGAAGAAACCAAGTTCACCTTTTGGCGCTTCTACTGCGGTATATGTTTCTCCGGGCTCGGGTGCAGCACCAAAGTTTATGAGCATGAAGTCCTGAATGAGTTCTTCCATTTTGGTATAGATTTCATTTTTGCGAGGTAATACTTTTTTGGGCTCATTAGCAAGTACAGGACCTTTGGGCATCATATCAAGTACTTGATTAATTATTTTAATACTTTCACGCATTTCATCAATTCTTACCATATAGCGGGCCCAGCAATCTCCCTCGGGATAGGTAATGACGTCAAAATCTAATTGGTCATATACAAGATAAGGGGTCTCGCGTCTCAAATCACGTGGAACACCCGAGCCTCGCAAGCATGGACCCGTGAGACCCAACTGAATCGCTTTATCGGTGCTGATTACTCCAATACCTGCAACTCTCTTGATAAATATTGAATTGCGATGAACGAGTTTTTCGGATTTTTCTAATTGAGCAGGAAACTGTGCGACCCAATCGCGAATTTTCCGGAGCGTAACATCATCAATATCATTAGCTACACCACCGATACGAGTATAGCTCGTAGTAAATCTCGCACCGCAAATCATTTCGAAAATATCATATAGCTTCTCGCGTTCTGTGAAAGTCCACAAAAGCACCGTCATAGCACCGACATCCATACAAGTAGCTCCCATCGCCATCAAATGTGAGGAAATTCTCGCCATTTCCGAAACAAGAACACGTATCCACTGAGCGCGAGAAGTAGCTTCTATTCCCAACGAGTTCTCGATAGCTAAAACAATAGCAGTATTATTTGACATTGGTGATAAATAGTCCAACCTGTCTGTGTGAGGAATAAATTCGTGATAGGTTACGTTTTCAGCTAATTTTTCATAGCCTCGATGTAAATAACCTAATTCCGGGACGCAACGCAAAATTGTCTCGCCTTCAAGACGTAAAAGAACTCTCAGCACCCCGTGCGTTGCAGGATGCTGAGGTCCCATATTCAAAATCATGTCATTATCTAAGGCATCATCGAATGAAATTGTTGTGTTGCCATCCATCAAACGTTTATAAATCTTTTCTTGTCTGATTGCTGTTATTTTGTCTATTTCAGCTTGTGTTCTTACGTTCATTTTTTCTCCGCTCTATTAGAGCTAATTTTCATTTGAATTTACAATTATACAAAATCTAAAATAAAGAAAATCTCCGAGATTTGGAAAAATAATATGAACCAATCTGATATTCTCAAAATTATGCATCATCTATCATTACGCTTCAGGTCTGTCGCCATCAATGAAATAGTCTGAACTTACATCTTCATTTGAACGTATTTTTTCATAATATGTCATACGAGAACTTTTCTCGATGTCAAACATTTTTTTGTATTGTTCGGGAGATTTTGAAAAGTTCAAGGTATTATGAATGGAAATTGACATTGATACTCTTTCGACATCGTGTTCTGTTCCTATGTAAGTAAAAGTCCAATTCTTTATTTTGAGTTTTTCGATGAGGTTTTTAATTGTTTTGCTATTGTATTCATGTGAAGAATTCTCTTCTCCATCGGTCAAAATTGTAACGAGAACATGCGCACCCTTGTGTTTATCTACTTCAGTTTTGAGCTTTGTTATACTGAAGCCTATAGCATCGTATAATGGAGTAGATGAGCTTGGCACATACATTTTGTCATTGATTTCGCGAACTTTATCAGTACTTTCGTTGAATAAATGAGTTTTGATACCTATGCCGTTGAATGTTACAAATGTAATAGACTGTGTCTGCTCGGGATGTTGCTTGCTGGTTTCTTTTATTGTTTGGACAACTTCATTGAATCCCGTAATCGTCTGATGCTTACATGATTCCATACTTCCGCTCTCATCTAAGATGATGAGGTTAAATATTTTTTGTGACTTTTCCATTGTACCTCTCCTTTAGAAAAAAATTATTTACATCGACGAAAGTAGGATTTATAGTGTCACATTTTGTCGTAATGAAAAATAAATTTAAAAAAGTAAAATATTTACGTTTTTTCAATGTAAACTCATCGGTTCGTCCTTCTTCTTACCACTTCACAAACTTTTCCACTTTATTCCCAATTCTCACAAAATACACTCCCGCCGACAGGTGAGACACATCGAGTCTTAGCCATTGGCCTTCGGCATAGGTTTGGGCGAGATTAATATGGGTGAGGTGAGTAACGCATTCGCCAAAAGTGGTATAAATCCTAACATCCCCTAAGCCTATCTTATTAGAGTGGGAATGGTCGCCATCTAAATCGCCGACATCTGCAAAATTAATATAAACGTAATCTGTGGCTGGGTTGGGAAAGATTTTGTACAGCAATTCTTCAGTTTCTTCTCTTACGCTTGTAGCAATATCGAAGGTAAACTTATATAATAAGTGTCCTAAAAAAGTATTTAGTAAAAATAGTGTGTTTTTATTCAAATAATAGCCGAAATTGGGAGTACTCTTAACTATATTTGGGTCAAATTCGGGAAATTTAAACCAATCTTTGCCACCATTATTTGTGATAAATTGTCGATTGTCTGGAATATGCTGGTATCGGAGCCATAAATTATCGTCATCGTAAAAATTGAATGAGGAAAACCTAATTCGGCGAGAAGGGTCATCTTTTGTTGTATAATTTTCTATATGAATATTACTCCAAGTTTCCCCTCTATTATTTGATTTTAGTAATAGAATTTCTTGATTTACAGTACTATCATTCACAATCGTTACGTTCAATATGGGTATCCATATGACATCTTTACTTGTGAATTTTACAGAAATGTTTTTGAAAGGGAATTCGAATAATTCCCAAGAAAGTCCGGAGTTAGTAGTTTGAATATTAAATGTTGTAGAAAATAAATTATTTTGGGGGTCAATTTGGTAATGAACAGTGTTAAAATGATATTCATTATTGCTATATATTCTTAAATTAGATATTAATGAACTGTCCGGTAGCTCGGGTATTTTTATTTCTTGCCATGTATTATTTGATATGGTGAATTTAAAAATACCTTTTCGCGTGCTTGTCCGTTTTCTAAAATCCCAGTTAGATGCGAGCAGATACAAATTGCCTAATTCATCGAACTGAGGAGAAGACAGAATTAACTTTTCAGGGAAATTATTTATCTCCCATGTCTTACCAAAATCATAAGAAATCATATATACTCCTGTATCAGCGGGAGGTTGTGGTCCGAACAAAGCAAGGTAAGGCTGAGTTGTGATGCAAATAAAATCATCATAACATACCATCCCCGTTACGCTTGGTGGTGCTATTCCTTTCATGACCCAACGGTCGTATATATCAATCTCACTAATAAAATCCCATGAATCACCTGCATTTGTTGTACGAAATATATAAAACTCGTAATCCTGATTCCTAACAAGAGCAATACCATTAAGTGAATCTTTGAAGATGATATCGTTGACATCTTTTGCACCTTCTGATATTTGGAAATTAGCTACTTGTTTTATATCATAATCAACAATCTGGTTGCTGAAAATATTTAAAGCAGAGCCGGTAATTAATAATATTATTATTATAAGTGTTTTCATTTGTTGAACTCCTTATTGTTTGAAAATTTTCAAAAAAAAGTGGGGTAATAATTAAATTACCTCATAGTTATTATTCAATAATAAATCTACCGGCAGATTTTATTTTACCGATTTGTATAACGTTATACAAATAAGCACCTGTTGGGTACTTGCTCAAATCAATTTCTAAGTTCTGATTTGGCTGGTTTGATAAATATCTACCAACTTCGATTCCTAAAGAATTGTAAATTATTACATCGTAAGAAAAATCGTCACGCGAATAGAATATAAAGTTGAACACTCCCCTATTTGGATTTGGGAATAATGACGAGTTAAATAAACCTAAGAAATCTGTATTCAGATCTTCAGCAATTTTATATAAGTATCCATTAGGATTACAAATTGTAAAACAATGAATTCCCATATATGGCTGGCAAAGTGGCATTGGTAACACTTGATCTTCAACAATACTAGTGATAAGCTCACCGTCCTTTATAACTGTGTAACGATATCTACAGCAATCTGTATTGTTAGGACATGGATTCATTACAGGATGAGGACCGATTAGTTGCGTTGACCAGCAGGATTGTAAGAACATTTGAGATACTGTAACGCCATCAGGTGTTTGATTTATTAAAAATTGTACTAATGAATTAATTCCGAATTGAAGGAGTTCTTCTGAAGTCAATCCGCAATTTTCGCAATCAATGTTATGTACTTCATATAAATACCATTGGTATTCTATTCCATCTAAACAATTTGCTTCGCGATAATAATAAAATAGTCGGACCTTACAGGGCGGACATGTGTACATCGGAAAATCACGAGTTAATTGAATCCATTCACCTGTACAATTGTTATCGCATGGCATTTGCCATTGAGCCTCTAATTCAAAATTCAGTACAATAAGATTTGAAATGATTAAAGCTAACACTATCATGAACTTTTTCATTTTTTTCTCCTGAAAATTTTTTATAAAAACTGTTATTTAAAAAACATTAAGAACCAAAAAGCACAAAACAAAAGCACAAAACACAAAAGCACAAAACACATCTTGGGGATTCTACTGCCCGCCACACCCCATGAGACGGGAGCTAAACTACTCTCATACGGCACCTCGCACATTAGTGAATAAGTTTTGTTCTGCGGTTATATCCTTAGTCTTGTTGTTCTGACTTGTTTGGTGTGGTTCGCCCTCCGTCAGTTGTGGAAAAATTGTGTATAAGTGCTTACAATATGATTTTCCAGGATGCGCCTTTCCATAGTTCCATAGTTCCACTTTCGTGTACTTTGTCCGCCCTACTATGTTGCCTTCTTTCGCCATTTAAGCACATTTTTCTCAAATGTAAAATCACTATTACAAAATTAGTAAAAAGTTTTGAATGATGCAAGAAAAATTTTTGAATGATACAAAAAAAATTTAAACGAATTTGTCACGATTTCAAATCTTCGCAAGCTTGTTTCCCCCTTTGGTAAAGGAGAAAATAGTCATTCTGAGCCAACGGCGAAGAATCAAGTTTTTTTGGTTCCTTCACTCCGCTCAGAATGACGGGAGGGGTTTGTGGATTCTTCGCTACGCTCAGAATGACGGGAGGGGTTTGTGGATTCTTCGCTACGCTCAGAATGACGGTGCCCTTGCCTCACCACTTCACAAACTTCTCTGTACGATTGCCATATCGCACTAAATACACGCCCGGCGGCAGATACGACACATCGATTCTTACTCCCTCTCCTTTGGAGAGGGTCGGGGTGAGGTGACTCACGCACTGCTCAAGAGTATTGTAAATCCGAACACCCCCTAACCCCCTCTTATAAGAGGAGGAATGAACTCCATCTAAGTCATTATTACTTCACCACTACACAACTTCCTCCGCCTTGATCCACTCGGCAAAAAAACAAATGACGGTGCCCTTGCCTCACCACTTCACAAACTTCTCTGTACGATTGCCATATCGCACTAAATACACGCCCGGCGGCAGATACGACACATCGATTCTTACTCCCTCTCCTTTGGAGAGGGTCGGGGTGAGGTGACTCACGCATTGCCCAAGAGTGTTGAATATTTTGGTATTAGTAAGCAAAGATAGACGACAATAAGTTATTCCTTTTAGCAATAAATAAAAATACTGTATAAACAACATTTCCATGCTCTTTGTGTAACACTTAGATTTACGTCTAAACTTTGCTAAGTAGTGTCTTAATAAGCTGTTATAAGCTTCTACCGTATATGTTTCCTTCTTCGATTGAATATGGATATTTTCAGATATAAAATCAGTATATGCCCTCCAAAAATCTGTCAGCACTAACTCAATTTTTCCGTTATCTACAAGATTCCACAGTTTCTTGCCTGTCTTCGTTCCCCTGCTACCAAACACACAGTTAATGAATTGTT
>CAZWXI010000109.1:0-8133 GCA_964637845.1 uncultured Hyphomicrobiales bacterium | reverse complement strand
GGCAAAATTAAAAAGCAAATTTAACTGAAAATTAACGAAACGGCTTGGAGAGCCGTTTTTTTATTTCTTTAATAATACTTATATTAGAATTATGTAAAATGCTTTGATGAGATTAAATATGATAAAAATCTCTTTGGTATCATTAATTATACTTTATAGTATAAGTTTTTTATATGCTACTCCCGGTAAGCTGCACATTCCCTTAGAAATTGACCTTGGACAAATGCAGTCAGGCATCGAATATAAAGTCAAAATTCCTATAAGCAATAGCTCGGGTATTCCTGCCAAAATCAGCATGATTGGTAGTTATGCTACAATGGATGTTGTGGCACCTCAATATCGTTCAGTTAATGTCGAACCATATTCAAATGCTGAAATCATTTATAGATTCAAACCAACGCATAACATAAGTTATAAGATTTTTCTATACTATTTGGTCGAACACGCAGGCAATGTTTATTCTAAATCAACGGTTTGCGATGCTGAGGTACTGCATTTGCCGAAAGGACTTTATGACTTTACCAATAATTTGTGGGAAAAGGATTTACTCGATGCATTATCCGAATATTTGAAAAATCATAATAGTCTAACCTATCGACAAGCACGTGAGTTGCTTTGGACATCTTTCGACAATTACGATAACATAGTTGAATGTGCATATACAGGCAAAACAGTATTAATTGAAGGGGTACCCGATTTCGCTGAGCTTGACAAAGATGGATTTAATACAGAGCATACTTGGCCCCGTTCATATGGCTCGGAAACTGAACCGCCTTTGAGCGACATGTATCACATTTTCCCAAGTGATAAAACTGCAAACGATAGACGAGCTAACTTTCCATATGGTTATGTGTCCGGAAATATCAGTTGGCAAAACGGTGGTTCAAAGCTTGGATTAGATAATCACGGTAAGATTGTCTTTGAGCCAAGAGAAGCATTCAAAGGTCATTTAGCGAGAGCAATTTTGTATTTTTCTGTAAGATACGATAATCCATTCAAATTTCTCAACAATCAGGAGGAAGTATTAAGAGAATGGGCAAAAACTTATCTGCCCGATGAACGCGAAAAACAGAGGAATGATTCCATTGCGGCATATCAATTGAAACGAAATGTTTTTATAGACCATACAGAGTTTTTAGATAGGATTAACAGCATAAGTGGAGATAATTATTTTAACAATAATCATGAGCCGATTGGAATTGGTGAAGGTATCGAGTACAGAATAAATATCAGCAATATGAGAGATAGTTTCCAAATTAGCTTCAATTTACACAATAACGGATTCAATGATTACGAATTAAATCAAATTAGTCTTAAATATTCTTGGAACTTGCAAGGACTTGTCAAATTCAAATTTAATCCCAATTTGATTGTTCCAAACAAAAGAGTCGGAAATTTTTCCTTAGATGTAGACATTAGTAAACCTAACGAATTAATTCATGAGCAAGATACGATTTTAGTGAACGCTAGCGCCGAGGATGGAAAAAGTTTCTCTTGGATTATAATATTATTTGATGACCCGACAAGTGTTGAAGATACTTGGCAACAGCAAAACGAAAAATTTACAATTCATCCGAATCCCGCCGATAATTTCATTCATGTAAACACCGAATTTCCAACCAAACTAATCGAAAAGATAGCTATAAGTAACTTACAGGGACAAATCATTGATGATGCCCATTACAAAGTAAGATTTTTAGACTCAAATGTGTTAATTTTTGATATAAGCAAACTAAAAACAAGCGGAAACGTTTTTATGATAAAGTTGGCGGGAAAGAATTTTGAGACAATCAATAAATTTATTATCTATGATTAGGTATTAGAATGAGTTATTTTGATTTTGATGACGATGAATTTGAAGACGATTTCGATGATATGGAAGAACAATTCCATTACTATCTTAGTAATCTTCGTTCATACAGTAGAAAGGGCGAGATAACTCCACCACTTGAGGCTCTTGAATCATTGGTTGAATATTGCATATCAACCGAACGATGGCAAGAGGGCTTAGAATTTTGTGATTTATGGATAGAACTCCTGCCTTATTCAGCTGAAGCATTGAATAAAAAAGCGTTCATATTATCAAATTTGAATCAAAATGGCGATGCATTGGATTATGTCAATAGAGCATTGAGCTTTAATCCGCTTGACCCCGACGCAATCCTAAACAAAGCAACAATTATGGAACAATCGGGATATTCGAGTGAAGCATTGAATTTGATTGATACGATTTTGAAGATTGCACCTTCAAATGATGACGCACTTTTCCAAAAGGCCTTAATCTTACAATCCTTAGAAAGATACGACGAAAGCATCAAAATACTCGAATATTTGCTAAATTCTGAATATCATGCCGACGAAGTCCTGCAAGAAATTGCATATTGCTATAATTGTATGAATGATTTTGACCGCTCAGTCATGTATTTTAAGCAAGCCATAGATAAAAATCCATACAACGAAAATTTATGGTATAATTTAGGTGTTATATATAACGAAAAAGGCTTATTTTATCAGGCAATTGATTCTTACGATATGGCTTTGACAATAAATTATAAATTCTTTTCGGCTTGGTATAATAAAGCCAATACATATGCAACTATCGGAAGGTTAACAGATGCAATAGACGCTTTCAAGGAGGCAATGACACTTGATCCAAAAGATGTGAACACAGTGCATAATTTAGCAAGCGTTTATGGTGATAATAGCCAATATATCAGCGCAATAGAATATTATACAAAAGCTTTGGAAATTGCCCCTGAAAACTATGAATCATATTTCGGTCGCGGAATATGCTATGATGCACTCGAAAATTTTGATGCCGCATTAAAAGATTATAATAAGGTACTGGATGTTTTTCCGAATTATTCGGAGGTCCTTTACGCGAAAGCAGATTTGCTTTTCAACATGGGCAAAATCGAAGAGTCTATTCTATATTACATTCGAACCCATGAATCTGACGCGTCAAACGTAGAAGCATTATTGGATGCGGCAAGTGCGTCGTATGAAATTTATGAGATGACAAATGCCTTATCATTTGCAAAAAAGTATTTGGATAAAGTGCCAAAATCTGCCGACGCTTATTATCTATTGGCTAAAATATGCGGTGCAATTGGCAGACATGTTGAAGCACGGGATTTTTTGCTTGAGGCATTTGTCTTCAATGAAACTTTGATTGGCTTGTATTATGAAGAATTTCCCGATGTAGTTGAAAATTTTGAAAAATTTAATAAATTATTGCTGAAACAAATTAAAAAGTAAATATAATCATACCGAGAAAATTAGTTTGTATTAACAAACAGATTAATATCTACAAAATCAACATTTACGTTACAGATTCCACATAAAAATCCTTTTTTGCTTTGAAATTAAAAATTTTTAATGTAATTTAGTTATATATAATGTGAATTATTGACACAAATTATTTAAGTTATAGAAAATATTTAGATAAAGGAGGATGCCGATGTTTGATGGAGGAAGAAGAAATTTCTTCAAAACCGGTGCTGTTATCAGCACAACGGCATTAGCAGCAACCGTTAAGCCCGAAGCGGCCCCAAAAAATATCTTGTCTGAAGATAGAATGGGGGTTTTGGTTGATGTGACTGTCTGTATAGGTTGCAGAAGTTGCGAATGGGCATGTAAAACAGCTCATGACATACCTGCCGGAAACGTACATGATTATCATGTCAGAGAAATATTCCAAATGTTCCGCCGCCCGGATAATGATTCTTACACAGTAATTAATGAGTTTCCAAATCAAGATAACGAATTACTGCCAATCAATGTAAAATATCAATGCATGCATTGTGACAAACCCGCATGTGTTTCGGCTTGCATAGTAGGAGCTTTCACAAAAGAAGAGAACGGCAGCGTTATTTGGGATACCGATAAATGTATCGGGTGTCGTTATTGCATGGTGGCATGTCCGTTCCAAGTGCCTACATTCGATTATCACAAGGCATTAAAGCCGGATATTCACAAATGTGATTTTTGCTATAATAGAACTAGAGAGGGGCTTTTACCTGCATGTGTTGAGATATGTCCCGTTGAAGCCCTTGTCTATGGACCTCGTAGTGAAGTCATAAGACTTGCTCACCATAGAATCAGCCGAAATCCAGATAAATATTTGGACCATATCTATGGCGAGCAAGAAGTGGGTGGTACTTCTTGGGTGTACATATCCGCCGTTGATTACCAAACGCTTAAGCTTCCGAAGCACGGTACTAAAACAGCACCCGGGGTATCGGAATCTATCCAACATGGCATTTTTGCTTATTTTGTGCCTCCATTGGCTTTATATGCATGGTTGGGTGGTATAATGTGGGTCAATAAACGTAAAAAGGAACGTGAACTTGCTGAAAAAAATGAGGGGATGGCGTAATGCATTATGAAGTACCTCAACCCGTAAAGCATAAATTCTTTACACCAGGCGTAGTCATGATCTGTTTGATTGCTTTGAACGGAATAGTTTTTATAGTAGGACGGTTCCTGTTCGGATTAGGCGCAGTCACGAATTTAGACCAACAGTACCCATGGGGTATATGGATTGGAATTGACGTTGCAACAGGTGTTGCCTTAGCGGCGGGAGGTTTTATCTCGGCTGCAATCGGGCATATCATGCATAAAGAAGAATATCATTCTATTGTCAGACCGGCTCTACTTACTGCGATGTTGGGATATACCTTTGTTGCTTTTGGTGTATTGATTGATATCGGTCGTTGGTATTATATTTGGCATCCATTGATTATGTGGAACCCAAACTCGGCTCTTTTTGAAGTCGGTATATGTGTAATAATTTATTTAACTGTACTCTATATTGAATTTTTACCGATTGTAACTGAAAGATTCATAGGCAAGATGAATATGAAAGGAATTTTAAAATTCTTAAATAATCCAATAGATAAATTGCTCCGAGCTTTGGATAGAGGATTATCGAAAACTATGTTTGTTTTCATCATTGCAGGTGTTGTATTGTCATCATTGCACCAGTCATCATTGGGAACACTTATGGTTATTGCCGGTGATAAAATGCACCCACTTTGGCAAACACCGGTATTACCTCTACTGTTTTTAATATCAGCTGTAGCAGTTGGTCTGCCAATGGTGATATTTGAATCACTAATTGCATCTCGTTCGTTGAAATTAAAACCCGAAACTAATATTCTAACCCGACTTGGCAATTACGTTGGACCTATCCTCGGTATTTACTTGTCATTTAAACTTGGCGATATGGTAATCAGAGAATCATTTGTGCATCTTGTTCCTATGGATATGCCTGCTATATTATTTATTATTGAGATGGTAATCGGAATTATCATGCCGATGATACTATTCTTATCACCGCTTACATCCAAGTCACTTAGTTGGCTCTTTTGGGCTTCAACAATGGTGATTTTTGGCGTTGTGCTGAACAGAATAAACAACTTCATAATTGCTTATAGTCCGCCTTATGCTATTGAAACTTATATCCCATCGTACGGGGAAATTTCCGTAACACTCGGGGCGGCAGCATTGCTCATACTGCTTTATAGATTTTTTGTAATGAATTTTTCGATTATCAGTTTACCTGCTCCCGAGCAAACTGCAATTAATAAATAGAAGGAGGAGAACAAGATGTTAAGATACATAACGATAATTTCAGCAATGCTCTTGATAGCAGTTTTAATATTTGCACTTGTCCCAGAGACAATCGAACAAAAAGAGCCCAAAACCATGAGTGATACTGTTCACGAGCCTGTGGTAATTTCTGTGCCTCAAACTATGCCAAAAGCCCATGATAAACAATTGATAGATTGTAAATCATGCCACTTTTGTGAATACCCGACAGCGAGCAATCCATGCCTGATATCATGCCCAAGAAATGAGATGATTTCAATTCATCATTCACCTGATGAGGGACCTGAAATTGTTATTATGGACATGCTACCCGGTGAATGGGGAGCAGTAGCATTTACACATAAGATACACGCCGAAATGGCTGAAATGGCTGGTGGTTGTGGTTCATGTCACCACTATAATACAACAGGTCCTGTGCTTAAATGCGTTACTTGCCACGAACCAAACAGAATTCGTAAAGATTTGACTATACCAGACCTCGAAGCAGCTTATCATAGACAATGTATAACATGCCATAGACAATGGAGCCGCAGAACCGACTGTGACTACTGTCATTTCGAAAAAGGCATAGATGCAGACAAAGCGCGAAGATTAAAAGTGGAACAATATGCCGGTAAGGGGCACCCAACTGTGATTGAACCCGGTAAAGTCGTGTATGACACCGATTATGAAAAGGGACCAATAGTTACTTTTTATCATGATGAGCATGTCAAAATGTTCAATATTTCATGTGCTACCTGCCACCAAGACGAAAACTGCATGAAATGTCATGATGTGAGATTGGAAAAACTTCGTACACCTAAAGATAGAGATTATAGAAAGGAAGTCCATAAATCATTCGAAGAACATCACAAGCCGTGTATTGCATGCCATGAAAAGGATAACTGCGTTAAATGCCACTTGAATCAAGTGATGGACCGTTTCAATCATTTTAAAATCACGGGATTTGACTTATCCAAGTATCATGATAAACTTGCCTGTAATAAATGTCATATTAATAATGACTACAAAACGAAACTCAGCAGTAGCTGCATAAGTTGTCATGCAAATACATTCAAACCGGGTAAATTTAATCACAGTACAATTGGATTTGAACTTGATGATATACATACTGATTTAGAGTGCATTGACTGCCATGCCGCACATAATTTCAGAGTTGCGCCTAAATGCAATGGTTGCCATGATGATTATACATATCCGAATCAAAGACCAGGGAGGAAACTGCTCCTACCCGCGAGAAGATAGAAAGTAATTGAAAGACGTAAACTGCCTCTTTATGAGGCAGTTTGTTTGTTAAATAAATCTAAAATCAAACTAATCTCCCTTTTTCTAAGGAATGATAAAATACAAATCAATATACCGAAAATAAGATTCGTCCCTGTTCCGGTTGCGGTTAGCGCCATATTGTATAAATGCACAATTTGTGATATTAAAAAGGGAAGTTGCTTTACAGTCAATTCAGGATGGGAATAATTGTCAGCCACTATTGCAAATAATTTGAAATAAATAAAAATTGCTGTCAAAATAATTCCGATTGCACATGATAACCATTTACGTCGCCAAAATATAGGGATTGATACTATTAAAGTTACGGTAAATATGAAAGGAAAATATGCTTCATTAAATAAATTAATCTTCACTCCTTTTGATTGAATAGTTCCATCTTCATTTATTCTGTCATAGAATATTGTTTGAGCAATAATTGAATTCTTGTTATCAGCATCAGGGAAAATGTTTACTGACCTATTTAATGACAAGTCAGTATTTACATATGAACGAAAAAAAGAATTACCTGCTTTAATCCAATAATTTACGAAAGTATTTTGTTTTAGCGGATAAATAGTAACAAATAGTACGAAAACAATCGCAAAATTTGTGATAAAATACAAAATAGGTCGTTTTACTACTATACTTTGCCTAGTATTTTGTTTTGCCATTTAAGCCATCCTAAAAAAAACAAAATTGCAATAATAATAAATACAACGGGAAAAATTATAACATGAAACAAATCAAAATTGAAAACTTCACTTAATCCAATGAAATATAATGTTATTATGCGTAGAATATTCAACACATACAATAACAATACTCCTGTAATACCACCTATTAATTTCTTTTTTACTGCAGATGGAAACGCAGATACAGCAGCAATAAAAAGTACAATCGGTTCACTACCCTCACAACCAAAAGCCAAAGAAATAATCATTGCATCGCTGATTATGTTATTGCCTTGAGCATAAGATTCGATGCCAAGCAAAGACAAGATGGATGCAGATAGGCTGGCAGTAGCATTAATATAAAAGTCTATAGTGTTTGGGTAAAAGGCTACCAGCAGGTAATAAAAAACAATTACACCAATAAAAATTCCCAAAAACTTAACTAAAGGTAAATATTTTGTCATATTTAACATCGAAATAAAATATTTTAAGACATAGATTAATAAAATAAATTGTACCCTTCCTCATTTCATTATCACAACCTGCTTACTGAGTTTGGTCCACTGGGTGATGAGTTGTACGG
>CAZWXI010000108.1:0-8370 GCA_964637845.1 uncultured Hyphomicrobiales bacterium | reverse complement strand
GCGAAAACAGCGAAGCGAAAACAGCGAAGCAAAAACAGCGAAGCGAAAACATATCTCTCGAATCGCACTATAATGAATTTCGAAATCTTTTCGGACACATCACAAATTGCTTCAAATTTTACGGTCAAGTCAGAATTAGGATGCCGACAATAGGCAAATAGGAGAAGGGCGGGAAATTGCTTAGCTTGTTTTCGTTTCAAAATTCTAAATAACAGATTAAACCATTAAAAAAATGAAATAAAAATTATGAAATTCTTTCAGTCTTTAAATAGTACAATAGCCATGATAGGTTTACTCCTATCTGTCAACAGCACAAAGTTAAATTCTCAACAATGGCCACCTCTTGGGCCATGCTACAATTTAGGAAATTGTACCCGTACCGGAAATTCGGTTGTATTAGAGTACATGGGATGCCAAATTCTCGTTGTTTATCAAATGATTCATTGTCCGCCGGGTCAACATCAAATACAAATAGACTATATAACTTACAGCGCCGGTGGAAATTGTGCCGCACTGCATCTTTTCCTGCACCCTAACAACAATTTTGAGCCTGATGCCAACAGATATATGCAGATGAAAAAAGACGTTTACAAAATGCTATTTGATAACAGGTGGTCAGCGATACGTAATAACTTTACATGCCCACAGTTTGCTGAATTTGTCTATTGGTGGGAGGGAAATTGTGCTATGGCGTGCGAAATAGTCCTCGAAAACGGAGAGCATGTTTTCTTTACAAGAAGCTGCCAAGATACAGTTTGTTGTGGCAAACGTTTTACTTATTGTGTTGACCCACTCACTCAACAAGATATAATATACGAGTTTACCTACTGGGTAGGTACAGCTTGCCCTCCCCAGACAGCCCCGGACTTTAGTCTATGCCCGTCTTCCGGCGATTATCACCAAGGAGTAAGGATAGTGAATGTTTACGTTACATACTGTATCAGTACTTGTTTCGATGAATAGGAGAGCGTTATGAAAACAATAATTTTAGCCTTAGTAACATTTTCGCTAAGTTTAAATCTTTTTGCCGTGGATTACATCAAAATGTATGGCAACAATCAATATATTACGATTTCAAAATATAAGGCTGCAAATGGAGTAAAGACTTTAGAGTTCACAGAAAGATATAAGCTGAATTCAAGCATTAAGCTCCGGGAAAATTTGGTAAATTTAAATAAAGCCATAAATACAAGTAATAAAAGCAATTATTATGATTCAAATGATGAAAGTACTATATTTTTCGACGAATCGCAAATTAGGGTATACCATAATAGAAATTATAATTCTACCTATGATATTCAGCAAGCCCTTATTTTTGATATTATGGGTGAATCTCAACTTGCTACCATTAAACATGTTAACAATGAATATATTGTTTTAGAAACAAACAAATTACTATCAGGAACTTATTTCGTAAGACTAATTGACAGATACAGCAAGAGCTTTTTTGGTAAATTTTTTATAAACCAATAATTGCCTTACTGTGATAATAAAGCAGCAAGGCTTTTTAAAATTTAAAAAAGAGAGGAATAAAATGAGAAACATATTTTTTTATTTAATAACTATTATTTGCGTCACAATTAATCTGAATTCAAAACAGTTAATACGAACCAATCTTTATGATTATGCCCCAAATGAACGTTTATGGGATAAAAGCTTTGTTTTTGATTATCTCGAAGGCAATAAACTATTTGTTTACACTACCGTAAAATTGAATGAACCCAACAAACTTAAAATTCTTATTATTAACTCATTGGGCGATAGTGTAAAGTTTTTAAATTCCGACAAGAATATAATAATTAATGATGTTTTGGTAGAAAGCAACGGCAATATAAAAATTGTAGGAAATTTTATCGTTAAAGATACTTTTGGCATGATAACTCATGTAGCCCTAACTTACTTAGAATTAGACAAGAAGTTGAATTTTACTAAAGAAATCACAACAGAACCCCAACCAACATATTATATATCCGAACGATATACCTTTTCTCATGATGGTACCGAAATTCTCGAAACGGAATACATATCGACTGACAAAAACTTATACATGAATAGATACGATTTGAATTTAGATTTAATAAACAGCAGAGCAATTAATTATTCTCCGTTAATTTTTGCAGGATATATTACTACACAATTAATTAGAATGAATGACAACTTTCTTGTTGTACTAAATGAGCGATTAGGACAGATGCCGTTTAGTTACACTACGCTTCATCTGCTCAAAATTGATAATTCATTTAAGCCTATGTCGCTCAAAAGATTTGGTGACACACTAATCTCAGCAGAATTTATTAATATAAACCGTAATGGTGCATTCCTTATTAAATATAACGAAGCCAATCTTAAGATTTATAAGAAAACCTTTCTAACCGCTTATGACAGCGACTTTAAAGCCATGTACACAACCGATACTTTAAATGTATCCTCTCAAACCTCCACTCATTTTCAATCCGCAAGCATATTAAATGACGGTTCTATGGTTATGATGCACCAACGGAACCCGGATTTGCAAAATTATATAAGACGATACGATAAGAACGGAAACACTGATTATGAATTTTTCCTTATGTCAACAGTCACGGATACGGCAGCATTAGATTTCACCGGGCTACATGGCACACAGGACGATTTGATATATCTTACAGCGCAATACGCATATAGAGGATACAAGTGGGACAGCAAACAACAGTTTGCTTACTTTAAAGTCGCCCTTTATGTCATTGGTGACCCATCAAGCATTGAAGCGAACAAAACCGATTTTGCTCAAAAACTTCATATTTATCCTAATCCCACAACAGATTTTATAAATATAGTTCCCCCCGCTAAATGCCACCATAGCAATCACCAGATTGACATTTACAACTTACTCGGAGACAAAGTTTTATCCGTCAACAATTACGAAGGTCCAACATTAAAAGTCGATGTCTCAAAACTAAACATCGGTACATATTTAATTAAGTGCGGCTCTTGTGTAGAAAGTTTTATTAAATTGGAATAAATACCAATGACTTAAAAATCTGTAAACAAGCTCGAAACCGGTACCACTCACCACCAGAGCATCACAAAATTTAGCACCTAACAACATTTCAAAGTGAGAGCCATATCTGTTTGCCTGTCAAAAGAATTGTACATAAAAACCATTCTCGACTGAAACTATTTTGCATATCCAGATGTCTATAGATAAAAGTTATTGACAAAAAATTTTAAACAATTATGAAAACATCAATTTACATCCTTCCCTTGCTGTTAGCTTTGAATTTATCTGCCTCAGACATGGTTCCCCAAAAGGTAAGAAAAAGCGAATCCAATCCCGACTATCACCATCAAAGACAAGACTGGCTTGAATCTATGCACCGTACAGAGCCGGGAGTTGATTGGAAAATCATCGAAAGACAAGTCAAAGAATACAAACAACAGGAACGCAACGAAAACCGACAACAACTCGGAATCAAGGATAACGACTTTCTTCTAAGCACAAGCATCGCTCAAGGCAGTATCCGAGGCCAATGGCACGAACGCGGCAGCAACAACCAATCGGGGCGTATTCATTGTGCAGATATTGACTTTGAGCGAGAATTAATCTACCTCGGTTCTTCCGGCGGCAATGTATGGCGAGGCACTTTACACGGCGATAATTGGACCTGCCTGAATAATTCATTCCAATTCAATATCCGCGACGTCAGACTTATCAAAACCACTACGGGACCTCGAATTTTAGTGTTCGACAACTTCAGCGTGTTTTACTCCGACGATGAAGGTTATACTTGGAATAAAGCAAGTGGCGCCGACCGAGTCAGTTCTACAGGAAATATCATCAGAGGCATCTCAGTATTAAACAACAACTCGAACATAGTGTATTTTTTGGCGAATGAAAATTTTCAGGGGCAGAATGTTACTCTTTACTATTCGTTAGACAACGGAGAAAATTTCAAAAGATTAAGAGTTCACCAAAGGCACGACCCCATTGACATTTGGGGCAGCGATGTCGGAAGCCCCAATTTATATCTTTTCCATAGAGATTCAGTATTCGAAATAAATGTTACCAATACGGCAGAACAATTACAGTTTATCGCAGTTTTCCCAGATTATTCTGCAATAAATAACCCGCGATATTATGCCAAAGGCTCAATCATAGATGGAAATGCAAATCTATACCTTGCAATTCGTTCAGGAAGCGAAAACCGCAGACATATCATAAGGTCACTCGATGCAGGCAGTAATTGGGAATACAAAGGTTACGTTGAAACAGACATGTTCATGTGGAATAGCTTTTGCGTATCAAAAAAGTCTCCCAATTTCTTGATTTTAGGCGGAATTGATTGCTTCTACAGTACCAACGGCGGTACAAATTGGTTCAAATACAATAACTGGTGGGAATATTACCCCGACCCCGAAAACAAATTACATGCAGATATACCAGGAGTAAATTCATACATTTCTCCGACCGGCGAGGAGATATTTTTAATTTCTACCGATGGCGGCATTTATAGAACATATGATAACTACTTAAAGATTAAGAATATATCCCTCAAAAAATTAAATGTCTCACAATATTATTCGATTTATACATATAATACACCGCTTCATATAATTTTTGCAGGCAGTCAAGACCAAGGATTCCAGCGTAGTGAGCCCTTCGACGGCGACATACTTGATTTTGAACAAACCATAAGTGGAGACTACGGCAGCCTAAGCTCGGGTGACCACGGAAAAAGCATCTGGACAGTATATCCCGGATTTGTTTTATATTATCCCGATGCAGTTAAATCCCAAAATAATGTACGATGGACATTCACGGGAAGATATGCCGATAGAGTTTGGATGCCTCCCGTTGCTGCAGTACCAAATTCTCCCCGAAAAGCATACCTCGCTCCGGGCGGTTCGAATAACAATTCTACAATATTTAAACTTGAATATATTAATAACTTATTGAAAGTGAACGAACTTAGCTATGTTTTTGATGCCGACAACCAGCAAAATGATGTTTCGGCTTTGGCTGTATCACCCGTTAACACCTATAAATTATATGCTGCCACAAAGCTCGGAAAATTTTATACTTCCTCTGATGAAGGCCAGACATGGCGAAAAACCCAAGGTTTTACCGGACCAGGATATAACTACCTACATCCGACAAAAATACTCCCTTCGATAAGCAATCAAAATGTTGTTTATTTAGCGGGTAGCGGATATTCCTCCCCCGCAGTTTACATGTCCGACGATGACGGAATCTCATTCAAGCCAATATCAAATGGACTGCCACCCTGTATGGTCTATGACTTGGCTTTCACCGAAGATGAAGAATTCTTGTTCGCAGCAACTTCCACTGGACCATACGTTTACATAAAAACTCATAACAAATGGTATTCAATGGATGGATTGGAAAATCCCGACCAAAATTACTGGTCCGTAAACTATTTATACGACAAAAAAATTGTTCGCTTTGCTACTTACGGCAGAGGAATATGGGATTTCAACATATCACACCTTTCTAATGAGCCAATTAGCTCAGTTGATAATATTGTTGCAGCAAAGCACTTGAATGTATTTCCTAATCCTTCGAACGGCATCATTAATTTGAATTTTACCACGACAACCGGTAAGCGCACAGTCGTAAAATTATACGACCTCGAAGGCAGAATTCTCAGAATTTTATTTGATGGCTATATAGATGACGACTCATTGAGCATAAAAAGAAATTTGAATGAAAACGAGCACAATACTATTGCTCCGGGTAATTATTTAATCGTAGCAACTTCCGGCAATATAACGAATTATTTCAAATTAAACATATTAAGATAATTACACATCTAAATTATAACTAATGCGACAATAAATTAAATGGGGCTTTTCTAATAGCCCCATTCTTATTACTTTATTATTATCGGCATTGTCCGAGTATCGTGATTGTCGGTAACTACAAGGAAATAGTACCCCGGGGCAATGCCATCGGTCTCAATATCAAGCGTGGCTTTACCAGTCATGGGCTGATATATTACAAATGGCTTTAACTTTTTTATGCTTTTACCCAAGTAATCGAATATTTCCACTTCAATATTGTCAATTGCCTCGCTAGTAGCAGTCAGTTCTACTTGAGTTCTGTCCTTAAACGGATTGGGCATTACCCTCGTCATGAAAAATGACGGAGTACTTTCGGTTTCTTCCACTGAAACTCCAAGAGGGTCATCAACCAAAAAGCCGCCAGTTATAGACAAATAAGTTGTGCCGTTACTGAAATTATGTAATCTGAAAAAATTCGCACTATTTTCAAAACCTAATTCATAATTATTAATTCTGAAATAATCAAAGTTATTATTAATAATAAAAAAATGTGTTTTAGAATCATAAGGCGGGTAAATACTTTTTTGGGATTGTATTTTTGCCCATATTCTATCTTTACTATCTACTTCTAAAAATCTGAGTATATAAGTAGAGTCATTAGGGAAAATCAAGTTAGTATCTAACATTACCTTTTCAATCTTTTCTCCATCATAAAAAAAGAAACTCCCAATCATCAAGTCGGTTAAATGAAGAAATAATTTATCTCCATACTTTCTCAAGTTTCCAATCATTGGCTTCACCTTAGGAAATAATTCTTCCTTAGATAAAAACTTTTGAATTATTGTATCTTTGACGAAAGGATAGCGATACTCATGAGTTTCTAAGTCTAAATACGCTACATCCGAGTGAATTGTACGAAAAAATAATTTATCATCAATAGCTACAATAGTGGCTTGTGGATGTTTGCCCATGATTTTGATTTCATCGTCACTTAAATGAGAGACAAGTATTTCATATTGATTACCATCATATTTTATCAAATTAGATAATACCCCATTCGAAATATAAATATCACCATTAGAATGTTTGTAAAAGCTGTGCTGAAACAAATTCTTGTACGGTGATTCAGGAATTACCAAAACATCTGAATTTCTACCAACTTTAATCCCGTCAAACATGAATAATCCATCAATTGTTGCTATCCAAAGAATATTATTGTTCTTGTTAACATGTACTGCATCACGTAACCCTAAAAATCGTGGGTTTTCAATCCCTAAATCAGTATTATTAAATTGAAGACATTTATTATCATAACAAATATTCAAGTATGTCAGGAGAGTTCCAGAATCAGTATGAGTAAACAATAAAGTATCGCCTAGATTAAGAGTATAGGAACCGATATTTTGTAAATCTATATCATTATATTTTGTTATAAACTTCAAAATCGGCGTTTGACTTAGTATAAAAGAAGCATTAACCCAAAAGGCTATGCAGAGCAGAATTATTCTTTTAGTTTTCACGTTATCTCCAATAATTATTATATCAATTATTTAAGTGGCATAAGGCAGTTGATTGAATTATCATTATCCGCTGCCCTATGCCTATTAAAAATCATTAATTACAAAGTGGGTAGCAATTTGGTTCAATGCAATTAAATGCAGGCTGTTTACCCAAACCCTCAATTTTAATTTTCCATTGACCGTTAACAAATTCCCAACAAATCCTATAATACTCATAACACAATGCCAGTACATCTGATTCACAAGGCACATACCATTTGCCTTCCAAAGTTTCAATTCTTGTATAACAACCTCCGTTAGTAACGACAATATTATATTCAGTCGGTGGAGCCGGATCACATGGTGGAATGCTTGGTATTCCTGTGAAACATAACTCACCTGATGTCATGACAGCTCCTATGAGTGACTTCCAAGGTATTGACGGCACAGCCCATCCACTTGGAGTTGTCATCCATTCTAAACAAAAGTCACAATTACCTATTATTAACAAATCAGAAAAATGAATTGCAGGTTTATCGCCAAACGGCGTTGCAATAGTGTCGCAGCACCAAGTAGCTTGAATAAAGCATCCCGTGCAAACTTCTACTGTAACCGTTGCAGGACCAGAAAAGCCCGGAGGACATGGTTGAGCAGACAAATCTAATCTCAGTAACGAGAAAATTGCGATTGATAATACTAATAAAAACATTACTTTTTTCATTGGATAATCTCCTATTATTTGTTTAAAAAATTTTTATTAAAAAGAACTGCAAGTAAACATATCTCATCTTGGGGATTCTACTGCCCGCCACACCCCGCGAGACGGGAGCTAAACTACTCTCATATGGCACCTCGCACATTAGTGAATAAGTTT
Organism: uncultured Hyphomicrobiales bacterium; assembly: GCA_964637845.1. GTDB lineage: Bacteria > Bacteroidota > Ignavibacteria > Kapaibacteriales > UBA2268 > PGYU01. The sequence goes on along the minus strand of CAZWXI010000108.1, from coordinate 216 downwards.
TGCTTTGTATGCTTAGTATTGTAGTCCCGGCTTTTTTGGTGCGGTTCGCCCTCCGTCAGTTGTGGAAAAATTGTGTATAAGTGCTTAAAATATGACTTTGAGAGCTGCGTCCTTCCATAGCTCCATAGCTCCATAGCTCCATAGCTCCATAGTTCCACTTGCGTGTACTTTGTTCTGTCGTTATGTTGCCGTTTTTTCGTCATTTCAATACATTTT
>CAZWXI010000107.1:0-8404 GCA_964637845.1 uncultured Hyphomicrobiales bacterium | reverse complement strand
ATTACAGCTAATATCCTGCAATACGACAAGGTATAGCTTTTGCGGCAGGGGGGGAACCAGATATTTCATAATAATCTCCAAAAGAGTGATGAATAATGTATTGCAATGTACGAGATATATTTTTTGCCAAAATAACATTTTTGAAAATAAGGCACTTTTTTGTAATACACTCAATCCATATCTTCGTACAATACAATAAAATCATTATTTTTATGCCGACAATATGGACAATTTATGAAATTCATTGCTCTCGATACACAGTATAACAGACTAAAAAGCGAAATAGACAAAGCCGTGAGCGAAGTATTAGCATCGGGTATTTATATCATGGGCGGCAAAGTGGCAGAGTTGGAATCGCAATTAGCCGATTATGTCGGAGTAAAACACTGTATAACAGCCGCATCTGGTACTGATGCTTTGCTTATGCCGTTAATGGCTTGGGGTATTGGCAGAGGCGATGCAGTTTTTACAACGCCGTTTACGTTCATCGCCACAGCCGAAGTAATCTCTCTCACAGGCGCGACCCCCGTATTCGTGGATATTCTCCCCCAGTCATTTAACATAAATCCAGCGGATTTGGAAAAGAAAATCACCGACATTCTTAGCATCGGACATCTTCGGCCCAAAGCCATAATACCCGTTGATTTATTCGGATTGCCTGCAGATTACCGCGAAATCAACCTGATGGCAAAGAAATACGGACTCAATGTACTCGAAGATGCCGCCCAAAGCTTCGGAGCTTTGTATAAAGGCATGAAGTCATGCAGCTTCGGCGATTGTGCCGCAACATCATTTTACCCTGCTAAACCGCTCGGTTGCTATGGCGATGGTGGCGCCATATTCACAAACGATGATAAACTCTGCGAATTACTCAAATCCATCCGCATACACGGGCAAGGCGAAAATAAATACAATAACGACAGAATCGGCATCAACGGACGACTCGACGCTATTCAGGCCGCCATCCTGCTCGAAAAACTCAAAATCTTCGATGAAGAAATTATTCTGCGCAATAAAGTCGCCAAACTATACTCCGAAAAATTAAAAACTGTCCGAACTCCCCGAATACCTGATGACTGTACGTCTGCGTGGGCACAATATTCCGTATTGGCAGACAGCACCGAGCATCGCAGTGCAATCATGCAAAAATTATCCGGTAACTCCGTGCCGAGCGTAATTTACTATCCCAAACCCCTGCATTTACAAAGAGCATTTGCCGAACTTGCCCATAAGCACGGCGATTTCCCCGTATCGGAAAATATTTCGGAAAGGATTTTCAGCTTGCCCATGCACCCGTATCTCGACGCAGAGGATATAGAAAAGATCTGCGATTTGGTCAACTCAATCTAACGCGAATGCAAGACACAGTAGTGATTGCCCTCGGCGTCAGTTAACCATTGTTGGGCAGTTACAATATTACCGTTACCCGTAATAGTCGCTTTTATGCCGCTTGCATTCAAAATGCTCAAGGCATGCCTAAGTGGCATTCCTCGAAGCACGACCTTTGTATCGCGGCGGTGAATCGTATCCAAGGCTACTATCGTTAAATCAATAATTTTGCCGTTATTTACCTTTGTGCGGGCTTTCGGAAATTGGTCAAGCACTATTCCTACGCTATTCCCCGAGTACGCAATGGCAAACCCGCGCGACTTTAGAATCTTCTCGGCATGTTCCGAGCGCATACCGAGAAGATTTGGTACAAGCACCGAATCCGATGTACTTTCCACTATAAACTTATTTGCAATAGCAGTTTCAGGATTGACGGCAGTCCATTTCGAAGCAATTCCACGGAAAATCGGTGCGGCAGTTGCACCCCCGTAAATACTCGAACGCGGCTTATCAAGCATCACAATCAGAGCAACTTGAGGGTTTTTTGCAGGGAAATATCCCGCAAAAGTCGCAGTATAATTTTCCTTCGAATATCTTCCGTCAACGATTTGCTGGGAAGTCCCCGTTTTACCGCAAACCTCCAAACCCGTTACCATTGCCGCTTTACCCGTACCGTTTGTAACAACGCCAAGCAGTATATCGGTCAATCTTGAGGCTGTTTCTTCCGAAATTACCCTTCTAACCGCTTGAGGCGAGAGCCTGTAAATCTCTTTGCCCTGCGAATCGAATATCGAACTGACAAGATAAGGTTTCATTAGGGTACCGCCGTTTGCAACCGCACCATAAGCGTTTGCCATTTGCAAAGGAGTAACAGCTAATCCGTAACCAAAACCCAAATATCGCTTCGTGGACGACCTGTAGTCCTTCGGGCGAGGCAACTTACCCGTTACTTCACCCGGGAAATCCACATCTGTCTTAATTCCAAAGCCGAAATCACGCAAATACTTATAAAAAATATTATCGCTCATCATATTAGCAACCGATGACATAATAATATTCGATGAATATTCCATTGCCTGCCTGAAGGCTATTCTTCCCAAGGGCTTTACATCGCGTATAGTATAGCCCCTCATTGCAAGAACCCCCATATGTCCGTTGAGTGTATCGGTTTCCTTCACAATATTTTCCTCAAGCGCCGCGGCGGCGGTTATCAGCTTGAAAGTAGAACCCGGCTCATAGGTATCCGTTATGGCTCTCATGCGCAAATACGCAGTAGAACGTCCCCCCGGGGCATGAGGGTCATAGCTCGGATACGATGCAATTGCCAAAATCTCACCCGTTTGCGGGCGAACAGCAACCACCGTACCGCTCTCCGCTCCTACATTTAGCACACCTGTAGCAAGCTCGTACTCGACAATTCTCTGCAAATCAATGTCAATCGTCAATCGCATCGAATAGCCGTCAATTGCAGGAATAACGGGTAAATCAGCCGCAGGGCGAAGTCTGCCCGCACCGTCGCGATTGACAATCATATAACCGTTTCGCCCTTTGAGCAAGCTGTCCCACTTCAATTCCAATCCACTTAATCCATTATTATCCACATCCGTGAATCCAATCAACTGCGAAGCGACATTATCGTAATGGTAAATCCGCTTCGGCTCACGAAGAATAACCAGTCCCTTGTCGTTCAGATTTTTCACCCTCTCCGCTTTGACCGGGTCAGCACGACGAATAAGCCACACAAAGGATTTTTTTGTGGATTTAATTTTAGCTTTCGTCGCCGATGCATTCAGTCCGAAGTCACTCTCCAATGCGAGAGCCAAGGCATCAATATCCTGCAAATGGCGGGGGTCAGCCGCAATTGAAATACTCTCGAAATTCGAGGCAATCACTCTGCCGTGTCGGTCGTAAATCAAACCTCTCTGCGGAGTAAGTACGACTTTTGATTCATGCTGACGTTTTGCCTTAGCTCTGTATTCGTCATTCGATATTACCTGAATATCTAACAATCGCCATAATATCACGCCCAGCGCGATGTTGAATATCACAAGCACGAGCCAGAACTTCCAGAATTTCTTTTGCCTTACGTCCTTTTGTGGAGTTTCACTCATAAATCAATCAATCACCTCGGGTGCTACATCGGGAGGCACCATATCCAATTCTTCTGTAGCGAATTTGATAATTCTGTCGGCAGACTGCAAATAAATAGTTTCGCTCTGCAAACGCTTATTCATGTCTCGAAGCACGCTTACTTCTTTCTCCAACTCACGATTTTCGATAAGCAAAGCGTTAATATTACGCACATTAGACACAAACAAGAGTGATGAAGCCGCCGCAACGATAATAAACACCAACACCAACCATCGATTATCCCTAACCCATTCAGCCATTTGCGGCGCTGATTTCATACAACCTCATATTATACAAATTACTGCTAAAAAAAGAAAAATAGAACGATTCCCCCCATTCCAATATACAAACATACAAACTAAAAATAATAAGAAAAAATTAAAAAGAAGTAAAACTTTGTTAAAAAAATTTTTGCAAATAAAAAAATCTTACTATTTTTGTAGTTCTCTATTTGGATTGAGAAAAAATTATTAGGAAAAACGATGCCTAAAATGAAGACAAACGGCTCTGCCAAAAAACGCTTCAAAATAGCTTCCAGCGGAACTATTAAGAGGCGTAAGGCATACAAAAGCCACATATTGACAAAGAAAAGCGCCAAACGCAAGAGAAATCTGCGACAATCAACAGTTATTAGCGACGTTGACGTCAGAAGCGTAAAAAGATTATTAGCACAAGCATAGCAATAAACACGAGCGAAAGGGGTAGCGGCTCTCCCTCAACTCATTTTATCAGGAGGTATAGGAATGCCAAGAGCAAACAATAAAGTAGCGGCACGCAATAAAAGAAAAAGAATTCTTAAGCTTGCCAAAGGCTATTGGGGTCTAAGAAAAAATGCTTGGACAATAGCTAAAAACCATATCGAGAAAGGTCTTTTACATGCATTTGTAGGGCGCAAACTCAAAAAACGCAGCTACAGAAGCCTCTGGATTATGCGTATCAATGCCGCCGCACGTGAGAACGGCACCACTTATTCGCAACTTATTTACGCATTAAAGAAAAACAACATACAAATGAACAGAAAGATTTTAGCTGACTTCGCGATGAATAAACCCGAAGTTTTTCAAGCTATCGTACGTACAGCCGTCAATTAAAAATCACATTGTTATTTGGAAATTTAGCATTATATTTGTAAAATAGGCAAATTGGGCAGATACCGAAGCGGCCAAACGGGGCAGACTGTAAATCTGCTGGGTGCATCCCTACGGAGGTTCGAATCCTTCTCTGCCCACACCAACATGTACTTTGATACACAAGCGGGAGTAGCTCAGTTGGTAGAGCATCAGCCTTCCAAGCTGAGGGTCGCGGGTTCGAGTCTCGTCTCCCGCTCTTTTGCAAATATAGAGCATTCAGCATAATGCGTTGAATGTCATCGCAATTAGCGAGTGCATGCCTTGTGCTGATGTAGCTCAGCAGGTAGAGCACGTCCTTGGTAAGGACGAGGTCACGGGTTCAAGTCCCGTCATCAGCTCAGCTGAATACGGGTGTAGCTCAATTGGTAGAGTAGCGGTCTCCAAAACCGTTGGCTGTGGGTTCAAGTCCTACCACCCGTGCAGATTTTGAAGGTGTTCCTTTGTGTAATACCGAATTTTTTATGTAATACAGAACAAGTTTGAAATGGTTGGTAAAATTAAAAAGTTCACTGGTGAAGTAGTCTCCGAAATGAAAAAGGTCTCGTGGCCCTCTCGTGAGCAACTCCGCGAGTCAACTATAGTCGTGATTGTCGTAACTGGCATTCTCACGCTCTTTACGTTTATTATTGACGAGATTATGACTCTCATCATGAAATCTATTTTTTAATCTCATACGGACGAAATGAATATTTACGACGAAAATATTGACGATGTTAAGGTCGAGCCCAAGTGGTACGCCATTCGTACTTATACAAGTCACGAAGTAAGGGTCAAAACCGCTATCGAGGCCGAAATCAAACGCCTCGGCTTGCAGGACAAAATTCTTGAAATCGTCATTCCGCAGGAAACAGTTTTCGAAGTTCGTGGCGGTAAACGTCGGACTAAAATCAAAAACTTCCTGCCCGGATACATCATTATCAAAGCCGTATTAGACCGTAGAACAAAAGATATTATCAACCAGATACCGTCCATTGTCAGTTTCGTCGGGCGCCGCAACGAACCCGTTGCACTCCAACCGCACGAAATCGAAAGGATCATCGGCAGAGTCGAAGAAAGAAAAGACATCACAACAGTCGAAACTTCCTTCGCCGTTGGCGACCCCGTAAGAGTAATCGAAGGACCTTTCAACTCTTTCAACGGGACGGTAAAAGAAATAAACTTCGAAAAGCAAAAACTAAAGGTCGAAGTCGGCATCTTAGGCAGGAAAACTCCCGTCGAGCTTGACTTCAGCCAAGTAGAACTGGAAATATAAATTTTTACTGAGAGTTAAAATAAAACATTTATGGCAAAGAAGATTATAGGTTCGTTTAAATTGCAACTCAAAGCCGGAGAAGCAACCATGGCACCGCCTGTTGGACCAGCTTTCGGTCAGCGGAGTCTCAACGGCATGGAGTTCGTAAAACAATTTAATGCCAAAACAGCAAAAGACATAGGCACGATTTTCCCCGTTCTTGTAACTTATTATAGCGACAAAAGCTTCACTTTTGTCGTCAAATCACCGCCCGCTTCGGTCTTGTTGGCAAAAGCCGCAGGTGTAAAAAGCGGCTCGAAAGAACCCAACAAAATCAAAGTCGGCAAAGTCACCCGCAAACAATTAGAAGAAATAGTAAATGTTAAGAAAAATGACCTCAATGCATACGATGTCGAAAAATCTGCTTCGATGCTCGCCGGCACCGCACGCAGCATGGGTATTGTTGTAGAAGACTAAATTTTACAAATTATTAAATTAATAAAATGAAAAATCGAGGAAAAAGATTCAGCGCATTGCTGAAAACCTATGACCAAGCCGCATCTTACGATGCACCCGAAGCCATTTCAATTGTAAAGAAAAACGCCACGGCGAAATTCGACGAATCATTCGAAATGGTGATGAATCTCGGCGTCGATCCTCGTAAAGCAGATCAGATGGTAAGAGGCACCGTATCACTACCCCACGGCACAGGTAAGAACGTCAGAGTGCTCGTGTTGGCCAAAACACCAAAAGACCAAGAAGCTTTAGACGCAGGCGCCGATTATGCAGGTCTCGACGAATATGTAGAAAAAATCAAGGCCGGTTGGGCTGATGTTGACGTTATCGTTGCTACTCCCGACGTTATGGGCGAAGTTGGCAAACTCGGACGCATATTAGGGCCCCGAGGGCTAATGCCTAATCCAAAAGTCGGCACTGTTACATTCGACATAGGCAAAACTGTCGTAGAACTCAAAGCAGGTAAAATCGAATATCGCGTTGACAAAACCGGAAACATCCACGCCGCTATTGGTAAGTGCTCATTTACACCCGAAAAAATCATGGACAACGCTAACGCATTATTTACAAGTATTTTGAAGGCAAAGCCATCGACTGCTAAAGGTAAATACATCAAGAAAGTCGCATTCTCTTCCACGATGGGGCCCGGCGTCCTCGTAAAAGAAGCAACTTTCAAACAAGACTAATACAGACTATTACGCACCGGCTCATCGGGTTCGCTTCTCACCCTTGAAAAAGGGATGTACCCGAAGTCAAACAAATAAAAAGTAGTAAAAATATGGTAACAAAAAACAAAAAATCACAAATAGTTGCCGAACTGGTCGAAAAACTGCAAAAAGCACAAGGAATTTTCCTTGTGAACTTCGAGGCAATGGACGTAGCTCTTACGAACGAATTTCGTAAGCTAATCCACGAAAAAGAACTCGAATACAAAGTAACCAAGAACACCCTGCTTAAAAGAGCTTTAGACGAAACAGGCAAATTCAAAATACCCGGCGATGCCCTAAAAGGACAATCCGGCGTGGTATTCGGATTTTCCGACCCTACAAAGCCCGGCAAATTAATCAGGGATTTCTCCGAAAAAGGCGGGAAACCCGCTTTCAAAGGGGCAGCAATCGAAAATCAGTTCTTTGACAGCTCGCAACTGAAGCTTGTTGCTTCGTTGCCTACTAAAGACGATATCATCGCGGGCATCATGGGGAGCCTCGGCTCTCCAGCTTCGGGAATCGTCGGTTCTATCAATGCCGTCATAAGCGGCCTCGCATCGGTAATCGAAGAAGTTGCCAAAAAGCAACACGATGCGGCTTAATTAATTTTGTACAATAATTTTAAAGTGCTCAAAAATGTCTGAAAAAATAGAAAAACTACTCGAAGAAATTGCTTCGTTAACTTTACTCGAAGCATCAGAACTCAAAAAAGCAATGGAAGAAAAATTCGGCGTCACAGCCGCCGCTCCGATGATGGTCGGTGCTATGCCGGGTGCTCCCACTGCGAATGCGGCTCCAGTTGAAGAAGAACAAACTGAATTCAACGTCGAACTAACCGAAGCAGGCGACAAGAAATTGAACGTTATCAAAGTCGTTCGCGAACTGACCGGCATCGGTCTCAAAGAAGCCAAGGATTTGGTCGAAGGAGCTCCAAAAGTAGTCAAAGAAGGCGTTTCTAAAGAAGAAGCCACCGGTATTAAGAAAAAATTGGAAGAAGCAGGCGCTAAGGTTACGCTTAAATAACGTATTGTTTACATTACAACGGGGTAAGTGAGTACTTTCTACTCACTTCCCTAGTTGTTCTTTTTTTTACACAATTTGAAAATTTTATTTATTCTCTGGATGAACATACAATCAAATTTTAAGGATTTTTCTGATATTTCCGATAAGCTCGGCAATACCATAAAAATCCATATTTTTTGTCCTAAGCGTTAACAGGAGGTGCTCAGTGGACGTAAGTACCAACACTAACGGAAACGGGAATGCGCTCGACTACCTCGTGGGTCACAAAAGCCACGGCAACGTCGAGCTCAAACTTCTCGAATCGGAAGACGGTATTTTCAGACTTCGTAAAAGAGTGA
>CAZWXI010000106.1:0-8525 GCA_964637845.1 uncultured Hyphomicrobiales bacterium | reverse complement strand
TTGGTACACTATGCACTCCTTTCGACACGGAGTTATTCGGTCATTGGTGGTTCGAAGGTCCCTTGTTTATAAAGGCTTTGCTGAAGGGCTTGAGTTATTCGCCATATACAAAACCGGTCACAGCATGGCAGCAATACAGCCGTATTAATCCGCTTGAAGTCATCAAACTGCCCGAAGGTTCGTGGGGAGTCGGCAATTCGCACGAAGTATGGGCGAATGAAGGCAACAAATGGACTTGGGAAGCTATTTACAATGATGAACTGCGATTGAGCAAGATTTATGCACAATACGATATATCGGCACTCGCACCACTACCGAGAAGAATAATTACTCAAGCACTGCGAGAATTGATGTTGCTTCATTCATCGGATTGGCAATTTTTGATTTATACCCGCTCGGCACAAGACTACGCAGAGCAGAGATTTATATATCATCATTCGGATTTCAATAAGATGTGCGATTTATTCGAGAAATATTCGTCATCGAACGAAATCGAACTGAATGATGAATTATATTTGAAAGAGACCGAAGAAAGAAACTCAATTTTCCTTGAATTAAATCCCGAATGGTGGGCTGAGCCATTTAGTTAATTTTGTTTGCGATGAGCAACACCAACAGAATTCTGAAAAATATCGTCTCGATGGGTGTGACTGAATTCTCAGCTAAGGGTTTGGTTGTAATTTATACTATTTATCTCATAAGCACAATCGGACCCGAAGGCAACGGCGCTTTCAGCTTTGCCAAATCAATCATACAATACTTTTTCATTATCGTAATGCTTGGTTTTGACCAAACGGGTATTCGAGACGTAACTAAAAATCACAGTCTGATGCCCAAATATGTCGGTACAATATTGATTTTACGAACAATTTTGGCATTTATCGGTTACGCGGGGGCTATGATAGTCACTGAGATAATTGATTATAACAGTCCTCTACCCGAAGTAACCAAGAGAATGATTTACATTTACGGCTTTTTACTTTTTGCGCAGGCAACTCTCCTGACTTGGGTCTATATGGCAGTCGAGAAGATGCACATCATCGCAATAAGGTCCTTAGTGATAGGGGGAATTAATTTAACGGGTATTTTACTTTTTGTGAAAAGTGAGAGCGATGTTGAAACAGCTATGCTTATTATAACATTTTCATATTTAATAAACTCGCTGTGGATGTTTATTCATTATAAGAAGGTGCATAAGCATATAGATTTCACGATAGATAAGCCTTTCATGTTCAGCCAATTGAGGCAAGCTTTCAGCATAGGTGCTATTTTTATGATTGCAACATTGTATAATAACATCGATATTACGATGCTGGGATTGATGCGAGGTGAATGGGAAACAGGTATTTTTTCAGCCGCACACCAGATTGTTTACTTTTTGTTGGTGCCTTCCGTGGTTATACAAAATGCTTTTTTCCCGCAAATTTCACGTTCATTTACTTTTTCTGAGCGAGAAAAGGGGTTGAGTGCATACATGCAAATTAATTTTATACTAGGCAGTTTTTTGGCATTTCATATGTTCATATATTCGGACACATTAGCTCTCGTACTTGGTGAAAGATTTGCGAACTCTTCAGACGTGCTAAAAATATTATCTCTTACTATTTTCCTTCAATACATCGTAGTAAGCTACTTCTTGCCTCTAATAGCATGGAAGCATGAGAACAAAGTGATCAGGGCTTCGTTGTTGGGACTGGTTTTGAACTTGATTGCAAATTTTGTTCTAATCCCAAAATATGGATTCTATGGTGCGGCAATCGCAACAATAGCAAGTGAGGCATCAGTTTCGGCGGTGTTGATGCTTTTGTTCAGGGTCGAGCACAGCAAATTATATATTAAAAATTTGATTAAAGCTGTTTTGGCAACCGGATTGGGGGTAATACCGGGAATATTTTTGTTGTATTCGGGAATAAACATAATTATATCCGTCATTGTATCCGTAATAGCATGTATTTTGATTTATGTTTTTTCTAAGCTTGTTAATTTTGCTGAAATTATAGATTATATTAAGAAATGAGTTTGAGTTGTTTGGTGGTCGTTTGCAAAAATATTTGCGGTTTGCCTGCTTATATGTTGATTATTTTGAATAATTCAATATCAAATTTTAAGATAAATTAATGGTTGACGAAAAAAAATATCCGCTCTGTGTTGATTTAGACGGTACTTTGATAAGAACTGACATAATGTTTGAGTCAATATTCTTGCTTTTGCGTAATAATTTCCTCTATATTTTCATAATACCACTATGGGGACTGCGTGGCAGATATTATCTAAAGAAAAGATTGGCGGAGTACGTTACTCCAGATGTTGATTTGTTGCCGTACAATGATGAAGTTGTCCGAATGACACAAAAGGCGTATGATGATGGTCGCGATGTTTACCTTGTAACAGCATCATATCATACGATAGCGGAAGATGTTTCCCGAAAATTTTCTTTTTTCCGAGATACATTCGCCTCTAAAGACGGGATTAATTTAGCAGGCAAAACAAAGGCAAAATGGCTCGAGAAACGATTCGGCGAAGGTAATTTTGATTACATTGGTGACAGCAACAAAGACCGCTACATTTGGCATATTTCACGAAAGAAAATTCTTGTTGACCCAGAAAAGGTAATAATTAATGAGTTTAAGGGAGATGATACAGAAATAATTCAAACAGAAAAAGAAAATTATTTTCATTTACTGTTTTCGCAGCTACGTGTTTATCAATGGGTTAAAAATTTATTGGTGTTTTTACCGATGTTGCTTGCACATATGATTAAACCCACTATGCTAATAAGTAGCGCGTTAGCATTCTTTTCCATAAGTTTAATGGCATCAGCTATTTATATAATTAACGATTTACTCGATATCGAATCCGACCGTCGCCATGCTGACAAGCGGGCCCGTCCGATTGCATCGGGTAAATTTAAAATACTTTCTGCTATTAAAATCGTTCCATTTCTGATTATTTTCTCGCTCCTTTTGGGATATTTGGCAAAGGGTTTTGAAACTCTATACTTTGTATTGCTTTATTTTGCGGTAACAACCCTTTATTCGTCGTTGTTTAAGCATGTTTATATTGCTGATATAATAATATTGGCAGGTCTTTATACCTTGAGATTGCTACTCGGCGGAATTGCTACCGATACTTTAATCTCGCATTGGTTGCTTTCGTTTTCGATGTTTTTCTTTTTGTCGCTGGCGGCATTGAAGCGATTCATTGAATTAAAAAGCACTCAAGCTGACAATACCGGCGCCACAGTTCGGGGCTATCTGGTCGGTGATATTCCGATTATGATGAATGCAGGTATTGGCGCAGGGTTACTATCGGTATTGGTTTATGTCTTGTATATTAATTCGCCGGGGATTTCTATTTTGTATAAGAATTTATTTGCAATGTACTTAATTGCACCTGTGATTCTATTCTGGATTTTGCGTGTTTGGCTGATTGCAAGCAGGGGTAGAATTCATCATGACCCAGTTGTGTTTGCCTTGAAAGACCGCACGAGCCATTTGGTGTTAATTTCAATATTAATCTTTTCAGTATTGGGGATGCTATGAGTAACATTGATTTGTCATTCGGCAGATATCCTAAACCCAATGGTATCAATATAATTAAATATAATTGGTATAATGACTTACTGAAGTTTAGAAATATTGAAGGCGAAGTCCTTCCTTACGGTTTAGGAAAAAGCTACGGCGACAGTTGTTTATTGGACGGTGGGACCTTGCTTGATATTTCAGGAATTAACAAATTTATCGATTACGACGTAAATACTGGAATTCTAACGTGTTACGCAGGTGCGACATTAGCTGATTGCATTGATTTTCTGCTTCCTCGCGGTAGATTTTTACCCGTTACTCCCGGTACGAAATATATCACACTCGGTGGGGCTGTCGCCAACGACGTTCACGGCAAAAATCATCACAAAGCTGGTACTTTCGGCTGCCATGTTACAGAACTTGAGCTACTGCGTTCCGACGGCTCAATAATTAAATGCACTCCGGAAAATAATTATGAGTTCTTTTCCGCAACGATTGGTGGCTTGGGACTGACGGGTATAATCACGAAGGTTAGTTTCCAAACTGTACACTGTAGTGGTCCTATTATTGAAGCCGAAAGTATAAAGTTTCATTCATTTGAGGAATTTAGCGAAATTAATCAACATTCGGAACATTATGACTATACAGTAGCTTGGGTTGATACATCGATACCCGGTCGTGGTTTATTTAATAGAGGCAATTTTGCTCCCATTGAAAAGCAAAAAGAGTATAAATCCAGAAATGGTAAGATGTTACCATTTCCGCTTGATATGGATTTAATTAATTCTTTTACAGTAAAAATGTTTAATTTATTATATTTTAATAAGCAGACTTCTAAGGTAAAAAAAGGTGAATTATCATTTGAGCCGTTTTTCTACCCGCTCGATGCTGTTGATGGGTGGAACAAAGCTTACGGTAAACGAGGTTTTTTGCAATATCAATTTGTAATTCCTTTAAATGATTACATTTACGTACTAAAAGAGATATTCAGGATATTTTCACGCTCGAAGTTATCGTCGTTTTTGACTGTACTGAAGACATTCGGCAATATTAAATCACCTGGAATGATGTCATTCCCCCGCGAAGGATTGACCTTAGCGATTGATTTTAAAATGGTTGGCATTCAATTGCTTAATATGCTCGATGAAACCGATAAAATTATTAGAGGCGCCGGCGGTGTGCTTTATCCATGCAAAGATGCACGCATGTCCGCCGATAATTTCAAAGTATTTTATCCGCAATGGAAAGAATTTTCTGCTTACATTGACCCTAAATTTTCGTCAAGTTTTTGGAAACGTGTGACTAAGGAGTAATATGAAAACTATTTTGATTTATGGTGCAACTGCGGCGATTGCTCAAGCAACAGCCGAATATTTTGCAAAAGCCGGTTGGAAGCTTCTTTTGGCGGCTCGCGATATGAGGAAATTGGAGGATATTGCAAATGACTTTAAAGTGCGTCATAATGCCGATGTCCGGACTTTGCATTTCGATGCTATAGACGAGCAAACTTATACCACTTCTTTCGAGAAAGCTCTACAAGAGGGTGAGGAAATCGATGCGGTACTAATTGCTCACGGTTCTTTGCCAGACCAAGATAAGCTCGACGGCGATATCGAAGGCATAAATCACGAGATTAAAATCAATTCGCTATCGGCGATTAGTTTAATGAATATTGTGGCTAATTATTTCATTCCAAAGGGAAATGGGATGATTGCCGTTATCAGTAGTGTTGCGGGCGAACGCGGCAGACAGAGCAATTATGTTTATGGAGCATCGAAGGCATTCGTGAGTAGTTATTCGCAGGGTTTGCGTAATCGCTTGTACCACAAAGGTGTTTCGGTACTGACTGTTAAACCCGGCTTTGTGGATACTCCCATGGTTGCACACCTGAAAAAAAATTTTCTATTCGCCAAAGCTAATACCATCGGCAAGAGAATTTTTGATGCCATGTGTGCGGGCAAATCGGGAGTGATTTATGCCCCGCGTTACTGGCGCCTTATTATGTGTATCGTCAAATCCATACCCGAATCTCTTTTTATGAGATTGAAGATGTGAGTGGGCGGTGTCAGAATTTGCATATTTTTGTACTTAGATAATTTATTAATTAGAAATGATATGCGAGTGAAAAAAATCCTTGTATTTCTGGTATTTATCGGTACATTCTCAATTGTGATAATTATCATTGCTGATATGAAATTGCCAATAGAAGGGAAAGCTGTGTTTTAAATGATAATGATGTTAAGTTAACACTTCCAAATTCTTTGTCCGTTACTTTGCTCACCACTTCACAAACTTCTCCACTCTATTGCCAACGCGCACTAAATACACGCCCGCAGGCAGGTGAGACACATCAATTTTTACTCCCTCTCCTTTGGAGAGGGCCGGGGTGAGGTGACTCACACATTGACCGAACGTGTTGTAAATCCGAACACCCCCTGACCCCCTCTTAAAAGAGGGGGAACTGTCTCCCTCTAAGTCATTGAAATTAATGTAGATGCAATCTGTGGCGGGGTTGGGGTGGATACTTAAATTAAATTCGTTAGAAATTTCATCAATGCTTGACGGGTAAAAAGTAAATTTCAAAATTAATCCGAATCGCATGTCACCTATTAAAACTGTTTTGTCGTCCCAAAATTCGATGGTTGAAATATTAATACCTAACTCAACTGGTGTATATTTAAATTTCCAAGTTTCACCACCATCAAATGTATAGTATAGAAAACCCGCGCGATATGAGACACCGAAATAATTATCATAAAATTTAACATGATATAATTCACCTTGATCTTTCTCCGGGTTGCCGATAACTTTTTTCCATGTTTTTCCGTCGTCTTCGGATTTAATCATCCACGCATAATATCTATCCGGGGGTTTGTCCCTTTCTATAATAACAATTCCACAAATAAAAATATTTCCATTTGGAGTAATTGTAAAATTATAAGGTATACTACCGGTTATCGTTGTTACTTTTTCCCAACTCAATCCACCGTCTATCGTCTTTAGCAAATATTGATCCCTATATATATAATCTCTGTAGTCAGAGACAGACATTAGTAAATAATACGTTTTTTCGTCAATAATTTTAGTAGAGTGATTAATTGGGAAATAATTTGTATCGTAACCAAAGACAGAAATATCCGGGGCAATATCTTTCCAGGTCTTTCCATAATCTTGTGACTTCATGACATTAAAACCGCTGCAAGTAAGGACAATACTACCATGAAATTCAAGACCTCTGATAGTTCCATTTAATATAGAATCATTAATAAATTTATTTCTTTTATAATCTATTTTACTAATTATTCCCTGTGTTCTGCCAAAAAGAATATCATTATCAATGAAAATCGAAGAATATGGAATTGCGGCACCGGGAAATTCGTAAACTTTCATGGAATCCTGATTCCATCTATAAGGGGTTGTATCTTTCACGACCACAGCAAAATTTGTACCGTTATCAGTTGATTGAAATACATAAATGTCGGCATAATTATGAGACATACTGACCCACATTCGTTCATTATCAATAGTAATTGTTCTTATAAAAAGATTTTTGTCATCTCCTATAGACTTTTTAAAATCAAACAAAGTATCTACTTTGAATTGAGCAAACAACAAGCATACTGACAATGGAAGCATCACCAAAATATTAATAAGTATTTTCATTTTATATCAAAAAAAATTTTAGTCATCAGAGAACCCGGTAATTACATCCGGGTTCTCTTTTAACAATAATCCATTACATCAATATTTGATAAATTTCCCATTTTCTAAAATCGAATTGGATTTATCAATTACTTTATAAAAATAATGACCAGTACGTAAATTCATATCAGAACTCGGGATATAATCTGTAGATATTGGTATGGAATACAAAAATTTGCCATTAATATCAAATATATTAATGGTATGTCCTTTGTATTTTTGGCTCATCCTTTCGAATAAATTGTCATACTCAATACTAACTAAATCTGCACCATCTCCGAAAACTGCTTTTTTACCCGGTGGCGCTTCCTCCAAATTATCCATATTGCAATAATAATAGCAATCATGTATCCATATAGCACAATCCGGTGGCGCTCCTTCAGGAATATAAGCTCTAATTAAAGTGAAAACGTTCACTCCACCTACCTCAGCTACACTATATTGCTTCCAACAACAATTTTCGCTGTAATTTGGACAATGTCTCACGATAACACGACCAGCACTATCCATTTTTGCCCAACAAGACACATTTACAGCCCGCCATATTGTTGGGTTCCGTGGATTAATGCCATATTCACCGACCATCCAATTATAGACTCTTTTTAATGCTATTTTGTACATATCAAATATATTGATTTTTGACTTATACACATGACATTGCATACTTCAGGATAGGAGATACTTTTGATTTGACAATCATATTGGTTAATCTCTCCCAATGGTGGATTTGGATCCGGACATACGGCATGTCTGTGCCAAAAAGTAATTTCTAATTTAGCATTTATACATTCCGATGGAAGATGCGTACAAATATCACCTAATCTCACATCGATAGTGTTTAAAATCCATATGCTATTAGGACAATCCATCCAACAAGGCGGAGGTGGGTCTTGACTATGTAATTTAGAAAAATTTAGACATATTGTAAATAACAGTATCATAAAAAGAAACTTTTTCATTTTAGTTTACCTTTAATAAGTTTTTAAAATATTAATTAAAAAAGCACAACAAAACACAAAACACAAAACACATATTGGGGATTCTACTGCCCGCCACACCCCATGAGACGGGAGTTAAACTACTCTCATACGGCACCTCGCACATTAGTGAATAAGTTTTGCCCCGTGGTTATATCCTTAGTCTTGCTTTTCTGACTTTTTTGGTGTGGTTTGCCCTCCGTCAGCTCTGGACAAATTGTGTATAAGTGCTTACAATAAAACTTTGCGAGGTGCGTCTCTCCATAGTTCCATAGTTCCATAGTTCCATAGTTCCATAGTTCCATAGTTCCATAGTTCCATA
>CAZWXI010000105.1:0-8561 GCA_964637845.1 uncultured Hyphomicrobiales bacterium | reverse complement strand
ATTTTAATCTTTCTGTTCTTGTCCCGGGATACATCGTTTTTACTATATCGCCCGAGTATTCTTCTAATAAAATATTCGGGTATTTAACCTTTACTTTTACACCAACAGTCTGTGACTTATTGGTGGCAAGTAAACAAAGTGGTACGAACAGTATTATTAATATGATTGTTACTATCTTCATTTGTTTTACCCTTTGAAAAAAATATAGGAGTGCAGAGTATTTCTGCACTCCGTAATTATTGCTACTGATAACTGCAAGTTAACAGCACTTGAAAAGTTCGCTGTCCGGCGGTACATCCGTATCGAATATAGAGGTTCTTGAATTCTACTCTGAAATAATACCGACCATTCGGATTTAAATCAGCTTTCCACAATTGACCGTAACCTGACGGTGGATGCGGATTGAAATCTATCGGGCTACCCGTAGGTCCGCCCGTTAAATTCCCAATTCCCAATATCACTCCGTCGTCTCCTTGGATGCGTTGCGGTGGATGACTCAAATCATAATGAAAAGTAATTCCGGGTGAACCATCTATATAGAACGGAATAAACACATTGCCCCATGCAGACTGGTGTAGTTTCCATAATCCCTGTTGACCACTAAGAGGAAAGCATTGATTTAATGGAGGCGGATAAAAATTTCCAAGACTGATTTCCCCCCAAGTAGGGCTTTTCGCATAATGTCCACCTGCTATATCATTGGGATTGTAGAATACACCTAAATCTTTATACACTACGTTTACTGTTACATTACCTATACCTGTTCCGGAGTTAGAACTTTGGGCGTACACTTGTATCGCCGTTATCAGCATTAGCATTATTATTATTTTTAGTTTCATTGTTCTACTCCTTTCTATATTCCGGGGTGCTTCTCTGAAACACCCCGGCTATATATTTTTAATTATATGAAACAGTAAATGAAAATCCTAAGTTATACGGACCGCCGCCTGTTGTCGTACCGACATTGCAAAGCACATCAAATCCATAAACATAGGTTGCATTACCGCTGCCATCGAAGGCAGTAGGAGCTGTAGTAAATCCACCATTTAGAATGGATATGCCGGGATTGCCTGGTACAACTGTATTAGTCCAAGCGCCTGTTGTATTAGTAATTCCAATACCGGGTGCACCAGTTGCCAAAAACTGCATGGTTTCGTTGTATTCAGTTTGCCCCGGCATCATTGTATAAGTTAAGTTACCCGTTTGATTTGTTACCGAGATATCTTGATAGACAACGTTAACGGTTACTGTACCAGTTCCGGTACCGGGAGCACCACTTTGTGCGAAAGCGAAAGATGTTGCTAAGATTGCAACGGCGATAAATGCTAAGAAGTTTTTCATGATAGAACCCTTTAAAAAAATTTAAAAAAATGTTTAAAAACAAACAATATGCTTAAGGGCGTGCCTGCTAACGTAACCGGCCGTAATCACATTTTGGAGCATTACCTTCGGCATAGTTGTTTTCTAAAATAAAGCGGAAACGTGTTCGTCTTGTAAAATGTTTTATTTCATGATAGGACACCCTTAGAGCCCGATGGAGTGGCCGCTTCGTCGGGTTCGTTTTATTTCCGCTGAGTTTAAATTTACAAAGAACAAAATTACTGAATACTGATTTCTAAGTAACAAAAGTAAAACGCTTTTTTTGTGTATGCAATACCAAGTATTTGGTATTTTTATGAATCCGTATTTCTACGTATTCGTTTTATATTTTTTTTCCCCTAAATCAAAATTGTCTGATACAAAAAAAAAGGGTTCGCATCAGAAAAACAATACCAAACAACACGTATTTTTCATAATCAGTATTTCTACGTATTGATGGCTGAAAATCATGAATAGGAGCGAGGATGTGTTTTTTTATTTGTTATTGTTAAGGAATATTTATTTTCTATTGTCTCATCTTTGAGATGTTGATTAGTTCGTTTTTGAATGATTCTAAACCATTCAAATATAGTTTGATTTGTTCTATTTCGAATTCATCGATAGCTTTCCTGAGACTATAGGTGTATTGGTCAAAGAGTTGAAGGTTGTAGTAGTCTGAAAGAGCTTGAATCTTCGCAATAAAATCTCGAATATCGTCAATAATCAGTTCATCGGCGAGTTTGCGAGCTTCATTGAGCCATTGGTTTTCGATAGTTTGAATCAATTCAGCAAGTTTTTGCATGTTGAAATCTGATTGGGTCATAGGAGCAAATACGATTTCAGTAGTTTCTTGGATTTGTGGTTTGAATTTGTGGGACAAGTATTTTTTGATTATTCTTTGTATATCATTGTTTTTAACAGGTTTTGTAAGAATATCGTCGAATACTTGATGTTGTTCGGGGTAATAGTTTAGAGAAGCTGTATATACAACGATTGGCGAACTATTATAATTAGGATGTTTTTTTACTTCCGTTGCGATTTCATCGCCGTCATGTTCGGGTATTATTAAGTCAATGAAAATGATTTCGAATTGATTTTGTGCTACCATTTCTATAGTTGACTTGATATCTTTGGCTTCCGAAACGCTTGCTCCGAGTGCTTCGAGTTTGTATTTCAGGACGGTACGATTAAGTTCGTAGTCATCCACTACAAGTACTTTGCAATTGTCTTCTAAAAGGCATTTTTCAGTTTGCTCGCTTTGTGCAAGAGCGTTGGATATTGATGGAATGATCTGAACTTTGTTGAATATGACGGTAAATGTAGTACCCTTCCCCACTTTGCTTGATACAGTGATTGTGCCATCCATACTTTCGACAAGTCGTTTGGTAATTGTTAATCCCAGACCTGTACCAAGTCTGCTTGCTTTTGGTCGCCATCGCTCTTGTGCAAATGCATCAAAGATATATTCTAAGTTTTCCTTTTGTATCCCGATACCAGTATCCTCAACATCAATAATTAGTTTGATTATCATGTCAGATATTTTTTCAAATGATGCTTTCGCTTTAATGCAACCCCGCTCGGTAAATTTGATAGCATTGCTTATCAGATTAAAGAGTATTTGGTTCAGTCTTGTGCCGTCAATAAGAACCTTCTTGGGTATCTTTTTCGAGAAGTCAAATTCTAACGAAAGCCCTTTTTCTTGTGCACGGGATTTAAACATATCCTCAATTTCGAAAAATGTTCGGATTAAATCAACTTCCGAAGGCAATATTTCCAGTTTCCCAGCTTCGATTTTTGACAAATCCAATATGTCATCAATTATAGAAAGCAGCGTATCGGAGCTATAAACAATGGATTTGAGTATTTTGATGTGTTCGGGCTGATGTATTTGTTTAAATAGTAATTCGCTATATCCCTTGATGATGTTCATAGGAGTACGAATTTCATGCGATATGTTGGCTATGAACTCGCTTTTGATTTTATTCGCACGTTCAGCAGCGTCTTTTGCCGCACTCAATTCTTTTTCTTTGATGTTCATAAGTTGATTTTGGCTATTCAACTTCTCTAAAATTTTTTCAAGCTCGTAGGTTCTTTGCTTTACTCTTGATTCAAGTTGCTCATTAAGTTGTATCATTTGTTGTTCGAAGTGAACTTTTTCGCTAATGTCCATGCACATAACAAGCAAGGACTTATTAATTTCATTCTGAACTAGCATAGAGGTAATCTCGATGTTACGTTTTCTATTTTGACTTCCATATAGTACAAAATCATAGCTAATCCTAACGTTATTAACAAGTTCATTCCTAAATATATAGTCGAAGCTTCCGAGTTTAGTGCTTAGGAAAATATCGGAATAATGCAGACCTCGCAGTCTGTTAGATTTTCTTTCACCTAAGAGCACGTGAGCAGACTTGTTGGCTACAACGCAAAACTCGTTTTCGAATAAGAAAATCGGTATCGGCGAGAATTCAAAAAGCACTTTATATCTGGTTTGGCTTTGCTTAAGATTTTTCTCTACTTTATCTCGCTCTGCATAAGTGTTGCCAATTGTTTGCATCATGGCATTGAAGGCTTTCGCCAATGTGCCAATTTCGTCAAATCGTTTGATGGGAACTCTTATAGAAACATCACCGGATTCGATGACATTTTCGGCAATTTTTGTCAATGTTGAAAGTGGTTTTGTCACAATTCTCTGCAAAATAAAGGATAGAATAAGAGATAATCCCGCAACCATGCCAATAATTGTTAGAAATGTATAGCTAAGTTCGTTTTCCCAAATGTCGAGTTCTTCGTAATCACCGATTAAAGCCAACGAGCCATATTTCATCTCCTTGTAATAGATTTGGTGAATTGAAATCAAGCAGTCATTTACAACAAATATAGTATCAATCATATGGGGTAGTTCATTGTGGCATCCGGCTTGGTAATCGAAATCTCTTTTATAATACAAAGAGTAAATATAACCATCAGTACTATATAAGATAGCAGCTCTTATACTGCTCACAGCTTCGATTTTACTTAATACATCGAATGCTCCTTCCAAATCATCAAATATTATAGCAGTTATGCAATACTCACCTATCAGCTTATTGTACAAGGCAATTTCAGCCCGAAGTTGTTTATCTAATCTCATTTGCTCTGAATAATGAATGATGCGCATGCCTAATGCAACACTGATTAGAGTAAGGATTGTCATCATCAGTATCAATTTGGTTTTGATGCTTTGTCTTTTTAAATTCATGGCATTACTCGACTATTCTTGCATTTCGTAGTAATAAATGACTAATACTGAATCCTGCTTCCTGAGCTGATTTAAGGTTGATTTCAAACTTTAGTCTTTGAGATTCTTTGTATAAATTAATATGAATGCCTCGTTTTGCAGTTCCTGTTTTTTCTGCAATTGTTAATATTCCGTTTCTGTTAGCATACTCCACAATCTGTTCGACATTTCCCGTAAAATCTTTTGTCACAAAAATCATGTTTGGTTTGTCTGTTATAGTTTCCTGAAAGTTGTTTTTATAGAATAGTTCTACTTTTCTACTTTTTATTGTCCTTGTCGCAAAAATATCATCGAATACAGGCTGATAATTATTCTTTCCGACTACGAGAATTTTGTAGCTGACATTTTGGTTGTCGAATTCGTTGTATTTTTTATTTTCGATAAATCGTGTGACCCTTTCTAAGTATGCAGCCGTAAGTGATAGTTCATCGGAAGGTCCATTTATCGCTTTCTGTGAGAATACGAGAAGAAATAAGGTTGTGAAAAATATGAACCTCAACAAACTTTCTGCATGATATTTTATCGAACAAAACATTATGTATTCATAACTAATTTATAAGGTATGATGCTTTCAAGCCAATTGTGAAGGGTTCTTCAATAACATTCATCTTAAAAAAGTATTCATCAGTCTTATTGCCTGCTTCATACTTGTGCCTCCAATTTGGTGTCAACTTACCGATATTTTGAAGCATAAGCGACAAGTTGAAACTGTAAGACATTGTCCAAACCAACCCGAAATTAATTCTAACGCCCATATCGTAAAATTTTTCTTTTCTCATAACATTTATTGCTTCCATAATTTCGGATTCTATGTCAGTACCTGCAATGATATTTTCAATCAGCTTTATTCCATCTTTAGCACCTTCAAAACCCCAAATAATTTTTGTATTGTAATGTATTTTAAGTGTGTTCGGTATAATATCGTAATTTAGAAATAGTTTTGTTTGATTGTTAGCCCAATTATTGAGATTATTGCCATATCCAGTTACAGAATTATTTTCATAGCTATATTTGTAGTGAGCATAGCTTATTCCACTGGTTTGAACGCCCTCGGATAGTTCCCAATTCAACATTTTAGTATAAGAATGATTAAGTCCGAATCCGAATCGATTATGTTTATATTTGGCGTCAAGTTCAATGCCAATAATCGATAAATTACCCGTCCTACGGGTTGTACGGTTTGGGTCATACCAACTTAACAAATCCGTACAATTGTAATAGATTGAAGATTCTAATGTTAGTTTGCTACCCAAAATTCCGTAATATATAAATTCCAAGGTTTTCAATATTTCGGGTTTAGAGATGTTTCCATCTCTATTTTCCAAGAATAGTTCTTCCGAAGTATTCATTCTGTTGGATTGTTGAGCAATGAATTTCAAGAAGTGATTTCGATTTAATTCGTATATAATCGCTAAACGCGGCGAGAATAAAAAATCAGAAAAACTATCTTTGTCTAAGCGGAACGAACCAAGTAATGTAATATCGTTGTGGGGTTTGAACTCGCTTTCGGCAAATAATGAATATGCGAATGTTGACCATCCATCCCCGACAAAAATTGCGTCATTACTGTCAACTCCGAAATATAATGATTGCCCGTAAATCGGGGAATCTGTCCCGCTGATAATATTGCTGAAGTCACCCATTCTTATATTATTTGAAGGTTCGAATAGAGGCGAACCCCAATGATTGTATGAAAGAGATGTTCCTGCGGCTAATCTTACTTTCTCATTTATATTTCCGCGAAAAATAAATTGAGCATTCATCTCGCTTTCAGAGAAGTTATTATATAAGTTCCTAACATGTTTATGGTCCATTAGCTCATCATAGATATTTTGAGATGGGGCATCAAAATCATTCCACATCCAATACCATCCCATTGTCCGTGAATTATTTTGAACATCATAAGACAATGATGAACTTAGATTGAATTTGTCGCTGATGTTTCTTTCGTTTTCCAACATAATTGTAAAATGTGATTGTCCGACCGAAACAGCGTTTTTGTCAGGGGCAAGTACCTGATGCCCATTTGTATCTAAACCAATTTGATACTGAGATTTGAGCGTTGCTCCATTAGCAGTGGCTCCGGTATTTCCATACCTTAACCATAATTTGTATTGGTTAAAGACATCGAATTGCAGATGAATTTTCAATTGAGGTTTATCGAAATGGTCCGCGTAGTAATCTTGATAGTTCTGGTATGTATTATGAAATTCTGCCGACCATAGATTGTTCATAATCGAATATGCATGTTTGGGTTTGTATCCTGTGGTTCTTTGTATTCCTATAAAGCCAAACATGACAATATCATCGGATAATCTGATTGATGATTTAGAATTAATTCCCCGAGAGTTGTAAGGAGCAACATAATTAACGCTGAACGAGTTTGCATCGTTGCTTTCGTAGTCTTTTGTCGTAATGTTAATTACGCATGCAATACCGCCTGGGCCGTATGTTACTGAACCTGGTCCCCGAATCACTTCAATCATATTGATATCACTTAAATCCCAATGCTCAAGTTCGTCAACTGCTCCGCTCCTTGCCTTTTGATTTGATACTTTACCGTTAATAAGTATCAGTACTTTATTATTTCGGTCAGAAATCAATCCTCGTATTCCAATAGTTGGCGAATCAAAATGATTAAGGAAAAGCAATCCGGGTATGTAGGTTTCGAGTAAATCATAGAGATTACGATGTGGAGTAAGTTTTATGTCATCAGAAGTGATTGTCGTAACAGATGCAGGTTTATCGGAATTCCTCATCTCGAGTAATGTGCCAATGCTAACTTGCCTCGACATGAGTTCTTCTAATGATAATTCGAAAAGTTCAGCCGGATTACTCGAGCCATATAAACTAACGGACGGTATCATTAACGCTATCAGAAGTGATAAAATTGTTTTCATTACGTCTCACTAAATATGTCGGTCATATTAGTTTCCATGAAAATCTTGATTAGGCTTAAAGTGCTCTTTACTCCTAATTTAGCAAGAATATTTTTTCGATGTGTTTCTACTGTTCTGGTACTAATGAATAGTAAATCAGCAATGTCTTTTGTCGAATATTCTTCAACGACTAATTTCAATACTTCAAGTTCTCTTTTACTGAGATTACCAATTGCATTCTTTAAATGAGTGCTTACTAATTCTTTTTTATCTGTATTCGAGCTTAGGTAGAGACTTTTAATAGTATTTTTGCATAAGTAGTTTTCGTGGTTCAATACACTCTTGATTGCTGCTAATATTTCGTCGCTATCGGCATATTTACTTATGTATCCATCTGCACCCAATTTCAGTGATCTTTTGATGATCCAGGCTTCGGTATGATTTGAAATCATAAGAATTTTGATTTCAGAATGCCCAGACTTGACCTTTTTGAGTATTTGCAATCCGTCAATCTCCGGCATATCTATATCGAGCAGAATTAAATCAGGGCTGTGCTTTGCAAGACAATTGAATACTTCGGTACTGGATTTAGCAAGCTCAACTTCGTAATTTTCGTTGGCAGTAGTTAGCATCATTTTGATAAGTTTAGCTATCAAATAATGGTCGTCGGCAATTAATATCTTAACTTCTTTGCTCATAAGCCATGTTCTCAATTTAATTCTACTCAAATATTAAACCAAAGTAACAATAAATTGATTTGCCGCAAAGAAAAAAAGACAGAATCATTCAAAATACCAAATACTACGTAGTAATCAAATGCAATTATTAAAATGTAAGTATTTTTTAGACACTTATTAGAATTTACCTATTCTCAATAAGATTAATGAGGCATGTATCAGCAATAAATGAGGCAATTACATCACAACTATATTCACTTTAGTTATTCATAGCTGCAAGACTAAATAGATTGTTGGTGTATATTACTATATTTATGGCCACGAAGTAGTTGGGGCTAGAATGGTAGAAAAAATAATGGAAAGGCT
>CAZWXI010000104.1:0-8624 GCA_964637845.1 uncultured Hyphomicrobiales bacterium | reverse complement strand
GCTTTAATGCTTTCAGATAAATTACCGGTCTGCAAAGCAAACTCGAGCGCATGAATTGATTGCTCGACTAACTTCAGTCGGGCTAAAGTCTGCCCTAACTGAAACCAAATGTATCCATTAGTCGGGTCATCCTCAATTTGCTTCATCAACAAATTATAATTGCGATTTATTTTTTCATGCATTTGCGGTAAATCAAGGTTATAACCCAAATGTTCAATCTTGATTTCGGACGGAACTATCTGCTTGCCCAATTTTTTAAATGCAGGAGTTATTTGTTCATGGATTTTTCCCGTAAAATGGATTTCTGGATAGCCGTAATTACGGAATAATCTGGGATACAGAGTTTGGTGCGTCTCAACTGAACCGTCATCCTTTCTGTGAGGGCTGTTAATTGTACATAAATATGCACAAATATTTTCATCCTCTTCAATAAGTAAGTTATAAAGATAATACTCATTAGGCAACACAAGTCTCTCGTCGGCATCCATGTATAGGATCCAGTCTCCACTGCATTTGTTCAGCGAATAATTACGGGCGTCCGAAAAGTCATCATTCCAATTGTACAAAAAGATTTTGGCTCCAAATGATTCAGCAATTTCAACAGTTTTGTCGGTAGAACCCGTATCAACAATGACTATTTCATAAACAAACTTCTTTGCTGAATCGAGGCAATCGGGCAGCATCCTTTCTTCATTTCTGACTATCATCGAAAGCGAAATTCGAGGTCTAAAGTAGGATATTGATATATCGTCCGATAAGTATTTTTGCTTAAGCTTATGAATCTTGTTGTTATTTGGATATATTTGAACAAGTTTTGAAAGCAATTTCCTGAATCCAGTCAAATTATTTTCTTGCATTAGAATAGATAACTTAACCAAATTAGCATCTAAACGATTTGGATTTTTCACAAGGATTTGATTCAACAATTCAGCAGCTTTATATTTATTGCCGGTTTTATATAATGAATAAATAAATTTTGGCTCAAAATGCTGAAATGGAATCATCGTATCACCCCATGATAGATTTAGAGATGTTTTCCCTAAGTTATCTCGTAAAATTTTATAGCATTCCAAGACATTTAAATAATCCTTGTCTTTTATACAGATTTCAGATAAAATATACAAGGGTTCACAAAGGGTTTTGTTGCTTAGGTATGCTTGTGAGGCTAAATCTTTTGCTTTCCTGAAATTTTTAGATTGATAGAAAATTTTAGCAGCAAAGCTCAGAATTGATGATGAAGCAATATGGTTTGATTCAATTTTTTGCATAGCATAATTGATTTCGTCAATCGCGTGTTCTAACATGTCCAAAGCATAGTAGGTTCTTGCTTTGTGAAAATGTAACAGTGGGTCGTTAGTATCTAAACTTTCTTTTTCTAAAATTCTCATGTTTCTAAGATGCTTGCTTCTCATATCATTTTGGGATAAATTATATCCATGATGAATAATGCTCCAATCCAGTTTAGCTATCTTATAACCATTATTGGTTATCGATGTCGAAATTTGCTCATGTATTCGTCCGGTAAACTTAAATCCGCATCTGTTTCGAAAGATTCTGAGTTGTGGACTGATATACTTTGCTTCATAACCATGTGCATTTGAATAGGAAATGACATCTAAAATAAACCCACCCGTACTTTGACTTGTGCCGGTCAATAATTCTTTTGAGAAATTTTTTGGGACGAGAACTTCATCGGCATCAAGAATTAATGTGAAATCACCTGAGGCATATTTTATGCACTCGTTTCTTGCTGCTGAAAAATCATCATCCCAATCAAACAGATATATTTTAGCATCTAATCTTTGAGCTATTCTGACTGTGTCGTCTTCCGAACCTGTATCCAATACTATAATTTCGTCACAAAAATATTGAACAGACCGTAGGCATCTTTCGATGTTTTTACTCTCATTTTTCGTTATAATACAAGCAGAAATCGTAGTCATTTTATGAATTTCAGGTGTAAATAATCAAACCCTGTATCAAAAATCGTGCTAATGTGTTATATTAGTATGATTATTAATCCGTTTTAATGAATATTAAGTTTTTATATATAAAGCATAGAAATGAAAATAATTTTGATTAGTATTGCTGTTTTGATTAGTACTTCATCTCTTTTATTATCGCATCCGTGGTACTATTTAGTTCCCAAAGACAGTGTTGACAATTTTTATTCTGTCAAATATGCTTACGACAGATATTGGAGCGATAAGAAGTTTGAAAAAGGTTCAGGATGGAAACAGTTTAAAAGATGGGAAAATTTTTGGGGACCAAGAGTATATCCCACAGGTATATTCCCTGATGCCTATGACGTATTGATGGAATATTACCGTTTCATTAATGCGCAAAAAGATATTGATATGCCTTTGAAGACTTATTTTTGGCGCGAAGAAGGACCAAGAGTGGTACCTGAGAACTTACTTAGTTACAAATCATCCGGAAATGGCAGGGCTAATGTTATTCGGTTACATCCAACCGATGATGACGTACTTTTTGTAGGTGCGGCAAGCGGTGGTGTATGGAAATCACTGAATAGAGGCAAATCGTGGGAACTACTGCCTTTTACTGACGTACTATCGATTGGTGTTAGCGACATTGCTATCTCGCAAACAAATCCGGATTTAATTTATGTTGCCACTGGTGACGATAATGGTCATTTCCAATCCCGAACATATTCAATCGGTATCCTCAGATCAACTGATGGTGGTAGTAGTTGGAACTTAACCGGTACGGCAAGTGAGATAGCACAAAGGGTAATTGCTTCACGTATTCTAATAATGCCCGATGACGACAATACTGTATTGGCAAGTGGTTCAAATGGCATTTTTAAAACTACCGATGGCGGTGAAAATTGGAAACGTGTCTATGACAAAGGTTACGTCAAACGTATGAAATTTAATCCTTCAAATCCATATATTATTTATGCCACAACTTCCGGGTTTTATTCATCATTTTCAGAAGTTGATTTTCTTAAAAGCACAGACGGTGGTGAGACTTGGAGACAAATAAGAAGATTTAACGGTTGTGTGAGAATGGAAATTGGTGTAACACCTGATGATGATTCTTATGTTTACCTTTTGGGCGCAAATAGCGGAAACGGGGGCTTTTACGGATTATATCGTTCTACTGACACAGGCGAAACATTCAATCTAATATCAAATTCTCCTAACATACTAAATATTGGTATCGAAGGCGAAGGGACAAATGGTCAGGGCTTCTATGATTTAGCTCTTGCAGTTTCACCCGTTGACAAAGAGCAAATTTATGCAGGTGGAATACATATATGGAAAAGTCTTGACGGTGGTAAATCATGGCAAATTGTCAACCATTGGTTCGGTGCAAACGGTTTACCCTTTGTTCATGCTGACCAACATGACTTAGTCATTAATTCGCGAACACTTGAATTATATTCGGCAAATGATGGCGGATTGCATGTTTCAAATAATAACGGAATTTCATGGACTGATTTAAGCCAAGGTTTGGGAATAACTCAATTATGGCGTATGGATGTTTCAGCAACCGAACCTGGATATTTGGTCGTAGGCACTCAAGACAATGGTTCTCACATTCTTAAAAACGGAAAGTGGTTCCATGTCAACGGTGGCGATGGTATGGTTCCGATAATTGATAACGAGAACCTTCAATTTGTTTACACAACTATGCAATATGGCAGCATTTATCGCTCAAATAACGGTGGAAATTCATTCGCCCGGATTTTGCACACCGGTAGATACTCAAATGAATCTGCTGCTTGGGTAACTCCCTTTGCGATGAATCCACAGAATCCGAGAAGTTTGTATGTCGGCTATAAGAATATATACAAAACCGAAAATCGAGGCTCAAGCTGGCGAAAGATTTCATCAATTGATAGATATCCGTTTAATGCAATAGCAATTGCACCTTCCGATACAAACGTTATTTATGCTTCAACTTTGGCTGATTTATACGTTACGAGAGACGAAGGTAAAAGCTGGGAACTTATGATGGGTTTCAAAAATCAAATTACCTCAATTGCGATTGACCCAAAAGATGCAAGTCGGATTTGGATAACACTCAGCGGATATAATCCCGGTGAGAAAGTTTATGAAATAAATGGCAAAAAAGCTCAAAATATTTCTTACAACCTTCCCAATGTTCCTGTCAGTTCTGTTGTATATAACAATAAATCTGCCCGTACTCTTTACATAGCTACTGACATTGGTGTGATGATATTCGATCCCTTTACAAATTCATGGAGCATGTTAAATGTCGGGCTTCCGCCAGTTGTTGTTCTTGATTTAAAAATAAATTACACCGAAGGTAGACTTTATGCGGGAACTCATGGTCGTGGGGTTTGGTCTTCAATTGTATTCGATTGCAATATCGAAAAACCTACATTTACATATGAAGGTAAATTAGCTTTTTGCCATGGTGACAGCGTAAAATTGATTTATAGCGGCATATATGAGGATTTTATTTGGTCGAACGGGATGACAGCGAGAGAGATTTGGGTCAAAGAAAACGGTGCGTATTATGTCTTGGTAAGAAATGCTGATGGATGCAGTCAACGTTCCGATTACATCGAAGTAAGCGTAACTCCCGTACCCGAATTCTATATACGCCACACAGGTGAAGGCAACGGAGTTATATGCGGTGATAAATCCATTTCATTATATGCTAATTTCGGCTTCAAATCTTACAAATGGTCAACCGGAGCTACATCTGCTCGCATAGACGTAACTGAACCGGGAACATACTGGGTTACGGCGTTATCTCAAGATGACTGCCCCGTTAAAGCCGGCCCTTTCATTGTAACAAAATCAGAATTTCCGCCAAAGCCTCAGATTTATCGTGCCGAGAGTTATCTATATACAGATGAGTTCGCTGCATATAAATGGTATTTCAACGGCACACATATCGAAGGTTCTGACTCAATAGCAGTTGAAATCAATAAGTCGGGCGAGTATATCGTAGAAGTTTTCAACTTCGAAGGTTGTGCTACGAAATCGGAGCCGTATATGGTCGCTTCAAATGTCTCTGATTTTGTAGGTGATTTTATAAAATTAATTCCTAATCCTGCGCAAGACAATCTAAGAATTATAATATCACCTGAGTTAAATCTTAGCCATATTGAAATATTTGATGTATTGGGACGAAATATTTATCAGGTTGACATCGTCGAAAATCAACCAATAAACATAAAAACATCAGATTTCCCGAATGGTACATATAGAATAGTAATATCAAATCAAACTACTCGCTATATTGAAAAATTAATCATAACCAATTAATTGACTTCAAATTTTAAATATGCTTTTTTATTTATAATGCCGATGTTATTCAATTTTTCGGCATTATTTGCAGTTGACATTAGTAAGCCCAGTTCCAGGGCTAAAGCTTTTCATGAAGCACGTTTCAGTAAACATATTAAAGCTCCAAAGGCAAACGAAATCGTACATGAATACTTTGAAAACCAAGGTAAAAATGAAAATCTGCTTGGCAACCCTACATGGGCTCCAATTGGACCATTTAATCCCGATACTACGAAAGATCCCGTAATGTTCGGAATTGGTAGAATAAACGTTGTGAAATTTGATAAATTTGATAAAAATATCATTTATGTAGGAGCGGCATCAGGCGGTTTATGGATAAGCCGAGATGGGGGTAATAGTTTTTTTTCTCCGGAAATAACAAGCATTTTATCGGTGGGTATCTCGGATATTGCAATTCATCCATTTGATAACAGAAAATTGCTCATAGCCACAGGAGATGCCAACGCTCGCGAGTTTCAACGCGGTTATTCACTTGGTCTGATGTTGAGCACCGACAGGGGGGAAAATTGGCGAATTATTGACCCTATGCCTGATGTCAGTTTCTTTTTCATAAAAAAAGTTTTGTGGCACCCTACACTTGATTCGGCATTTATCATATCAAGCTCGGAGGGATTATTAATTTCACGAGATTTAGGAAATAGTTTTAGGTTTTTAACTTTACAAGGCAAGCAGTGTTTGGATATAAAATTTGACGAAAATGACAAGTCAATACTTTATGTCACAACTTTTAATTTGAATGGAGGAGCGGCTATTTATGAATATAACTTTCAAACTAATGAGCTAAAAAATCTTATCACTTTCCCGGATGTTGTTAGACTTGAAATTCAGCAATTAGGTAATAAGTTATATTTAATTGGAGCAAGTAAGGAGAAACACAATCTTGGTGTTTTTGGTTTTTATCTTTTGGAAGAGAGAAATTTTATACCGCTATCAATACACGATGTAGTTGGCGCTCAAGGGCATTATAATTTAGCGATGTACATTGATGAAAGTACTGACAAAATATATGCGGGCGGGCTTATACTTCATACAATCGGACTTTCGGATTATTCTGAAATTGAGATAATAGATGTAATTCATAAAGACCAGCATCATATCGAATTAAATCCTCACGACAGTTCAATTTGGGTGTGCAATGACGGAGGAATATATCGCAAAAAGCGAGGTGCTACTAATTGGGAGTTTATGTCCCGAAATATGAACATATCACAGGTGTATCGAATTTCAATACATCCTTATAACCCTAAAATTCTTCTTGCGGGTACTCAAGATAATGGTACTTTTAGACTTTTTTATGATGAATGGACACAAGTATTGGGTGGTGATGGAATGGAATCTATTTTTTCGCTCAAAAACCCTCTTAATGTACTTATGACTGCCGAAGCCGGACGCATTGCATTTAGTGAGGACGGAGCTCGGACAATCAGTAAAGATTATCTCACATTCGACATCAACGAACGCCGCCCCTGGACAATTGACATTCTAAATTACAAAGAGAATTACGTTATCGGATATATAAATTTATGGGAAATAGTATCTTACGGTAAATCATTTAATAAATTAACTCAATTCAATGACGATAAGCTAATTACATCATTAATAGTCAGAGGTGATTCTATTTATTTTGCCAAGCATAATCAAATTTTTTTGCATGCATTTGGAGAAACAACACTATTGTATGAATTTGAGGAAGACTTACCGATTAATTCCTTTGAATTCGTTAATGGTCAACTGTTTTTTACACTTGGCGGCTATAAACCCGGCAGCAAAGTTTTTGCTTTGAAGGGAGATACTTTAAATAATCAATCATATAATTTAATTAATGTACATATCAACAAAATAGTGCATGATGAAACTACCGGCTATTTGTATTTAGCATCCGATATCGGCGTATGGAAACTTGAAAAAAATTCTACAAATTGGCTAAGTTTCACCAACGGCATGCCCGCATGTATTGTTAGTGACTTGGAAATTTCTTACAAATCAGGTGAAATGTTTGCATCAACTTACGGACGCGGCGTTTGGAAATCCCAAATCCACAATTGCAATATCCAAGCAATTGAACTTAATATCAAAAGCGATACGGCTATTTGCTCGAACGAATCACTCAACGTTTTTGTTGAAAATCCTAATTCTAATTCACAATATGTATGGCATGACGGATTTATCGGTCACCGGAAAGTAGCTAACGCGGTCGGAGAGTATCATGCATCCGAGTTACTACCGAATTGTATATCAGTATCAAACACATTTAAATTATCACGAAATCTTGTCCCGGACATATCATTTGTTTTATTGTCAAGAAACCCTGTCTGTTTTGGAGATACATTGAGGTTAAAAGCAGTATTAAGAAACTCTGATAAAGGTCAAATCATATGGAGTAATGGCTTAATGGGCGACACTTTGATTACAACCGAAGCAGGAAAATATTTTTTGACTGTAATCAATGAGGATGGCTGTGTTTCTGTTTCTGATACAATTTCGCTGTTTGTTCAAGAATCTCTGCCTTCGCCAACGATTTTTAAAACACATGGTGGTTTGACTTACGAATCCAAGTTTAAACCCTATCGAACCGAATGGATGCTTAATGATTCCTTAGTTGCAGTTGGCAGAGATACGTTAAAACCATTTACTTCCGGCATATACAAAATGATTTTATATGATGATAATTATTGCAAAGCTATTTCAAATGAAATAGACATCAATTACTATTTTGAAAATGATGAAATTAACTATAGCCTCTTCCCAAATCCAACAAATGAACATGTGGAAATAGAAATTTACTTTACGAAAGAAGTTGATTTGAAAATTTTTCTTTATGATGTTTCAGGTAAATCTGAACTTATTTATGCATCAGAAAATAAGCAGAAGTACATCCGCCTAACTCAAAATTTATCGATATTTTCGCAAGGTGTATATAAGTTTTTTGTAGTTTATGACGGAAAAAATCTTAGTATTCCACTTTTGAAAGTGAAATGAAATTTACAACATTATTAACAATTTGTAACTTTTCTTTTATTTCTTGTATATTCCCATAGTTTTATTGGCAATTTAGAATTTTTCGGATAATAAATGAATTGTATTAGTTAGAATTTAATCGGACAATTTGTTGAATTTGTAAATACAAAATTGGAGATTAAAAAATGTCGAACGAATCAAAAGATAATAATAAACTAGTGCTTTTTAAAGTCGTTTACATGCGAATTAAAAAATCTCATATTCAGAATCATTATTATGTTAATTAATTATCATGAAAGCTGTAGTACAGAGAGTGAAATCGGCAAGTGTAAGCATAGATGGACAAATTGTAGGCAA
>CAZWXI010000103.1:0-8722 GCA_964637845.1 uncultured Hyphomicrobiales bacterium | reverse complement strand
GTTCAGATAATAGTTTTAGAATTCTGAATTCAGTAGAAGTAAGTTCAACTTTCACATTATCAACGAAAATATCGTATTTTTGAAGGTCAATTTCAAGAATATCACCTATTTTGATTTTTTGGGACTTATGCGACTTATCTTCACGGCGTAATACGACTTTCACACGTGCAACAAGCTCGCGTGGCGAGAATGGTTTAGTTACATAATCATCAGCACCAAGTTCAAGTCCTAAAACTTTATCCATTTCATCGCTTCGGGCAGTAAGCATTATCACCGGAATATTCGAAAACTTTTCTTCTTTTTTTAAGTATTTGCAAATTTCAAAACCATCAGCGTCGGGAAGCATCAAATCAAGTACGAACAAATCAGGAACGTTTGTCTTAAGGAATTTAAATAAATTCTCGGCACCGTCGAAAGACTTAACTTTATATCCTGCTTTGACCAAATGTATTGACACCAATTCCACAATATCTGGCTCATCATCAACTATTGCTATTAATTTGGTAGGTGCCACTTTCATATTTGGTATGTCGGACATAAAACTTGCATCTGATTGCATAGGAATTTTCTCAAATGTTTGCAAAAACAAGTACAAACATATTTAATTTATGTTAATTTTTAGTTAATTGGTAAAGTATTATTGAGAAATATCATTCAATATTATTTATCCAATTAACAATGTCATCAATAACTTTTTTATCAACATTTCCTTGTATATAATATTCATTCGGATTGCTCTTATTTTCGCCATGAATGAATAAATGATTTAATCCGGGATATGAAATAAATTTTGCTTGCTTGTTGTTTTTTAGTGCTTCTTTGATGATTTTAAAATCTGCTTCAGTAACTTGATAATCTCTTTCGGCTTGTAGGACTAATATTGGCTTATCAACAACCTGGAACTCTTTCTTGCCGTCTAAAGTACGGAAATCAAGCCAATAGAACGGTGGCAGTCCTAAGGGTAGTGAATCGCGAGATGTATTCAAATCAAGTTCCTGTGAATACGCCATACTCAATTTATATTTCAAATCGTTGACTATTGCTTGTTCCTCAGAACTAATTTCACCGTCTAGCGAAAAAAGATAATTATATTGGTCAAGCAGCACTTCATCCATTTTCCTGCCTGTTCCCGCCATTGAAATAAATCCTTTAGCCTTGGGCTGCTTTTTGTGAATTCTCGGTATCAAAGAGCCACCAAGGCTATGACCAAGCACAAAGATTTGATTTTTGTCAATATTGTATTTTTCGCTATTTTCATAAAGATATTCAACAGCGGCAACAGCATCCTCAATGGCTTCGAAATTCAGGTCGAGTTCATCAATATGGTCCATAAGTATCGTTGCATGAGCAAATGTTCGCTTATCGTATCGTAGTACGGCAATACCGTTTGAAGAAAGACCCCAGGCTAGATCCCTGAAAACCTTATTCGGACCAATTGATTCATCGCGGTCATGTGGCCCTGAGCCATGAACTAATATAACAACGGGAGTTTTGTCAGCATTCTTGGGTAAAGACATTGTACCGGGAATTGGGTAATAAGAATAAGCGAATTCAGTATTGATTTCCTTAAATTTGGTCGTATCTACGTATTCAGCTTTGACGTATGGTATTGTCTGAGAGCGTGGTGCAAGATAAAAACCTGTTATCATACCATCTTTTCTGACAGAAACAGTCCCGTCTAATGCCCCTTTGTCGAAGATTACAGGTATTACAAATACAGTGTTTTCTCCAAATACGTTTCTGATTGGTTCGAGAAAATTCTTCATTTCTCCAAATTGAAACATGATTTGCCCGTGAATCATTTCCAACTGCTCTAAAGTGATTTGTGATTTTACAGCGGAATCAAGTTTAGAGTGAACTTCTTCAATCTTACCTTGGAAAAATTTCCTTAGGAAATCTTCTGCTATTTCAACCTGTCCGGAGAAAAGATTCAAATTAAACATTATCATAAACAACGGAATAAATAAGTTCTTTGTCATTTTATACATCCAAATTTTTGACATAATGCGCATTTCTTTCAATAAATTCACGACGTGGTTCGACCTTATCACCCATTAAGGTATGGAAAACCATTGACGCCTGAATAGCTTCTCCCAAAGTCACTTGAAGTAAAGTTCTTGTTTCAGGATTCATAGTAGTGTCCCACAATTGTTCAGGATTCATCTCCCCTAAGCCTTTAAATCTCGAAATCTGAATACCGTCTTTTTTAGCACTTAGAATAAGTTCATTTTCATTGTCTTCTTCGACTTCTTCAGCATTTTCTGTGTCGTTTATCAGTTCTTCAGGTTTATATTTTGACATCTCCTTTCGCATTCTTTCGAGTATTTCATCTCTTTGGGAGTCATTGTAGGCATAAAATTCCATCTTGCCTTTTTTGAGCTTATAGAGAGGCGGTTGAGCTATATATAATTTACCTTCGATGATTAAATCTTTCATGTAATTGAAAAACAAAGTCAAAAGAAGTGTCCTTATATGAGAGCCGTCAACGTCGGCATCAGCCATGAGAATGATTTTGCCGTAGCGTAATTTTTTTGGGTCGAAGTCTTCACCGAAACCTGAGCCGAGTGCTGTAATGATGGTTCTAATTTCTTCGTTTTCGAGTATTTTGTTTATGCGTGCTTTTTGTACATTTAGAATTTTTCCTTTCAAAGGTAGAATAGCTTGGAATCTTCTATCACGACCTTGCTTTGCAGATCCTCCCGCAGAATCTCCCTCAACTATATAGATTTCGGTATCTTGGGGAGAATTCAGCGAACAATCGGCTAATTTACCCGGAAGTGTTGAATTCTCTAGAGCATTTTTCCGGCGAACGAGTTCGCGTGATTTTTTTGCGGCGATGCGGGCTTCTGCCGCTAGTATGGCTTTTTCAATGATTCTCTTAGCTGATGCGGGGTTTGAATCAAGGAATTGTGTTAACTTATCATTTACAATTGAGCGAACGATGCCTTCTACTTCACCATTTCCGAGTTTAGTTTTGGTTTGACCTTCAAATTGTGGCTCGGCTACCTTTATAGAAATTATGGCTGTCAAACCTTCACGAAAATCGTCTCCGACAAGTTGGACTTTGTTGTTCTTTTTATTTAGGTGTGTTGCGTACTGGTTTAATGTCCTGGTAAGGGCCGAGCGAAATCCCGAAACATGTGTTCCTCCTTCTATCGTGTTAATATTATTAACATACGAAAGGACATTTTCATTATATGCATTGTTATAATGAAAAGCAATTTCGACGACTGTTTCTGCCCCCGATTCACCAGCTTCACTTCCCTTGATATAAATAGTATCGACTATTGCCGTATTATGACTGTCTATATATTTGACAAAATCAATTAGACCACCCTCGTAATGATAAGATTCTTTTATCTGACCGTCTTCGGGTCTTTCGTCAACCAACGTAATTGTTACTTCGGGATTCAAGAAAGCCAGTTCGCGCAAACGCTCGGCAGTTCTGTCGAATTTAAACTCTGTTGTCTTGAATAATGACTTATCGGGAAGGAAATAGACATAAGTACCTCGTTCAGTTGTTTCACCTATTTCTTTAACTTCGGATGTAGGAATACCTTCTTCATAGGTTTGTTTGAAAATTTTGCCGTCTCGTTTTACTATCACTTCGGCATATTCAGACAAAGCATTGACGCAAGAAACGCCAACACCATGCAACCCACCCGAGACTTTGTATGTATTCTTATCAAACTTACCGCCTGCGTGTAATGTACACATGACAACTTGTAGAGTAGAAATCTTCTTTACGGGGTGCGGTCCTGTCGGAATTCCTCTACCGTCGTCTTCAATCGAGCAAGCACCGTTTTTGTATAATTTCACAAGAATATTTTTACAATATCCCGCCAAAGTTTCATCTATCGAATTGTCAACAACTTCTTGAATTAAATGATGCAGCCCTCTATCGCCGACATCACCGATGTACATTGCCGGACGCTTGCGTACTGCTTCCAAACCTTCCAAAACTTTTATGCTGTCTTCGCTGTAATCGTTGTTGTTATTGATTTCGGGTAAGATTTCGTTCACTTCCATTAATTATCCTAATTTATGCTTTCCAAACTTACAAAAGTACGAAAAATTAGCGTATTATTATGTCTTTAACTACGCTTTCTCTATTTAAAACTTCATTTATTCTATCAATAATGAATTTTCTTCTGAAACCGAGTTCTACTCTGTGCGATGAGGAATTAACCGTAACCGTCAGAATACCGTCTTTCAAAGTCAACAGCTTTACCCTTTTGGCGAAAACCTCACCAACAATCTCATCCCAATTGTATTTAATCAAACTTAGTAAATAAATTTCTGTTATACCGAAACTGCGAGCATAGACTTCTACTAAATCGCCTAACTGAAATGGTTCTTTGCTCAATTTCATGCTAATTTTCCGTCGGAAATTTTTATAAGATTGAAGACGTTTGAATCAGATTTAAAATTCAAAAATCTATCGGGTTCGGTGACTGTTACGAAGGTTTGCGCTTTTTTTTCGGATATGATATCGAGAACGTGCAAAGCCCTATTTGAATCAAGCTCACTAAAAATATCGTCCAACAAAATTATTGGTACTTCCCTGCTTTTTGATTTTAAGAATTCGAACTCAGCAAACTTTAATGAAATTAACAAACTTTTGTGCTGACCTTGTGATGCGACTTCTTTAGCTAAACCTCCATTGATGAACATATCAATGTCGTCTTTCTGTGGTCCGAATAATGAAGTGCCTCGCTTCAATTCATTATGGTAAATCTGAGTTGCGATATCTTTTAATACCTCTGCTATACTTGTTGGGTCTTTCAGCAATTCAACAGGATTATCCAGAGGATCCGGCTTGTAAGCAATTTCAACGGTTTCTGTGGATCCCGATATCATATTGTAAGACAGTTGTAGGTAGTCAACAAATTCAGTTAAGAAACGATTACGCCGGAAAATCACTTCTGAACTAAATTTGACGAAAAATTCCGTAACCGATGCCAGTAAATTTTTGTCTAAAGTTCCATCTTTAGCATACTGAGAAAGCAATGCATTGCGGTGCTTTAGGTATTTTTTCTGCTTTAAAATTGCATCTAAATAAGCTTTGGAAGATTGCGAAAGAACAGTATCAAGAAATTGTCGTCTATCCTGTGGACTACCGAAAGTTATGGATTTAAAATCAGGTGTAAGTATCACTATGGGCATTTCACCAATTAGCTCTTTAGGTAAGAGATTTTGTCCTAATGAAGATGAAATTTGCTTTCTTTGCCCCCTCTTATAAAGCACTGAAACTTTATAGGGTGCGAGTAGGTCATATTCTGCTTTTACGTCAACAAAGTAATGGTCGTGATTGTACTTGATAAGATTTTTATCTTCGGTTGGTTGAAAACTTTTTGAATGTGCTCCAATTGCAATAGCTTCCATAATCGTTGTTTTACCCGAACCGTTTAAGCCATATATGATATTGGTCGAATCGCAAAAGTCAATTTTTGTATCTGAATGATTTCTAAGGTTTACTATATGTAATTGTTTTACTTTCATTTGATGCAATTCTCGAGTTTACAGTTCTAATCTATGTAAATAAACAATAACCATAGACTTTTTCAAGTTTATGGTTAATGGATATAACGAAAAAACTTAAATGATAAAAACAAAAATTAATTGATTCTAACCGGCATCACAAGCATTAGCAGTTCCTCTTTCTCGGATTTTGGTCTTACCAACGAAGGTCTATTCGGCTCTGAGAAGGACATTATAACGTGATTATCTTCGGTTTCGTTGTCATTAATGTTGTTGAATGCATCTTCTATATATTTGAAATTAAAACCAATTTCGAAAGATTCGTAATTTAAATCACAAGCAATTTCACGTTTCCCACTTTTGCCCGTTTCTTCATCTTCGGCATGAAGTATTAGAGTATTGCTGTAAGCTTGTAATCGAATCTGTTTTGAGATTGAATTTGCAAACAATGAAACACTTTTAATAGCCGCCAGCATCTCTTTTCTGTCAACTGTCAGTATAATTGCATTGTTCTGAGGAATGACAGACTCGTATGGTGGGAATCTTTCATTAATAATCCTTGTAATAAAGATTGTGTTGCCCGAGTCGCATCTCGCATGAGTTATTTTGCCGAATGATTCAATGAACGACATCACTAAATCGCTGTCTGTCTTACTGAGTAATTCCATCGATT
The DNA here is from genome assembly GCA_964637845.1 of uncultured Hyphomicrobiales bacterium. Taxonomy (GTDB): domain Bacteria; phylum Bacteroidota; class Ignavibacteria; order Kapaibacteriales; family UBA2268; genus PGYU01. Next base: position 2,568 of record CAZWXI010000103.1, on the reverse strand, counting down.
TGGCCGGCAGAATGACATCAAAGTTTTGCGGAAAAGATACTTTTTCTGAGTGAACTGTTGCTTTAACCAAACGAAAACTATCTGTCGAGACCGCATTAACGTAGCTTTCGCGGAATTGTAATAAAATGCCTGTCATCGCAGGGCGGTACTCGTCCTCGGAAACAGCAACCATAGTTTTTTCGGCTAATCGTACAATGTCCTCCTTTACAAAAAAGGCCGCCGAAATGCCGCTTTCGATTGTACCGTCTTTCATCGCCGCTTCGTAATCAGGCTTTTTCGACTCAAACAATTCCGGCAAATCAAGATATTCATCAGGATTCAATCCCTTCATATTATATTTGCCTCTTTCGACAAAGAGCTTTATTTCAAAATTTGTCGTATCTGTTACAAACTCTAAATTACCTGCGTTACCAAGGGTTTTAACTAAATCATCAAGCATTTTAGCAGGCACAAGCACTTTCCCCTCGACTTCTGCATCCACTTGAATGGAAGTCATTATGGTGATGCTTTGGTCAGTACCGATTACGCTCAACGTATTATCATCAAGCGAAAAATAGAGATGCTCTAATATCGGTATTGTTGCCCTTCTCGGAATTGCCGGTAATGTCTTGGCTAATGCTTGTTGAAATTCTGATAATGAAACGCGAAATTTCATGATTTTTCCCCAATCTTATTATATAATTTAAACATTTTATTATTTTGCAATCTTAATTTATTAAAATACAAAATTAGTATTGCTTAAACAAAATATTAAATAAAGTTTTCAACAATCTTTTTAGTCATGTTAACTAAATACGGAATTGATAATATTGTAATAATGCTTTTCGCAGGAGTATTATTCTTGGCTCTGGGGTATTACATTGACAAGTTCACAGTAAGTTTGTTTATGTATTTGCCCGGAATTGTATTGATAGTAATGGTTTTTATTTTTTTTAGGGACCCCGAAAGAAATATTCCCGAAAAAGTAAAAAATGATGACTCTTTTGTTCTCTCGCCTGCTGACGGCAAAATTGTAGAAATAATCGAAACTGTAGAAAATGATTATCTCAAAGAAAAATGTAAAAGGTTGAGCATATTCTTATCTCCGTTGGATGTGCATGTGAATAGAGTGCCTGTGACGGGAATTGTGGAATATTACAATTACCGTAAAGGTAAATATTTGCTTGCTTATCATCCAAAGTCATCAGAGTTTAACGAACAATCAAAAATCGGTGTTAAGACAAAATATGGCAGGGTTTTATTCAAACAAATTGTAGGCACCTTAGCGAGAAGACTTGTATGCGAGCTAAAAATCGGGGACGAAATAGAAGCCGGCAATCGCTTCGGTATGATGAAATTTGGTTCCCGAATGGATTTATTCGTACCATTGGATTGCCAGTTATACGTTAATATAAATGACAGAGTTAGCGCCGGTGAAACAATACTTGGTAAGCTAAAAATCCGAAACAAATAGCAAGAAAATGGCAAAAATACGAATCACAAGGTCAATTGTACCAAACTTATTCACGCTTGTTAATTTATTTGCTGGTTTTTCCGCCATTGTTTATATATCAAAAGGCGATATCGAACGCGGTGCCATATTTATTCTTATCGCTGCTATATTCGATATGCTTGACGGCATAATGGCAAGATTGATTAATGCAACGAGTGAATTCGGTGCTGAATTGGATTCGCTCTGTGATGTGGTATCTTTTGGTATAGCCCCGTCTTTCATGATTTACCAAGTTTTTTTCGTCAACTATAGTGAAATCGGGATACTATTCGCCGCTCTACCTGCAATTGCTGGTGCTTCGAGACTGGCACGATTTAATATACAGATTATAGATATAGTCGAGGATAAGCAATACTTCAAGGGTTTGCCAATTCCTGCGGCGGCATTGACAATAGTTTCCTATATAATATTCATTATGCCGTCGCGTTATATCTCAACCGAAATTCAAGAGATTGCTACATTTATACTGATAATTCTTGTTTCTTATGCGATGGTATCTGCAATTAAATTCGATAATATACCCCGCCCTACTAAGAAATCATTTCTTGAAAGACCGATAGTAACAGTTGCATTTATTTTGGGCGTAATACTGGCTATAGTAACCAAGGGTTTGTTTGTGTTCCCTTTTATGATTTTCTATATTGTCGTAAGTTCAGTGAGACATTTCATTAGCTTTATTAAAACTGATGTTGAACCCGAGGAGGAACTTGATGAAAGCGACGATATTTATACACCATGATAATTGTTGTTTTTTTCGTATTTTTGGTTTTTGCTAATATAAACTAACGCAAAATGAGCAAATACAAAGCAAATATCAAAATTACATTGAGAGAAGGCATACTAGATGTACAAGGTAAAACTGTCGAGCATGCCCTTCATTCTATAGGTTTTGAAGCCCTAAATACCGTACGTATCGGTAAATTCGTTACGCTCATCCTTGAAGCAGAAAATGAGCAATCGGCGATGGAATTGGTTAATTCGGCATGCAAGCAAATAATTGCAAATCCAATAATTGAAGATTATTTGGTAGAGTTAATTGAGGTGAATTGAGCATGAAATTTGGAGTTGTTGTTTTT
>CAZWXI010000102.1:0-8735 GCA_964637845.1 uncultured Hyphomicrobiales bacterium | reverse complement strand
CTGAGCGACGCCTATGTAATCGGCACAACCCGAAATATATATTTAGACACCATGAGCGGCATTATTTTTGCATTCACTGTTATCGGGATTTCAATACACGCATTTCTAAGAATTCGTTCGCGAAAGTTGCGTACACCGGAGCAAGTATGAAAAAATTATATTTATATCCATTATGGTTGAGAATATGGCATTGGATAAATGCAATTTTATTTACAATATTGATAATTACAGGATTAAGCATACATTACTCTGCTTCAAACGATTTATTGATGCCATTTGCAACAGCAATAGTTACTCATAATGTAGCAGGGGTACTACTCAGTTTCCTGTTTATTTATTTTACTGTCTTAAATATTAAATCCGGAAATTGGAGATATTACATACCGGTATTCAAAGGCATTTACGCAAGAATGCTCAAGCAAGGCAGATATTATCTTTACGGTATATTTCGCGGAGAGCCTCACCCCTATCACGTATCCGAAAAGGACAAGTTTAATCCTTTGCAACAAATTACTTATTTTGGGATAATGTTTTTCATGATGCCTCTCAGCATTATTAGCGGCTGGCTGCTTTTATTTCCGGAACTTGCACCCGCTGATTTTATGGGTATGGGAGGAGTTTGGCCCATGGCAGTTTTGCATAGCGTTGTAGGCTTCTTCCTAAGTATTTTTATGTTTGCTCACATATATTTAGCTACTCATGGAGAAACTGTAACAGCGAACTTCAAGTCAATGATTGATGGCTATCATCATGTCCATGAGCACGAATATTCAGATGATACTCATGAAGTAAGCATATCCGCCGCAATTGCTGATTCAACTAACCATACATTCGAAATCGAAAAAGGGCTTTCCGCAAACCACGAACCGGTGGCTGAAGGAGTCGGATCCGAGAGTAAAGACAAATAGAAATAAAACGTAAAACAAAAGACAGATTATTCAATCCATCTTTTGTTTAAATTAGTGGATAATTTATTTAACTACTACGATTTTTTGTGTGATTGATTTCAGTCCAACATCTATTATTACATAATAAACGCCGTCAGCGACTTTGTTTCCATACTCATCAAGCAAGTCCCAGAAAACTTGATACTCTCCGAAAATTGGATTTGACGGTGTGTCAAGTTTACGAACTAATGTGCCTTTCATGTCATAGATAGCAATTGAATTAATTGTAGTCGAAATAGGAGCATTTAATTTTATCGTTGCATTCGTAGTTGCGGGGTTGGGATTGATAGCAATACCAAAGTTGCTCTTGATAATTTCGATTTCATCTTCGATATCGCTAAGAACCGGGTCATCCGGGTCATTTCCACCAAGCAGAGAATCCCGCATCCATGGTTCTAAGGCAAGAAAAGCTGTATAAAGCGAGAGAACTCTATGCCTCATACTAATGTCAATAATCTCTTTTTTCTGTTTATTTGAATGATTTTTGACATTTTCTAAATCTCTTATATAATTTCCAACCCAAATTTGCGGTAGAGCAGTATTTCTTAAAATTTCATCGCTTTTAATCGTAATTTCGCTTATAACGGGCTTATTATCAAAAATATAAGTGAATCTGGCAATAAATTCGTCACTGCCAACATATTTACCGATGCTCGATACAATGTTTGGTGCCTCGGTGCTAACCGGCAAGGGATTGAAATTTTGAAATGTAAAGCCGTCCTTGGTGAATAAATAATAGTTAAAATCTTTTGCACTTACAATTGAGATGTTTTTAAAATCGTTAAAAAGCGTTGTATATTCTGTTTTACTTCTCCAAATCGGCAAATATTCTCCACCTGTCATCATTGAAAGATTAAGATACAGATACTCATTACCATAATAATTTTGGTTGTTGATTGTAAATCTTCGATAAGACCCCACTTTGCCGTAATCTAATGCATAGAATGGTATTTTGCCTTTCGACCTCGACATAATATTACTTACGAGTGCATTGCCGATTTCCGTAGTGCCAAGCTCGTCGCTATTGGAGAAAATGACTATTGATGCATTTGTATCTTTTTCCATAATATACGAAACAGCGCTGTTTAGGAGCAATGGAAGGTTCAGAAAACCTGCTATTGACTGCATTTTTGATTTTAATTCGTCCTTCAGCCGACTCAGATTCTCGGCACTTGCATTGACAAATTCATCGCGTAAAGTTTTAACTTCGCTGACATTATTGCAGTACATAATATTGATTATATCATTGGAATTATATATCGTGTTGAGTTGTTCAAAAAACACATCAATTGTGCTTGATAAATTATGTATTGCTTTTCCACCCAAATATTCAAAAAGATATAAGTGTTTTGTAGGTTTGGAACCTACAGTAATTGAAGCCTTATCAAAAATCATGTGATAATATTTTTCACCACCAACATTGTAATTCGAGATGCTCAAACCTTTATTAAAATTGGCTGAATATCGGAATTTTGGATTGCTCAAGAAATCTTGAAATGCTAAGTTTACAAATTTATATTGTCCAAAGAAATAATCACTTACAGTATTCATCTCGATGGGTTGGCTTCGATGCCAAAAATACAAATCCTTAACACTAGGATTATCAATTAATACCAATTTCATGTATGCCGGTGTATTTGTTTGGCTGAACCAAATTGTAGGGACCGCAAATTCAAACATTTCACCAACAACATTATTCGGGATTAAAAAGCTAATAAGAAATTTTCGATATTGAGTGCCTGCTAACGGAAAAAGTCTGTATTCGTATTGAGTGGAGTTGTTTTTCAAAAATAAAGAAGGGTCCCGTCGAGTCCTATGAACAATATTTTCATAAATCCGGCTTGCCGTCCATCGGTCTATCAAATCTGCAAAAACGAGAGTATCCTCCACCCAAAGCCAGGAATCATTAACAATTGCTGATTCCGGTAAGACAAAAAAAGACTCAATTTCTACAGTATCTTTGATATTATCAAATGTAGTGCTTCTGGTAGAAATGTTCACCAAGTATGAAATTTGTGTATAACCCCCGAAAGGTTGAATTATTACAGTTAAGCTATCCATTGTAGCTTTTGATTGCCTCCACATTCCTTGCGGGTCAACAAGCCTAATTGAGGTCTGATTTTGTGAGAGCAGAGGTAAATTGCAAAGCAAAAAAGTAAAAATTGCCGAAATCAAAAAAAACTTTCTCATGATGCTACCCTTTCATTAATGAAATATATTATTTCCATTTTATACACTGTAAAAGAAACATCAAATATTCAAAAAGTTACAAAATATTTTCAATAAATGTAAAATTAATTTTTACTTCATTTTGAATTCATAAATCACAATTATAAATCTACTTTACAACTTCGAAATTGAAGGTATCTTCGTATGTTCTGCCTAAAATGTCAATAACTTTTACAAAAATACGGTTCCTGCCGATGGGAAGATTGGTCGGTATTCGCGTTTTCCATAGATGATAGCATAATTCCGGAGCCGATGGTCTGTTACCCTGAGGAAGCACATCGGCATTGTCCCATATGTATCTTTGTGCCTGACTAAAAGGGTCCGTCTCAATGGTATATCTCATCGGCTTCCATTCACTGCCGTTAATACTGAATAATACAGTATCTTGCGGTGTACCTTGGAAAAAATTAACATAGATGTCCCCACCATTGTAGATATTTGCTCTCACTTTCTTTGGTCCATAAAGCCGCATTTTATAGTTTTCGGGTTTCGATGAAGACTTGTAATCATAAAAATATGTATTACCCTTGAATTTGATAATATTATACCCGTTGGGAGTGCCATCACGCATAGTAGCATCGGGAGAGCCGTTTGATTTAGGTGAGCCTGACCACCAATCTCCGGAAGCTGTACCAATATTATAGTGATGGTGCGGTTTATGACGCTGCCAACCTTCTTTCGTGCTCACAAAATAATGTTTTTGGATGTGAGTATGTCCGGATATCGACAATGTATTCGGATAATCTTTGAGTAATTCAAATAATCTATTTCGGCTATCATCTAAAAAAGACTCGCTTCGGAGCTCTTCATCGACAATGGGGATATGTACAAAAATTACAATTAGCTTATCCTTAGGTACAAATTTCAAATTGTTCCGAACAAATTTCAATTGGTCTTCATAAAAACCTCCGACATAAAAGCTTTCGGTTTTATCGTTTGGGAAAATAACATCTCGCATCATAATGAAATGTACTTCGCCGTGGTTAAAGGAAAAAGTCGAAGGTCCGTAGTGTAACTCGAAGGTTTCGTCGGCATACTCGAAAGTTTTAGCATCGAAATTCATATCGTGATTACCCATAACATGAAACCATGGGATTCCAGCTTTGGCAGTTTCAGCATTGATGATTTTAAACAAGTTCAAGTCATCATGCACTATATCGCCCGTTGTAACACCAAATGCATGTCTTTTTGGATTGGGTATATCTTCGATAATATCTTTTCGGTAATATTCGGCGTCTTTCTCGGAAAATAACTGCGGGTCGGATATTACTACAATGCTGAATTCGCTTTCAACTTTATTTTTGATTAAAGGAAAGTTTACTTGCTTTGGTAACTGACCTGTCGGCTTAACACCTTCATATTCGAGGCGTGGCGAACCCTTAGGTTTGTGATTATAATAAAATTGCGGGAAATTTTGTTGATTGACTGGATACTTATAATTAGGCGGTTTTATAACAAAAATAATCATATCATCAGAAATCGGTAATTTATATTGCCCGGCGCCATCTGTTACTACTACATCAATACCATTGGATACGGCAACTGCCGGGATTGCCTTCTCCCCTTCATCGAAAATACCGTTTAAGTTCACGTCTTCGAATACAAACCCGGTTACTGTATTTTGTGCGAGAGAATCATTTATTAAAAAGATGAAAAGAATAGAGAACACAACAATAATCATTTTCATATAACTCCCTGAACGATTAAATTTTACTTCACGTAATTTTCAGAAAGCTATTTTAATTCATACCTAATTTAAAATAACATTGATTATAAATTTAGAGTATTTTAACAAAGTTTCTTGCTGATGGGAAGAAAATTAGAGAGCTTTAATTAAAATTTAGCAGTTGAAAAAACGTAATATTGATAATTCAATTTAAAGTACGAGACAATGGAACAGAAGAAAGTAATTTTAAGCGGAGTAACGCCATCAGGTACCTTAACAATAGGTCACCTCACCGGAGCATTAACAAATTGGGTTAAATTACAGCATGAATACGATTGCTATTACATGATTGCGGATTTACACGCCATCACCACAAAACAGCATCCCGCCGATTTAAGAAAAAGAACGATGGCAACTGCCGCTATGTTTATTGCTTCAGGTATTGACCCGCAAAATTCAACTCTCTTTATTCAATCCCATGTCCCCGAACATTCTCAGCTTACTTGGGTACTTAATACATTCACCGGTATGGGTGAATGCAGTAGAATGACTCAATTTAAAGATAAATCTAAGCAACATTCTGAAAACATTAATGTTGGTCTTTTTACATATCCCGTACTTATGGCGGCGGATATTTTATTGTATCAAGCTGACCTTGTACCCGTTGGCGAAGACCAGAAGCAACATCTCGAACTAGCCCGAAATCTCGCCCAACGTTTCAATCATAATTACTCAGACACTTTTAAAATTCCTGAACCATACATCCCAAAAATTGGGGCACGAATAATGAGTTTACAGGAACCCGAAAAAAAAATGTCTAAATCCGACCCGATTCATAGTTCAACAATATTTCTTACTGACACCGACGACCAAATCATAAACAAAATAAAACGCTCAGTAACTGATTCGGGAAGCGAAATCCGCTTTGATGAGAAGAATAAACCCGGAATATCAAACCTAATGACATTGTATCACATAGCTTCGGGATTGAGCTTGGAAGAAATCGAACTGAACTTTTCAGGCAAGGGTTACGAAGATTTCAAAGCAACCGTAGGTGAAGCGGTAGCAGAGTTTATCCGTCCGCTACGTAACCGTTATAATGATTTGATTGCCGGCAAAGACGAACTTTCCGAAATACTGCATGAAGGCGGTGAAAAAGCCCGCCACACAGCACTCCGTACATTACGCAAAGTTTATAAAAAGGTAGGATTTTTGCAGTTATGAGTTGAGATTGCCGTTCAGGCAAGAGAATGTCTGTTCTACCTTGAACTTTTCATTATTAACAGATAAGAATGTCTGTTCTGCCATCAACAATTTACCGAAGGTATTGTAGATTTTGATTTTCAACAATCTCGAACCTTATCATCGAAATGGATTGAAGATGTTCAGATTTGTTATTATACCACAACCTTTTCTAAAAGCACGCCATGAAACAGAACAATTAGTTGCAAAACAAAAGTTAGCGCTTTGGGCATTTCATAAAAAGTAGAAAAGCCCTTCGGGGGAAGGGCTGAATAATATCAGAATCATGAAATTGCTAATTGTTGATAAGAAATATTATTGAGGTTGGCAATACTTTTGGCATGCTCGAATGTCATACTTACTACATTGCCATTTTCATCGAGTTCAACAAGGGTATTTTCATTAATATCCTTTGTTTCATGAATCAAATTATTATTGAAGGTTATCAATAATGTGTCTGTATCTTGAAAATATTTGATTTGCATTATAATTTCTCCTTAAATGAACGGTCAAAAAAAGCGTTATGTACAGTTTCGTTATCTTCAAGAATTACTATTCTTAAATACTTATCGTCGGCATCAGGGATTTTCGCCCATCTCTTTATTCTCCCGTCGTTTTGAACTACTTCATAAACCGGCTCGAAAAAAGCTTTGGCAATCCATTCTTCTTTAATCTCAGTTCTATCCTGTCTAAGTTTTATATATTCAAAATATTTGGTATATTTCATATCATTTACCTCAATTTTTAATACGATTTAGTTTTATCAATATTTTGCATTGAAAAGCCATTAGGTTTTGTTTAGTGTACTTGTAAATGAATCCGATGATTTCAAACACTTGATTAAGCACTTAAAGAAATGAATGGAGCTAAGTTTGACAAAGAAGCCCGAAAACTTGCCGAATCTTTCCTAAGAGCACGCCAAGAAACGGAACAATTAATTGCAAAACAAAAATTAGCGTCTTTGGGCTTTCATAAAAGGTAGAGAAGCCCTTCGGGGGAAGGGGCTTGTTTTAAAATTATTTAAAATAAAGATTCACTATTTGAAGTATTTCTTTCTAATCCATTCCTTTTAATTTCATGAATATTCCCGTTTAATCTTTGAGTTATCACTCTTCATAATAACTCTCTGAAATATCCATTGTAATATAATTTCTTTTAAGTTTTTTTGCAACAGCCGCTGTAGTTCCAGTACCTCCAAATGGGTCAAGCACTATATCATTTTCATTTGAACTAGCTAAAATAATCCGTTCTAATAGGGTTTCTGGCATTTGACATGGGTGGTCACCTATCCTTTCTTTAAAAGTGCCACAGACTCTTGAAAATTCCCAAACATCATCTGGTGATTTCCCTTTTGGATGTGCTCTTTTATCGTTATATACTAATTGTCTTGCTGAAGGAACTCTTACATTATCAATATTAAAGGTAAATTTTTCATTATCTTTTGTAAAATACAATATATGAGTATGTGCCCTATTAAATTTCTTCCTCTGATTTTGTCCAAATGTATAATACCAAATAATCCAATTCCTAAAATTAAAACCTGCTTTCTTTAATATTATATTAATTTCAGCAGCGAATTCATCTCCTATGGCAATGTAAATTGAGCCGGAATTCTTTAAAATTCTAAATGCTTCTTTAATCCATTTTTCGGACCATTCAAAATATTCGCTGTATGATTTTTTATCATTATATATATCATATTTTAAACCAATATTAAATGGAGGATCTGCAAAAACCAAATCAATTGAACCATTTGGTAAATCTTGCATTATTTTAATACAATCACCAAGATATATTTTATTTAATTCCATTTTTTATGCAATCTCAAATAGTTCACAGGGTTTAAACTTAAATTGTATCTTTGTAGGATCAGGTGTCCCGCCTTTTCTTTGCATTGTAATTCTACCAATATGCAGGCTACCTCTGGGAGTAATAAAAACGTTACCATCACCATAAAAATTCATAGTTGTGTTAATATCTTTCAATATCCAGCTTGTTGAATCCTTGTCAACTTTTTTCAAGTAATACATATTGTTTTTCTTGATAGCAACTATTTTGACAATAGCAGCGGGATTTTGATTATGGATTGAAGAACCTGATATGCTTAATGGAAAATACGAAAACATTGTAGTTATAATGAGAACATCACTATAATACTCAATATTCAGACCGTAGGATTTTAAAAAAATCAAAGTTTCTTCTCTTCCATATTGAAAAAAAACTTGTTAAAATAGTGCATGTTCACTCCCGAATTTGTTTTTTCATAAACATTCCATAATTCTCTTCTTTCTACTTCATCTAAGCTGTAAAGTAATTTTTCCCACACTTTGATTGCCTGCTTTTTGTCATCATCAATAGTTTGTTCAACAATAGAGTGTAGCTTGACTTTTTGCGAAAAAGTATTTGAACAAAAGAATACAAAAGCAAATAACAAGATTAATAATTTCATATTTACACCTTCACAAGAGTAGAAAACTTATTAATTGTCTCGTTCAACACTTTTTTGGGTGCTTTTACGATAAACTCTGCATTTCTTACTTTCCAGTCAAGACTTTTAATTTGGTCGGAAATAATAACACCTGTTACAGGAAGATTTGAGGGCAACATCACTTCAAAAGGATAACCTTTAATCTGTTTAGTGATTGGACAAA
>CAZWXI010000101.1:0-8783 GCA_964637845.1 uncultured Hyphomicrobiales bacterium | reverse complement strand
CTTTATCGAGTGTTATTCGTTCGACGCAGCAACACGGATGCGTTTGTGTTGTAGGCAATGTTTCGGGCGATGTTTTGACGACTTCCATATATCCGTTTTTAATCCGTGGCGTTACACTTTGCGGAATTGACTCAGCATCGCGTCCCATGGACCAAAGACTTTTCGTTTGGGATAAATTGGCAATTGATTGGAAAGTTGAATTGCCGGGAGCTTTCCTAAATACAATCAAACTTGATTCACTTGACAAAGAAATCACTAAAATACTCGAAGGTAAACAAACCGGAAGAGTTGTCATCGAGCACGACCACTAGTCCGGTTTGCTTTATGATTATTTTAATAGACTTCTCGCAATGACAAGGCGCTGGATTTCGCTTGTACCCTCGTAAATTTCGGTGATTTTTGCATCTCGGTAGTAACGTTCGGCGTTGAAATCTTCCGTATAGCCGTATCCGCCGTGAATTTGAATAGCTTTATTTGCACAGAACATTGCTGTTTCCGATGCGTCAAGTTTAGCCATGGCAGCTTCACGCGAATAATCAAAACCTTCGTTTTTCATTTTACTCGCACGCCAAGTCAGAAGCCATGATGCCTCGTATCTAACCCACATATCGGCAATCATCCATTGAATAGCTTGGAAATTCGCAATGGGCTGGTCGAATTGAAATCTCTCTTTTGAATACTTAATGGAGTCTTCTATGGAGGCACGTGCAATACCTAATGCTTGCGAAGCTATACCTAATCTTCCGCCGTCCAATGTGACCATCGCAATCTTGAAACCCTGATTTACTTCTCCCAGAAGTGCCTCTTGGGGTAATTCCACATTTTCGAGAATAATTTCTGCCGTAGACGATGATTTGATACCAAGTTTCCGCTCAAGTTTCCCGATATAGCATCCGGGTGTATCTTTTTCAACGATGAAAGCTGAAATGCCCTTGACTTTCTTGCTCGGTTCAGTCGAAGCAATAAGGAGATAAATGTCTGCTTCATTACCGTTTGTAGCCCAAAGTTTAGCGCCGTTGAGTAGCCATTTATCGCCTTGCAGTACGGCGGTAGTTTTTGTAGCACCAGCATCCGACCCCGCTCCTGATTCGCTTAACGAAAAAGCACCAATTTTTTCACCGGAAAGCAATGAAGGCAAATATTTTTGCCTCTGCTCTTCTGTTCCGAATCGATAAATCGGGTCGCAAACAAGTGACGAATGAGCAGAAATGATGACTCCTGTAGAGGCACACCAGCGAGAAACTTCTTCCACAGCCAACATATATGAAATATAATCCATTCCTGCCCCACCGTATTCCGTAGGATATGCAATTCCCATAAGCCCTAATTCGCCTGCTTCTCGAATAATGTCAGCCGGGAAGATGTGATTTCGCTCATTTTCAGCAGCAACGGGACCGATACGCTCTTTAGCAAATTTGCTCACCATTTCTTTGAGCATTATTTGCTCTTCGGTAAGTAGGTAATCCATATTATCTCCAATTTTTATTTTTGAAATATCATGTTTAAAAGTTTTTAAATATATCAAATCATTACATCTAATCAAACAATTATTTTTACAAATTCAGCGATTTTTCAAATAGTGGTAAATAATCTCACAAGAATAACATATTTTTGGTAAGTGATAAGGAAAATTATTCATATTGACATGGATGCTTTTTTTGTTGCTGTTGAGCAACGCGATAATCCCAAATTACGTAGTAAACCCGTCGTTGTGGGGAGTCCGAAAAAACGCGGTGTGATAGCGGCGGCAAGCTACGAGGCCCGGAAATACGGAATTCATTCTGCAATGCCCTCAGTTGTAGCCGCACGGAAATGTCCGCATTTGATATTTGTCCCAGGTAGATTTCAAGCATATAAAGAAGCGTCTAACCAAATCATGCAGATATTCTATGAATATACCGAACTCGTAGAACCTATGTCACTCGACGAAGCATATTTAGATGTGACAAGTAACAAAGTCAATAACCCATCTGCTACGCTTATAGCTAAAGAAATCAAGCGAAGAATAAAAGAATCTACTGAACTGACAGCATCCGCTGGGGTATCGTACAATAAATTTTTAGCAAAAATCGCTTCCGACTATGATAAACCTGACGGTTTATTTGTAATAACTCCGGAAATGGCAGAAAAATTCATCGAATCGCTTGATATTGAAAAATTTCCCGGTGTCGGTAAAGCCACTGCCGTTAAGATGCATGAGCAAGACATTCGTAACGGCAAAGACCTCAAAAAGCTATCAAAATTCCAATTGCTCCACGATTTCGGGAAATTCGGAGAATATCTTTATAATATGGCTCGAGGTATTGATAATAGAGAGGTGATTTCAGAAAGAATTCGTAAATCAATCGGTGCAGAGCGCACTTTTCTTGAAGATGTTTTTCGAAAAGATGAAATAATCAAAGCTGTTGAGAGAATTAGCGATATATTGGTTAAAAGAATCAAAAAATCCGACTCTTCGGGTAGAACAGTGACGTTGAAAATCAAATACTTCGATTTTGAAATTACAACACGTTCGAAAACTCTCCCGCACTATATAAGCGAATTTGAAGAAATCTTAGCTATAGCTCATGAACTGCTCTATACACCGATTTTTCCGCAAAAAAGAATCAGATTAATCGGTTTGTCATTATCAAGTCTTGATAATGATGAAAAAACATTTGGCGAGCAATTGAAGTTGGACTTCAAAAACGATACGACATTAATTAGAGCAAATGATTAATTGTTGCAGAATAAATATTATATTCGCTATTAAAACTATAATCCAAATTTAGTCTTTTATCTAAAATTAATTGAAAAATTCAACGTTTAACGACTTTATGAATGAAATGAAATAAATCAGATGACAATCAACAGAAATCTAAGCGAGGAACAAGTTTTTCTAAGGGGCTCGGTACGCCGATTCGCTGAAGAAGTCATTAAACCAAAAGTAAAAGATTTAGACGAGCATGAAGAATTTTCGTACGAGATAACGGCTCAAATGGCAGAAATGGGATATTTGGGAGCCTTCTTACCCGAGAAATACGGCGGGAGTGACTTAGATTATTTGTCCTATATCATAATTGTCGAGGAAATCGCGAGAGTTGACAGTTCTCAAGCCGCAACAATCGCCGCGCATAACTCGCTTGGCATAGGACCCTTGTACGATTACGGGAATGAACACCAAAAAGAGGAATATTTACCGCAGTTAGCCGCCGGAAAGCTTTGGGGATTCGGTCTTACTGAACCCGAAGCAGGCTCGGATGCAGGCAATACAAAAACCCGCGCCTATCAGCAACAAGGTGACTGGATTATTAACGGTTCGAAAATATTCATCACGAATGCATCAACAGACATAACACTCGGCTCGACTGTCCTTGCTGTTACAGGACAGCAACCCGATGGTCGCAAAGAATTTACTTCATTCGTCGTAGAAAATAATAATCCCGGAATGGAAACCCGACCCATGAAGGGAAAAATGATGTGGCGTTCTTCAAATACATCTGAACTCTATTTCGCGGACTGCAAGGTAAGCAATGGAGCGATTCTCGGGAAAAGGGGGGACGGATTTAAACAGATGCTTGCTACTTTGGATAAGGGAAGACTCTCAATTGCGGCAATGGGACTTGGACTTGCCCAAGGTGCTTTTGACTCTGCACTAAAATATGCAAAACAACGCAAAACATTCGGACGCGCTATCTCTACTTATCAATCAAATGCATTCAAACTTGCTGATTTGGATATGGGTATAGAACTTGCACGTAACTACCTTTATGAAGTGTGCCGAATGGCTCAACGCGGTGAAAAAATCACAAAAGAATCCGCTATCGCCAAATTGTATTGTTCCGAGCTTGCGCATAAAGCCGCTGACCATTGTGTGCAAATACATGGCGGTTACGGATTGATGAAGGAATACGATGCTGAGCGATTTTATCGTGACCAAAAGTTACTTGAAATCGGCGAGGGTACTTCCGAAATTCAAAGATTAATCATTTCACGCATAATTGGATGTTTCGATTAAATGATAAAGGATTACAGGATTTAAGATGACTCGCGTTATTGAATGCCCTCGCGATGCAATGCAAGGCATTGAAGAATTTATCCCCACTGCGTCAAAAGTCAAATACATAAACAAACTGCTCGAAGTTGGATTCGATACGATTGATTTCGGCTCCTTTGTTTCTCCTAAATCTATACCACAAATGCGTGACACATCTGACGTTTTAAGCCAATTGGAATTAAACAGTTCATCATCGTTTCTTTTAGCAATAGTTGCTAATCTTCGTGGTGCCGAAGAGGCGTCGATGTTTGATGAAATTGATTTTCTCGGTTTTCCGTTTTCGGTTTCTGAGACTTTTCAAAAAAAGAA
The DNA here is from genome assembly GCA_964637845.1 of uncultured Hyphomicrobiales bacterium. Lineage (GTDB taxonomy): Bacteria > Bacteroidota > Ignavibacteria > Kapaibacteriales > UBA2268 > PGYU01. The sequence continues at coordinate 4,438 of CAZWXI010000101.1, read as the reverse complement.
TACAAATTCGACAATTGACCAATCACTTGCACGGGTTGAAGAAATTCAAGGCGTTTGCAATCGTACACACAAAGAATTAATAATTTATCTTTCAATGGCGTTCGGTAATCCGTACGGCGACCCATGGAACTTCGATGAAATAGGCAGAAGAATCGAGCAACTCACCGATATCGGTATTCATACGATTGCTTTATCCGATACAATCGGTGTATCAAATCCCGGAAACATTACCCATCTTTTCACAAATCTTACAAGAGAATTTCCATTTATCGAATTTGGTGCTCATTTACACAGTAGCCCTGATAAATGGCTTGAAAAAGTTCAAGCCGCTTACACAAGCGGTTGCAGAAGGTTTGATTCGGCTATCAAGGGTTACGGAGGATGCCCCATGGCTCAAAATGATCTAGTGGGAAATATAGCCACAGAAAATTTAGTTTCATTTCTGAGTAAACAGGACGACGAGTTCAGCATCGACTTTGGCAAATTGAATTCCGCAATTGAGGAAGCGGCACATATTTTCAAATAATTAACACACTAATCAAGTATTTTTTAGAGTCGATTCGTATAAAACAAATCGACTTTTTTTCGTCTCTCATAAATTATAATATTAAAATGATGTTCGGAGCATAAATGCAAAAAATCAGAGTAGTTACAGCTGCCGCATTGTTCGACGGTCACGACGTTTCGATTAATTTGTTCAGAAGACTACTCCAAAAGCGGGGAGCCGAGATTATCCACATCGGTCATAATCGTTCTGTAAACGAAGTAGTTACGGCTGCTTTGCAGGAAGATGTCGATGCAATCCTTGTAAGCTCTTACCAAGGTGGTCATAATGAGTATTTCCACTATATGGTGGATGTGCTTAAAGGTAGTAATGCTTCGGATATTTTGATTTTCGGTGGAGGCGGAGGCGTTATATTGCCGTCTGAAGCATCTGCTTTGGAAGCTCACGGCGTTGCTCGAATATATCATGCAACCGAAGGACAAAAAATCGGCATTGACGGTATCGCTGACGATATAATTAATCGGATAAACGTGCACAGAAAAAGCATAAATAAATTTAAGTTAAACGATAATATTATTAAAGCTAACAGCACCGACAACACTTTTATCATAGCCAAACAACTGTCATTTTTCGAGAATTGTACTGATGATTGCAATCGTGAGCACTTTAGAGAAGCCTATAGGAATCATGACAAAGGCAAATCGCTCGTGCTCGGCGTAACAGGTACGGGGGGTAGCGGCAAAAGCTCTTTAATTGATGAAATAATTGGACGCTTTTTGTCATCTACAAAAAACTTCAAAATCGGCGTCCTTGCGGTTGACCCTTCTAAAAGCAATACAGGCGGAGCTTTGCTTGGTGATAGGATAAGGTATAATCAAATTTACAATCGAAACGTTTTTTTCAGAAGTTTTGCTACACGCACGAGCAAATCGGAGATTTCCGAAAGTATTATTGATGCGATTGCAGTGCTAAAATCATGTGGCTTCGATTTGATTATTGTCGAAACTTCGGGTATCGGACAAGCAAACAGCGAAGTGGTCTCTATCAGCGATAAGTCAGTTTATGTAATGACTGCCGAGTTCGGCGCCCCGACGCAGTTAGAGAAAATTGATATGCTCGACAAAGCCGATTATATTGTCATTAACAAGTTCGAAAAACGCGGCTCCGAAGATGCTTATCGTGAAGTAAAGATTAATTATTTGAGGAGCCGGAGCGTGAAAGCAGACAAATCTGTACCACTTGATGAACTTGAACTACCCGTGTACGCGTGTAGTAGTAATCATTTTAACAATACCGGACTAAACAGACTTTTTAAGGATGTTTCATCAAGTTTTGATGCTCAATCCATCGGGTTAGATAATGAGTATATCGCTAAAATGCCCATAAAACATGTTGCAGATTATAGTTTGATTAGCCACGACAGGGTCAGTTATCTATCCGAAATAGCAGAATCAGTCACTCATTATAAATTGCAGGCAAAGCAGCAAGCTGATATAGCCGAAAAAGCATATTCCTTTAAAATTGCTTACGAAACAACTAATGATACAGAACTGTCTGCAAGACTAAAAGCCGATGCCGAATATTTTTACGACGAATTGACAGAAGAAAGCAAAAAATATATCATTAATTGGAATAAAAATATTGAAAAATATTCATTAGATGAAATTAAATATTCCGTACAAGGAAAAGAGCTATCAATTAATTTGTTCACAAAGTCACTGTCCGGCAGTAAAATTCCTAAGGTTGCTTTGCCCAGATTCAGCAATTGGAAGAGCATAATAGAATTTTGCTATTTGGAAAATTTGCCCGGAGAATTTCCCTATACAGCCGGCGTATTCCCTTTTAAACGTACTACCGAGGACCCCAAAAGGCAATTTGCAGGCGAAGGAAGTCCAGAGCGTACAAATAAAAGATTTCACTACCTTTCGAAAGACGACGACGCTAAAAGACTTTCCGTTGCATTCGACGGAATTACTTTATATGCTGAGGATCCGGCAGAACAACCCGATATTTACGGTAAAATCGGCGAATCTGGAGTTTCAGTTTGCAACATTGATGACATGGATAAACTACTCGCCGGATTCGACCAGACACATTCGCTGACTTCCGTGTCGATGACAATTAATGCCCCCGCACCGATTATGGTTGCTTTCTATTTTATGACGGCATTCAATCGTGAATTGAAAAAACTTAATGAGCGGGGAATAACCCTCGACAATGATGCGAAGGAAAGACTGAAAATCGAAACTTTCCGCAAATTGAGAGGTACGGTACAAGCGGATATGCTCAAGGAAGACCAAGCTCAAAACACGATAATTTTTTCGATTGATTTTGCAATGAAGTTAATCGGAGATTTGCAGGAATATCTATCGAAAAATCAAATAAGAAATTATTATTCTTTGAGCATAAGCGGCTATCACATAGCCGAAGCAGGTGCAAATCCTATTACGCAGTTGGCATTTACGTTGGCAAACGGCTTTACTTATGTTGAATATTTCTTAAATCGTGGACTTAAAGTAGATGATTTTGCCCCAAACTTGTCGTTCTTTTTCTCAAATGGAATGGACCCCGAATATTCAGTTATCGGTAGGGTTGCTCGCAGGATTTGGGCTGTTGCGATGAAATACAAATACGGTGCTTCGGACCGTAGCCAACACCTCAAATACCACATTCAAACGTCGGGACGCTCGCTACATGCCCAAGAAATTGACTTCAATGACATAAGAACAACTTTACAAGGACTGCTCGCTTTTTATGATAATTGTAATTCATTGCACACCAACTCTTACGATGAAGCTGTAACAACACCTACGGAAGAATCAGTAAGGCGTTCGATGGCAATTCAACTAATACTGTCTAAAGAATTCGGAATGCTCAAGAACGAAAATCCGAACCAAGGAGCATTCATCATCGAAGAATTGACAGAACTTGTCGAAGAAGCAGTTTTGATGGAATTCAGGCGATTGTCGCGTCGCGGTGGAGTTTTAGGCGCAATGGAGACACAATACCAACGCTCCAAAATTCAAGAGGAATCCATGTATTATGAATACCACAAGCAAAGTGGCGACTTCCCGATAATAGGTGTAAATACATTCATTAGTACCACTGATGAAAACCCCTATGATAAAATGCAAATTATCCGTACAAGCGATGATGAAAAAATTCAAAGATTAAGCGAAGTCAATGAATTTAAAGAGCGGAATAAAAAAGACGTCAGCGCCGCTCTTCAGAGATTGAAAGAAGTCGCAATATCGGGTGGAAATATTTTTGAAGAATTACTCAATACAGTTCAATATGCCACTATGGGACAGATTACGTCAGTACTATACTCTATTGGTGGCAAATATCGTAGAGGTATGTAAGGCAAATTATGCGAGGCGATACATTTGGCTCGGAATTCAATAAGATAGATTTTAATCTTATTAAAAGATTAATTGTTTTCCTCAAACCATACAAATTAGTTGTATTTCTATCAGTCATTCTGACCTTGCTTGTGTCGGCTTTGGCACCTCTTAAACCCTACCTTGTAAAAGTTGCCGTTGATGACCATATTGCAGTAGGCGATAAAACAGGTTTGCTTAACGTAATTGTCCTCATAATCTCGGCTTTAGTTCTTCATGGTGCAATCAGATTCGGTCTGACCTACATTATGCAATGGGTCGGACAGAACTGCTTGAACGACATTCGAACAAAACTGTACGAACACATCCAAAAGCTCTCAATGAGATTTTACGACAAAAATCCCGTAGGCAGACTTGTTACTCGTGTCACAAATGATGTCGAAGTTCTTAATCAGTTGTTTTCATCGGGCTTAATAATGATTATCGCCGATGTGATGCTGATTTTCTGGATTATCGGCTTTATGTTCTACACAGACGTGAAATTGACTTTGCTTACGATAACGGTGCTACCTCTGTTACTTATTTTAACAAC
>CAZWXI010000100.1:0-8794 GCA_964637845.1 uncultured Hyphomicrobiales bacterium | reverse complement strand
CGTGACAACTTGTCCTCTGGCATATATGCCCTTCGACTAACGGAGAACAACAGACAATTTACAACGAAAAAAATTATAATCATCGACTGACATGAAAGACAACAGCACAGGGTATAACATCGGGTGCCGTAAATAGCGAGGTGATACTTCGGTAATCTCATTACTATAATTGCGCATTTGTGTATCCCAGCGGTGAAGTATTTCAAAATCTGCTGATGCGGCAAACCCGAAAAGCGTTGGCTGAAAATGAGCTAAACGCAACATTTACAATACTTTCGCCCCATCTCAGTCTCTACAAGCAATGCTATACGACAACTGACATTAATAAAAAGCAGTGAAATATGAACAAGGAAATTGCATCCGGGGTTGTCCACGAAGTGCCGGACGATATGGTAAAGGCGCTGAAATTCGATGATGGTATTCTTGAGCGATGGAACAAGCTTACGCCTATTCAACGCAACGAATGGATTTGTTGGGTTACTATTGTTAAAAAACCTGAAACGAGAGCAGAGCATATTAATCGTATGATAATAGAATTAAAAGAGGGAGAGCGGCAGCCCTGTTGCTGGCCTGGCTGTCCGCACCGCAGACCTTCGGCAAAAAAGTGGTTTAAAAAACTTGATGTATGAAAACAAAGCCTGAACACAATTCGCAAATAGCAAAAATGACTTTTGTATTTGAGAACGTTCTATTTGGATTAACATCCGCATTTGCTACTCATGCCCAATCCGAGGCGTGACCTGAGAACAATCCCGCCTACCACGCAGCCACAAGTCGGGACGCTTTAATTTATCCGGCCGCTTAAACAATAATTATGAAGCATATTACGTTTTTTAAGTTATGAAGCAACTGACAGGGATATGGAGCCGATGTACACAGCACTGATTCAAAAGGAAGACGATTATTACGTTTCAATTTGCCCGGAATTGGATATAGCAAGCCAAGGAAGTACAGTCGAAGAAGCAAAATACAACTTGCAAGAAGCCGTTGAACTGTTTCTTGAAACTGCTTCTTTGAGTGAAATTACTAATCGCACCAAGAATGAAGTGTATATTACTTCATTTGAGGTTCAAATTGCCTAAGTATAAAATATTTTCCGGCATCGAACTTGTCAAACTACTTATAACTAATGGTTTTGAGGATATTAGAACAAGAGGGAGCCACAAAATCTTACAAAAGAAGTTAAATAATACCACGATAACGGTACCAATCCCAATGCATAAAGAAATAAAAGTCGGCACCTTGATTTCAATAATTCGACAATCAAGACTGCCAAAGAATCTGTTTGAGACTGAGAATTAAGAGATAAAATCTATCCGCAAAACATTATTTAGGCACAGACAATCCCGCCTACCACGCATCCACAAGTCGGGACGCTTTAATTTGCCCGACTTCAGACGATTAGAATGAGCTACAAGTATTATGTTCATTTTGGAGACGTGTGTTACGATATGTATTGATACCCCAGTGGCCGAACTCGTGCCCCCTGACTGTGTAGCAGTTTTTGATGCTCCTGAGGAGGGACTTGAACCCCCGACCCTCTGATTAACAGTCAGATGCTCTAACCAACTGAGCTACTCAGGAAAAATTTAGCTCACAAAAGTAAAGATTTTTTTTTATTTTGCAAAATATTTTTCGACAAATATTTTATGTTAGTTAAAACTGAAGCAATAGTACTGAAGGTAATAAAACACGGAGATTCAAGCAAGATAGCTACCTTGCATACGCAGAGGCATGGCTTGGTTACAGTCATTGCGAAGGGTGCACGCAACAATAAAAATAAATTCGGCTCGGCACTTGAACCTTTGTCCATAGTTGAAATAACTTTTTATTATAAATCGCATATCGATTTATTTCTTCTGTCCACAGTTGAAACGCTTGTCCCCGTCCGTAAACTACAATCATCTGTCGAACTTGTTTTGCACGGCTTGATTATTGCAGAAAGTCTCCTGCTAACCCAACCCAAGAATAATGCAAACGAACATATTTACTCATTGCTTAAAGAATATCTGATATTTCTGAATGCCAATGAATGTGAACCATTTTCAGTGCTAATAAAATTTATGCTCGAACTAACCAATGAAATGGGATTTATCGCAGAAGTAAGAATACCTGCAAAATCAGATTTATCCAGCTATCATGTGAATTTGACTGACGGCACTATCTCGATATCACAATCCGAAAAGACAGTTCGAATGTCCTATGACTCGATTTCATATTTAGGTAAAATAGCCCGGGATGACCTTGGCGCCATGATGAATGAGAATATTCCCCAAGATTTACGTATCGAAGTTTTTTCTTATATTGTACGTTATATAAGTTATCATTTGGATAAAAAATTTGTTCTAAAAAGTGCGAGATTGTTAAATTATGGATAATCCTAACCCCGAACCTTATGAGAGTTATTCCACAACTGATGTCGAATATGTATTGTTGGTGTTGACTACATTTATTTTTGGGACTTTACTCTTTGCGGTCCTCAAAGCCGCCGGTCATTCTCTAAAAAGATTCAGAAGTTATTATGAAGAGTCCGAAATCTCTGAATCCCGAACAACATCGTTAGCACTAAGAATTTCCAATAATTATAAAGTTTATTCATATGCTGAACATATTGCCTCGACAGTTATTTACACGTTTTTAGTGTTTCTTTTTACTCTTCTTTTAAACCATTTTAGATTACTTTCAAATGGTAGTTTTGCTATTATAGTAGTACTGTTTATCTCAATCATAGTCTTTGGAGCGGGAAGCTATATACTTGGAGTTGTCATTCCGAGGAATATTGCCTCAAAGCACATAATCGGCACTGCCAAATTCTCGGCTCCATTTATGCAATTTTTTTACTTCATTTTTTATCCATTCGTCATCTTAGTAAAAATTTTCGATCTAAGATTAAGGAGCAAATCGGTTAAAAATTATTCCGACGACAACTCTACGGGCGAAGGTACTGAAGAAATACGATATTTGATTGACGAAAGCTCTAAGAGTGGAATTTTAAATCTTGAAGACCAGGAATTGATAGAGAATGTGATTGATTTCACCGAGACTACCGTTAGGCAAGTGATGGTACCCCGGAACAAAATATCGGCTTTGGAAAAAAATGCTGACATACAAACAATTCGTACAAAAATTTTGCAGGAAGGTTATTCGAGAATGCCTGTTTATGAAAGTTCTCTTGATAACATAACCGGAATTATCAACACTCGCGATGTTCTAATTTCAATGCTGAATAACGATTTCAACGGGCTGGAGCATTTTACCAGAGATACTGTTTTTGTGAAGGAAGGAGAAAATATAGATTCACTGCTCAAGACCATGCAAAATAAAAAGCTTCAGATGTCAATAGTGCTTGATGATTTCGGCGGTACTGCGGGTATTGTTACAATGGAAGATATTTTAGAGGAATTAGTCGGTGAGATTCAAGATGAGCACGACGAGGAACAGCGCTGGATTGAATTCAGTGATGACGGTTCATATATTATAAAGGCTTTCTCAAACATTAATAAACTTAATGAATTGCTCCCGTATCCATTGCCCGAGAGCAAGGATTATGAAACCTTGGGCGGATTAATCATGACCGAAACTGGAACCATTCCCGAAGCAAATGAATCCTACGAACTGTATGGATATCGCATGGTTATATTAAATCGTACAAGCAGACATATTGATACCGTGAAATTGCTTCTTTTGGCTGAGAAATCTTAAATTTTTTATTTATTAACTTTATTTAATTTTATTTTTGATTAAAACACTTTAAGTTAAACCGATTATTGTGTCAATTTTGACATTAGTATTGCTGTAATATGCAAAATATCGCCAATGAAAAATTTTCAAATCATACTATATTAAACTTAAATTAAAGGTCAAAAAAATGTCACTTTTACAAGAAAAACTCGCTCAAATACTGCCTAATCAAGCAGATGAAATCCGAACGATGCTTAAAGGATACGGCGATTTTGTTGTTTCAAATGTCACATTAAAACAAATCTATGGTGGAATGCGAGGTGTAAAAAGCCTTGTTTGTGACACATCGGAAGTTCCTCCGGACAAAGGTCTAATTATCAGAGGAATTGAACTCAAGGAAATTACTCATAAATTACCTGAGGAAATACTTTGGCTATTACTTACAAGTGAACTTCCAAACGAAGCTGAATTGCAAGACCTCCAGAATGAACTAAACTTACGCGGCAATGTTCCCGAATATATATGGGCAGTTCTGGATGCGATGCATCCCGAGTCGCACCCCATGGCGATGCTAAGTACAGCAATCGTAGCTCTTCAGCAAGAATCAGTATTTGCCAGGCGATATGATGAAGGTATGCAGAAATCTGAATATTGGGTAGCCACGCTGGAAGATTTACTCAACTTGACCGCAAAGTTACCATCATTAGCCGCTTATATCTATCGGAAGCGATTCGGTAAAGGTCAGAGGATTGAACCCGATTATTCCAAGGATTGGTCCGGAAATTATGTACACATGCTTGGGTTGGAAGACCCGAACGGTGAGTTATCGCAATTGATGAGATTATATTTAACGTTACACTGCGACCACGAAGGTGGAAATGCCAGCGCATATACGGCTTCTGTAGTAAATTCAACTTTATCCGATTTGTACTATTCACTGGCAGGTGGGCTCAATGCTCTTGCGGGGCCATTGCACGGATTGGCAAATCAAGAGTGCTTGAAATGGATTCTCGAGACTATGGATAAGTTTGGCGGATTACCAACCGAAGAACAATTAGAAAAATTTGCTTGGGAAACGCTTGATTCCGGTAGAGTAATCCCGGGATATGGTCACGCTGTTTTGAGAATAACCGACCCGAGATTCGATGCATTACTGACATTTGGTAAAAAGTATATGCCTGATGACCCCGTATTTGCAACTGTCGCTCGCGTATTCGATGTTGTGCCTAATGTTCTCCGTCAGGTTAAGAAGATTAGCGACCCATGGCCCAATGTTGATGCAAATTCCGGAGCATTGTTATACCATTACGGTCTGAAAGAGCTTGATTATTATACTGTACCGTTTAGCGTATCAAGAGCTTTGGGTATAAGTGCACAGGCAGTAGTCTCAAGAGCGTACGGTTTGCCGATTACTCGTCCAAAATCTCTTCCTACTGCAAAATATGCGGCAATGGCCAAGGGCTGATTGCGATAATTTAAATTAAGAATCCATTTCCGAAACATCTCGAATGAAAGAACGTATTCATAGGGTGTTTCGGAAATTTTTATTTATATGGATTACTTATGCAAACAATTTTAGGAGCAGGCGGATCTATAGGCTTAGACCTTGCCAATGAGCTAAAAAATTACACTGAAAAAGTCAGATTGGTCTCAAGAAATCCCCGACATGTTAACGGAGATGAAGATTTATTCAAAGCAGATTTACTCAATAAGAATGATGTAGTAAGGGCATTGGAAGGCTCAGATGTAGCGTATTTAGTGCCGGGTCTTCAGTACAAATCTGTAGTTTGGGAAGAGCAGTGGCCTCGAGTTATCGAAAATGCAATTGAGTCTTGCAAAAGAAATGGCACTAAACTGGTATTTTTTGATAATGTTTACATGTACGGGCGAGTTGAAGGAAAAATGACGGAGGAAACTCCATACAATCCTATAAGTCGAAAAGGCGAAGTGAGGGCAAAAATTGCGCACAAAATTATGGAGACTTCCTCAGAAGGACTAATTAATGCCTTGATAGCCCGCTCGGCAGACTTTTATGGTCCGAAGGCAACAAATACTTTTGTCTATATGATGGTTTTTACAAAGTTCATCAAAGGCAAAAGAGCCTCATGGCTGATAAATGATGATTTGATACATTCGCATACATTTACTCCCGATGCCGCAAAGGCAACCGCACTATTAGGGAATACGCCTGATGCTTACGGGCAAATTTGGCACCTGCCGACCGACACTCAACCCATAACCGGGGAACAATTCATGAAACTGGCGTCAGACGCTTTCGGAGTAGATAATAATTACAATATTATGAAAAGATGGATACTGAAATTAGCCTCTGTATTCGATTCGAATATAGCTGAAATCATGGAAATGCTCTATCAAAATCAATATGATTACTATTTCGACAGTACAAAATTCAGTCAAAAATTCTTCGAACCAACAAGTTACAAAGATGGATTAGAAATCACAGCGAAAGAATTAATCAGCGTTATGAATAAATTGCAATAAAAACATTTGAAGAATGCAAATCTTTTCACTATATTAGAGTTATGTTGAAATACAATTTGATTGGAATATTTCAAAGAGTATTTTGCTAACTTATGTGTGATTTATTTTGAGATTCCAATGACAAAAATTGAATTATATAACTCGAGTGAGCTAAAGGCTTGTTATGTCTGCAGTGATGAGCTTCATCAACTTAAAGAAGCCAAAGAAATTCATTGTGACTACTGCGGGAAACTTAAAAACATCATCAATCATTGTAATGACGGTCACTATATTTGCAATGACTGTATCGAAGCACCTATTACCGAGCATATCAAGCAACAATGCTTTGACTATACCGGCTATGACCCAATTGAGTTAGCTGTCAAAATCATGAATTCACCAATCATTAAAATGCACGGTCCTGAACATCATTTCATTGTCCCGGCTGTATTACTTACCTGCTTGGCAAATAAAGACGGGAAAACCGAACAGCTTCCGGAAAAGCTTACGACTGCCGAAAGACGTGCCAAAGAAGAAACCCCTAATGTCTGCAATTACAGTATTGGTACTTGCGGAGCAGCAATTGGTTCCGGAGTTTTTTTGAGTATATTCATGGATAGAGAGCGTTGGCATGATGACGCTTGGTCTATTACAAATCTCATAGTTGCCGATAGCTTGCGGCTCGTAGCAGAGAGCGATGGTCCCAGATGTTGCAAACGCGATACATATATCTCGCTCGAATCAGCAATATATTTCCTAAAAGACAGATATGCCGTTGACTTGCCTCTTAGCACCGCAAAATGTACTTTCTCAATGCGTAATCGTACTTGCGGTCATGAGGAGTGTACTTATTATAATATTGGTTTGTCATTAGTATAATAAAGTGATTATTTTTGTTTTAAAGTTGAACTTAGTCAATGATTGACATTTTTAAAATATTTAAAAACAAAAACAACCACTTTATTAAAGCAAAATATAATCTTACTTAGTAAAGACATAGTCTTTATTAGAAGCTCCGGCATGGCAACCATTGCACATACCATCCATAAGATTGGCGCCTCTCATGGGATTACCATTTGCATCTTTGCCGATATTGCCGTTTTCGGCGAGCATGAACCATTCCCAACCCTTATGTTGAGGGTTAAATTTAGATTCTCTTTTGACCATTGCAGTGATTGCAAGCACAGAACCATCGCCTTTTAGAGATTCTTTCACAATAATTGTACCAATGGGATATTCTCCGTTAGGACTACGGCTTACATCTTTTTTGATAAATATATTGCGAGTGACATTCTCATCATTACCGCCGTGAGCCATACCACCGAGTGCCGGGTCGGCACCTTTTTTAGTTGTAACTTTTGTCCAAGTCCGAAAGCTCTGGAAATCACTATCGGCGGCATTATGGTCTGTCGGAGATTTTGAATCCTCGCTACATGATGCTGCCAAAAATACCATAGCAATTAATGCTAATGAAAGGTTTATTAAATTTTTCATAAGAACACTCCTAAAATCAATTAAAAAAAATGTTTATCTAAGATTTTAGGACGGACAAAATTTTAAACCTTACAATTTTAAAATTTAATCTTTGTGTAGCTTTTTTAAAATTAAATTCTTTAGCTTTTCTTTTTCGGCAGATGTTAGTGCAGTGTCTGTATCGATTCTTTTAAACTCTTTAATGATCAACTTGACTTGGGAATCAAATCTTGCACAAACTTTGCACATGGATATGTGCATTTTGTATTTTAATTTATCGAAGAAAGCTAACTGCCCGTCTTCAAAAAGCGAGGACATTTTAGTAGCTTTCTGGCATGTAATCATTATAAATTTTCGCATCTGTTAAAGCCAATTTTGTTCAATACATTTTCTTAAATTTAGTTTCGCTCTGTGCATAATTACCCAATAGTTATTCGTACTAATTTCCATTTCCTTACAAATTTCATCTGTTTCTTTGTCGTCCAAATATTTTAGCACGAAAACAAACTTCTGAATTTGTTTCAGTTTAGAAATACATTCATTCAATATTTTTCTGAATTCGGAACTCTCTAAATTACTGTCTGGGCTCGCACTCCAAGATTCGGGAGCAGAGGCTTTTTTCCAAACGCCGTTTTCGTCAAAGTGATTTGATTCATCATTTTCGATTTGGTCGATATTAGTAATCATTTTCTTAGATTCTTTGCGGAAATGGTCAATGATTTTATTCTTAAGGATTAGGAAAAGCCAATTTTTTTCTGATATCTCTCCTCTATAGGTATCCTTAGCTCTAAGTGCCGCCAGAAAAGTATCCTGGACAGCATCTAAAGCTGCCTCACGGTCACGCAGTCTCAAATATGCGAAGCTTACCAACATGTCTGAATATTTGTCAACCCATGTCGTAGCATCCAAATAATATTCTTTCATAATCAAATGTTCTTATATTGTTAAACAAATATTACCATAAACAACGGCAAATTGCAAAAGTTACAAAAAACGTCATTAGTGAATCTTAATTAATGTAAGATTCATTTTAAGGTCATTTTAGATTTGCGAAATTTATTACAATAAGAAAATCGAGACTTCGTTATAGCATTAGCACTCAATTCAAAAGAGTGCTAATAATATTAACTTTAAAATTTTAATAAACATAATTTTTGGA
>CAZWXI010000099.1:0-8805 GCA_964637845.1 uncultured Hyphomicrobiales bacterium | reverse complement strand
CGAGTAATTTATGACGGGCAGGTTCGTTTTTATATCTGAGCTTTGTTCCATTAAGAATTCCGTTCTCACCAAGATTAGGCGTGCCGTTTAATTTGAATATATGTTTTAGCTCGCCGAGTTCTTCATTATTCATTGATTTGTCGATTATAACAATAGCACTATCAAGACTTCCGCCTCTGATGAGACCTTGCTTATGCAGCATCATTACTTCAGTTAAAAAGCAAAACGTCCTTGCAGGAGCAAACTCTGTTATAAACTCTTTTTCAAGGTCGAACATACCTGTGTGTTGACTTCCCAATGCTGGATTGAAGTAATCAATCATAACGGTGATACGATAGGCATCCATTGGCAAAGCAACTATATCAACGTATTTTTCCTCATTAGTGTATCTGATGGTTTCATCTATACAGAAATACTCACGCGGAGAGTCAAGTTCTCTGATGCCGGCTTCCAATAATGCATTTACGTATGGCATTGAACTGCCGTCAATCACAGGTGGTTCGTTGGAGTTAAGTTCAATTCGACAATTATCTATTCTTAATCCGGCTAATGCAGCTAAAACGTGTTCTACTGTATGTACTCGCACGTCGCCAATACCAAGAGTAGTGCCTCGAGATAAATCTACTACATAGTCAACCAAAGCAGGTATTTCGACGTGTGAAGATAAATCTGTCCTTACAAAAACATAGCCGTAATCAGCTTCCGCGGGGTGGAATGTTATTGTCGAAGGATTTCCAGTATGCAGACCAATACCCGAGAAAGCGACCGATTTCTCTAACGTTCTTTGTTTTTCCATTTACTCGATATAGTAAATCCAATTATTTAATTTACAAAAATACGAAAGTAAATGGAAAAATATTATAGAATTTGTTATGACTGTATTAGTTATTTTCTAAGTCTTTTAATTTTTTTTTAATTTCCGCTAATTCCTTATACATTGTTTGGAGGTTCCGTAGCAATGCTTCTTGTTTGAAGGCTGCAACATGTTCTTTAGCGGGTGAGCCGAAATAGACGCCTGCGTTGGTAATGCTTTTAGATACACCGGATTGAGCTAAAAGAGTGACATTATCGGTAATTTCCAAATGTCCTGCAATTCCGGTTTGACCACCGAATTTACAGCTTTGACCGGTTTTGACGCTTCCGGAAAATCCGCTTTGTGCTGCGATGGCAGTATTTGCGCCAATTTCGCAATTATGTGCTATGTGGACGAGGTTGTCGATTTTAGTACCATTCTTTATGATTGTAGTGCCAATCAAAGCTCTGTCAATGGTGGTATTTGCTCCAACTTCAACGTCATATTCTAAGACAACGTTACCGAGTTGAGGTATTTTAGAATATGTTCCGTCATCTGGATTTTCTAAGTATCCGAATCCGTCCGAGCCTATCACGGCACCGGAATATATTATGCAATTATCGCCAATGACGGTATCGGAATGTATGATGCTATTGGGATAAATGATTACATTCTTACCGATTGTGACATTGTCCATAATTGTAACTTTTGTCATCAAAATTGAACCGTCACCAATTATTGATTTTTTACCGATTGTAACATAAGGCTCTATCACAATGGCTGATGGTATGAAAGCATATTCGTCTATTATAGCAGTTTCATGAATGTATTTTCCCGAAATTTCGTGTTTGTGGTTTATGAAATTTAAAATTTTAACAAGTGAGGCGTGAGGATTGTCAGTTTCAATGAAAGCTTGACCACTCTTTGGCATTAAACCCGTATCGCGGGGGATTAAAATTACCGAAGCATCGGATTCATACAGATATTTTTTATATTTTTCGTTGTAATAAAAAGCCAAATCACCTGCCTGTGCTTGCTCAAGACCTTGGATACCTTTGATAATGTATTGGGTGGAACCGAGCAAGGTTCCCCCCGTAATGTTAATTATTTGTTCTAATGTCAATTCTACTTTCATATTATCTGGGTCGGCTCATTTCGCGTGGACGTTCTCTTTGTGGTGCTTGTTGAGTATTCGGCGGTGAGTCGGGATTCTGCTGATTCGGCTGTTGTTCAAACTGCCTGTCGCGAGACGGCGGAGCATCGGGTTCATAGTCGCCCCGCCCTCGTTGGCGTGGAGTTTTAGTTATCTTTTGTTCGTTACGCGGGTCTTTATCTATGCGTTCTTGTAAATCCTTTTCCAAATCAGTTACGTCAACTCCCAAATTTTTCAATACGTTGACAGTCAAATCAAATTTGTAATTCACATAAGGAAGTGGTTGGACACTTTGGTCAAGAATGATGTCGAAACCTTGGTCCGCGGCAACTTTCTGAACTGCTGCATATATCTTTTCTTCGACGGGTGTAAAAATAGTTTTCACTGCCTGGTCGTATTTGCCAGTAGGTTCGTAAATCGTCCGTGCGTAATCCTCACGTACCCTCTTTTGGGATGCCAACTCACTTTCTTTTGTACGTCTTTCGTCTTCAGTCCAAATGAGACGATTCTTTTTGATTTCGAAATCGAGATTGTCAACCCTTTGTTGCATTGCATCAAGTTCTCTTTTCCATTCATCAGTCATGCTTTGAACTCTTTGTCGTGCTTGTATTGCTTCTGGAAATTTCTCGCGAATTGTATTTGAATTAATGAATGCCACTCGTTGAGAGAATGCATCATTTATAAAAACTATGAAAAAAAAGGCAAGCAGAATGAACTGCGCTAATTTAAGAACTTTGTTCATGATGACATATCTTTATAATATTAGAAATATAAATCTAAGACGTATTACAAAGAAAAAAATATAGGTTATTTAGCTCCGCGTTTTATACTGTCAATGACTCTATAAGTAATATCAATGGTCGAATCTGAATAAAGCACCATAACTTTGTCAACTACGAGCTTGATTTTCTCGTCTTTGGCAACTTTATCAATAGCGGCTCTGATTTTGGTTCTCAATGGGTCAAGTAATTCCTCTCTTAAACGATTCAAATCACCTTGCTGTCCAAATCTCTCTTCTTGGTATTGCATCATTTGCAGGTTCTGAGCTTGCAGAGCTTCTTCTTCCTTTTGTTGTTGGTCCTGAGTCATCATTCCTTTTTGCTTTTGGTATTGCTCAAATTTTTGTTGCAAATTTGTCCGCATCTGCATTAATGTGTCCTGCCATTTTTGACCAACTTCTTTGATTTTTTTGTCGGCTTCAATTGCTTCGGGCAATTCCTTGAGTACTGTTTCAACATCGACTACACCTAAATTTGCATATGTAGCATTAGTGAATAAGCCAAAAATAAAGATTATTGAAATCGCTATGAAAATCTTTTTCATAAAAGTATTCTCCATAAATTAAATTGATAAAATGTCTATTGTCCTAAGTGAAATAAAAATCTCCATCCCGATTTTTCGGGACTATCGCCTAAGGTATCAAACCCATAACCATAACTGAAGCCGATTATACCAATCGGTGCAACCATTAACTGCACACCTATACCTGCTGAGCGTTTCAAATCGAACGGGTCGGTATTTCTTAAATTATCCCAAACATTGCCTGCTTCCGCAAAACCGTAGATGTATATCGGCATTGGGTCTAATGAAATCGCAAAACGCAATTCAGCCGTATATTTTGACATTACACGACTTCCCCTGCCTGAGCCGATTTTGTTATCGGGATATCCGCGAAGCGGAGTCACGCTGAAGCCGCTCAATCCGTTACCGCCCATGCGATATAATTCAATTGGGGAAATAGTGGTGTCAGATTTGAATCCGGTGATATAACCCAACTTAGCTCCTATCATTAATACAAGCCGGTCCATGCCTTCTATTTTAGTAACTGGATTGAACATCTCAAAATTGATTTCATTTTTAATATAATCTGTTTCACCCAATCCTATAGCACCCATAGCAAAGTCAGTCCCGATACTGAAACGCGAGCCTGTTGACGGGAAGAACATATTATTTAACGAAATACGCGAGATTCTTTGTCCGACGGATATTTCGGTATATTTCCCCTGACGATAGTAGAGCGATGCGGTTTTGTTGTCATTTACTTGATAACGTGTGGTCAAATCACCACGCCAATAATCATCGGGCCACTTGAAGCGTCTTCCTAAATTAATACCAATGCCTGTGCGACTTTGATTTAAATCTAAATAGCTGAAATAAGTATCGAATATGTTGAATCCGACAGTTGTGGGAGTATCAAAAAGCCATGGCTCAGTAATGCCCAGGGAGAAAGTACGATGACGATTTGCTTGCCCAAACTCCAAATTCAAATTGAAAATCTGTCCACCACCTCCGCGTAATGGTTCCAGCAAGGAAAAATTATTGAATGTAAACCCGATTGCACCTGTCAAACCAAAAGTTCCCGCAAAACCGATGGAAGCATTGAAAGTATCGGTCGAACGCTCTTCGACTTTATAAATAACATCAACTGCTGTATTGTCAGTTTCTGAGGGTTTTATATCGGGGCGAAGAGATTCAGGGTTAAAATACTGCATAACTTGCAATGCACGTACACTGCGTATAATTGCGGAACGATCAAAATAGTCGCCGGGACGGGTATAGAGTTCGCGCCTGATGACTTTGTCTTTTGTCTTTGTATTCCCGACAATATGCACCTTACCGACTCTGAATCTATCATTTTCAAAGATATTAATAACAATATCCACAGAATCAGGTGGTACTCTGAATAATTGAGGTATTAAACGTGCTTGAAGATAACCGTTATCCATATATAAAGATGAAGCATCTGTTTGCGATTCATTGCCGGTAAGATTTTTCTGGAATAATTCAAGGTTATACGGGTCGCCTTTTTTGAATTCTAAACGTCTCATGAGTATCTCACCGGGATATATTGTGTTGCCTTTAAAAGTTATGTCCCGAACAAATAGGCGTGGTCCTTCGGATATGTTGAGTTTTATGTGAACTCTCTTTTTGGCTTCATCATAAATTACTGAATCAGATAAAATCCGGGCATCAATATAACCCTCATTTTGTAAGTATTTTACTAAAAGTTGTTTATCATCTGCATATTTTGTTTGGTCAAATTTTGCAGATTTCCAAAATTGCCACCAAGATTTGGTTGATGTCTCTTCAAAAGTGCCTGCAAGCTCACTATTTGTGAAGTTCTGATTGCCTTCGAATTCGATTGAAGCTACTCTAAATATAATCCCTTCGTCCACATAAATGTAAATGTCAGAATAATTAGCAGTATCGGTCTTTCGAAGTTCAATATCAATCTGAGCGAAGTTCAATCCTTCGTCGGCATAAAGCTTTTTTAGGTTACGTTTGATGTTGTGCAATTCGAAATTTGATATGATGTCGCCACGAATTTTCCCTACAGCTTTGCGAATATCGAAATCGTCAATTTTTTTGTTATTTTCGACGATTATAGCGTTCAATCTTTCGAATTCCCGAATCTTTATAACGAGAAATATGCCAACAGGCGATATACGGTCAACCACAATATCCACATAAGAAAATTGCTTCCTTTCCCAAATATTCGAAACGGCTTTTTGAATTTTGTTGTCAACTGGATAATTGATTGACTCGCCTATTCTGAGTCCCGAGAGAGCGATGATTGTCTCAGTATCAGAATAAACGTTGCCTTCGACTGTAATACCTGCCAAAGTATAAGCCTGTTGAGAGGAAAATGAACCAAAGTCCTGTGCGAGCATGATATTCGCAAAAAGAGCGAAGAAAATAAGCGTGAAATACTTAAGATTTCTTGAATGCATTAAAAACTCTCTTAATATACGAATCTTCCTGTGTAGTTTGGTTTTGATTTTCATTGGCAATTTGTAATGAGGTTTTGCCATAGCGCCTTTCGCGTTGCAGATAATTGTTGAGAGCTTTGTATAAATCCTCTCTTCTGAACTCGGGCCAATATTTGTTTGATATATAAATTTCACCATAAGCCATTTCCCAAAGCAAAAAATTACTTAAACGCATTTCTCCGCTTGTACGGACGAGTAAATCAGCTTCGGGTAAGTCGTGAGTTTGCAAATATGATGCAAACAAATCTTCCGAAATATCCTCGGGAGAAACTTTCCCGCGTCTAATATCAAGACCGACCATCTGCACGGCTCTAACGATATCCCACCTACCGCTGTAACTCAGGGCTAGTGTAAGATTAAGTCCTGTATTGTCCTTTGTTCTTTCGATAGAGTCCTTTAAAAGTTTTTGGACTACTTTTGGTAAAGAATTTATTTTTCCTATAGATCTAATTCTTACTCCGTTTGCGTCAAGTTCTTCTATTTCTTGACGAAGATAATGTTCTAAAAGTTTCATTAGCCCACTTACTTCAGCAATGGGTCTTTTCCAATTTTCAATTGAGAAGGCGTACAACGTAAGATACCGAATGCCCAACTGTGAACATGCTTTTACAATATCACGTACGCTTTCGATGCCTTCTTTATGACCTGCGATGCGGGGCATGTTTTTTTCCACAGCCCACCTGCCATTGCCATCCATAATTATGGCAAGATGACGAGGAAACTTGCCCATCTCAATCAATTCAAGCTGTATTTCCTTATCAGATGCGTGCTGCTCGTCTTTCCAATTCACTAAATCTCCGAAAAAGAAAAATATAACAATTTGTGAACTTCAAAAATAAAAAATTTTGATTCAAAAATCTTATTTTTTGCATAATTAGTTTAAAAATATCAGATTATGAAAAATAAATTTTTCTATTTTGTAGAGGTTTATTAAATTTGTCTTTTTTTGTATGAAGATTCGTATTTATGTTTAAGTAAATTTGTATAGGTAAGCTATGACTAAAGCTGATATTGTTGATGAAATCTCAAAAGCGACGGGTTTGACAAAGATAGAAACCAAAGCTGTCGTGGATGGTGTCTTTGCAAGTATTATAAATGCAATCGCTGATGGAAAGCGTATTGAGTTGAGAGGATTTGGTGTATTCAAACACAAAAGTAGAAAGCCGAGAATGGCTCGCAATCCTAAGACAGGTGAGCTTGTCCCGCTTGACAAGCGTTATGTCCCAATTTTCAAACCGTCACCTGAGTTTTTGGGTAAAGTCAACGAATCTATAAAAGTACAACTCGAGGAAAAGACACTATAGCTTTGCTTTTTCGTTTTTTCTATTACATTGCAAAAATTTTTTACACAAATTAGATAAGGGAGCTTAAAATGCCTTGCGGTAAAAAAAGAAAGCGCCACAAAATGGCGACCCACAAGAGAAAAAAGCGACTTCGCAAGAATCGCCACAAGAAAAGGAAATAATTTCTCGACATATTTTCCTCAAGGTGAACATGTAATGTTCGCCTTTTTTATTTGTATAAGTTCTCAAAATTCAGTATATTGTCAGTTAAATAATGCTAGTTTTACCATAAGTTTAGAAGAGTATGAAAAATTATATTACCACCTTATTGACACTAACCCTGTTTCTATCGGCTTCAATAAGCTATTCGCAGCGTTGGGAGCGGATAACGAATTTACCCGATGCTTACAGAAACAACTATTGGTTAGACGTTTTTTTTCTTGCTCCACAAAATACTCATGGTTGGGTCTGTGGATTTAACGGAATGGTTGCGAGGACAACCGACGGTGGAGCTACTTGGCGTGGCTCGGTAGTACCGGGTGCATATCATTTGGAACACATACATTTCCCAACAACAACAATCGGCTATACATCCGGACCTGACGGCATTTTCAAATCTACTGACGGTGGTGCAACTTGGAGAGACATAACACCCGATAAATTATCAACAAGCTACTGGGGTTGTTATTTTTTAGATGTGAACTTCGGGATGTTAGTCGGTGGCGGTTGTATGAACAATCAGAGATTTTGGCGAACCACTGACGGCGGAACTACCTGGTCACTTTTTCAGAATGATGTCACTCACAGTGGTCTAACGGATGTAATTATGTATTCGCAGAACGGCTTAGGTTTTGCAGTAAGCAGTGGATTATTATGGAGGACTAATAATGGTGGCATAACTTGGGATTCTATAGCCAGAACAGGTACTTACATTTGGCACGAAGAATTAACTCATTCAGGAACATCTTTTTTGCTGCCTTATGCAGGCACAAGTTGTCAAGGTGGTGGCGCTGACGGGGGTATGCGTTTTACTACCGATGGTGGTGCAACTTGGAGTAATTTCCAAACAAGATTACCGATGTTCGGTGCTTTCTTGCTTGGTGCTCGTGAAGGTTGGGCATGCGGCAACAACAAAGGTGTATATTACACTTCCGATGGAGGTGTTACTTGGGTTTTGCATAATTGCGGAATTGATAATGGCGATTTAGATGATATGTGGTTCACTGCACCCAACGAGAGTTGGGTAGTCGGTAGCGGAATATACAGAATGAGACCCGCAAGAAGTGAATTCACTAAGGATTCGATATTTTTCAGAGATATCTGCTTGGGTGATGCAGTTCGCGACACAATTTTTATATCAAATGATTCCTTTACAGAAGCTACTTTATCGCTTGAAATTACGGGAATAGATGCTCAACGCTTTTCAATCATTACCCCAAATCCCATCTCGACCTTAATTCAATGCACACCCAAAATGATTATTATCGAGTATATACCAAACTCGAGGGGTCCCTCTCGTGCTGTGCTTGAAGCAAGAGTTTCGAGACCTGACGGACAGAATACTAATCGCTCTATACCTTTAATCGGCAGTGTTGAATTTTCATCCGCCGTACCAATTATTGATGTTTTGATAATAGACAGTGTTTACTGTAATATTTCCCATAATGGTAGAATCGCATGGAGAGCCGAAAAAGAAGGTGAAGAAATCATTAATATGAATAAACTTCAGAGCGAAAATTTTATTTTTTATACTTCGAGAGTACCTAATAAAATTTTTCTCGAGGGTTCTTATTCCGAATTTAGAAT
>CAZWXI010000098.1:0-8806 GCA_964637845.1 uncultured Hyphomicrobiales bacterium | reverse complement strand
CAAGGAACGATATCACCCTCTTTTGTAGGGATATAATCTTTTGCAGGCATAAAAAACACCTGTATTTAATATCAAAATCCGTTATAATGATTTATAAATCCATATTTTTATTTCAATAATCCATTAAATCAATGCCAAAGTCCATAATTTCATTTCAAATATCCTTTTTATCGTATCAAAAT
Source organism: uncultured Hyphomicrobiales bacterium (assembly GCA_964637845.1). Taxonomy (GTDB): domain Bacteria; phylum Bacteroidota; class Ignavibacteria; order Kapaibacteriales; family UBA2268; genus PGYU01. Next base: position 8,624 of record CAZWXI010000098.1, on the reverse strand, counting down.
GAAGGCATAATTTTTATAAAATATATACTAACATTTCGATAATGCAAATATATGAATATTGATTTGAATAATTGCAAGGGAAATTTTGGGGAAAGGAAAAAATGGATTTTCAACGATTCTCAATTGATTGCCACAGTACAAATGGCAGGAGTAAGCATCGGATGCGGAGGATGAGGGACTCGAACCCCCAAGTGGTCACCCACGGCGGTTTTCAAGACCGCTGCCTTACCAATTAGACTAATCCTCCCGATTAGAATTACAAAAATAGCAATTTATTCCAAAATATACAAGGATAAAGTTATCGAAAATGTCATAACTGAATTGGGAAAATTCTTAAATTAGAGTTTTTTTATGTAACAATTCGGAGTTTAATATGAAATTAGTGTTCATTGCGACAATTCTATTGTTTGTCTTTCAAACGTTAAATGCGCAATTTGTGGTTTCGGGATATGCGGATATTTATTACGCAGTTGATAGTGATTATTCTCAGGAAAGGGCTAGCAATCAATATCGTTTGTTTTCATTCATGGATGGCAAGAAGAATGAGTTTTCTCTAAATGTGGTAAATATAGCGTTAGATGCCAAGCATGAGCGAGTATATGGTAGGATATCATTGCATTACGGTGATTTACCCACGCAAGCATGGTTCGGCAACTATTCCATGATTCAGGAGGCATATGTGGGAGTAAGAATTTCCGATGTTTCCTCTGTTGACGGAGGATATTTTCTTACCCATATCGGCAATGAGGTTCTTATGCCGAAGGGTAATTTCTTGGTCTCACACTCTATGGTAACATTTCTTGAGCCATTTTATCATGCAGGAATAAGAACACATTGGCAAGTATCTGACAAATTCAAAGCGAGCTTTTTACTGATTAATAGCTTGTGGAATTATGAAAACATAAATAAAAATTTTGGATATGGCTTGAATTTGTTATATGGCTCCAAAGACTTCTCAGTATCGTATGCAGGAGCAATCAGCAACGAATCACAACCACGTATCGTTGCCGACTTATATAACAATCTAAATTTTTCAATTAATTCAAACGATGTTCAGGTGCGGTTCCAAGCCGATTTATATACAAAATTGGGGGAATTAAATAACACAAGAGCTACTTATGGGCTATCAAGCTCAGTAAAAATACCTCTAAAAATATTTGAAAACTTGAGTGGGATGGGGAGATTTTCTTACGTTAATAATACCGACGGTACATTTATTAATTTACCATTTACTGAACTATATGAAATTGCTGCTGGTCTTGAGTATAAACCGTCGAAGAACTCATACGTACGTTGGGAGGCACGTTCAATAAACTTTTCTGATAAAATGCTATCGCCATTTAGAGATAAGAACGGAAGTTTTATGGATAAGAGACTGGAGAGCTTACTGAATATCGGATTTTGGTTTGATTCATCAAATCCTTTTAAATAAATTTGTCAATAGTAAAATAAAAAACCCCTCATTTACCGAAGCATTTGAGGGGTTATCTGTTTGTTCAAATCCAAATTTTTTATCTAACTACCGGTATTTTCGAGGTAACATTACTGTTCTTAGCGGTAATTTGCAAGAAGTAAATGCCTTGTGACAAAGATTCTGTGTTAATGCTGAAATCGTAATAACCTTTTGTTTGATATTCGTTTTCAAGAATGTTGATGAGTACATTACCAAATGTATCAACAAATCTGATTGAAACCGGTGTATCTCGGTCAATTGAGTAAATAACCTTTGCTACGCTGCTAACCGGTAACGGTGAAATATTGACATTTATTCCGACTTGAGGTTCTTGGGTATATCCCTCAAATTCTTTTACGGAAGTTTTTGCGGTATAGATGGCATTAACGGGGTCATATTCTGTCCATGGCAAATCCCAACGTTGAGCTACACCAGGAGCAAATGCGCCACGATAGCTTACTTTCTCGAAGAACGGATGGTTTATCGGAACGATTCCGTTACTTTGGAATGATGCTGTATGATTTACAATGGGTGAGGTCGGGTTCAATCTTGCATCAAAAGCAGGTCCGTATGTGAATGGGTCAACTATTCCGGCATTCTTAGGTGTGCTTCTGTCGAAGAAGTTGTTGAATGCGGGATTTTCTACCCAATCTGCCGATATCGGCGTTGTGCCTGTGCCGAGATTGAGTATTGCACCTTTGATGCCGTAGTAGCTGATGTTTCGCAAGTATATTGAGTCTGCGGCAGCGGCGGCTTGTGATTGTGATGATAATAAATCTATGCCTCGAGGCCAACCTGCCAATATTGTGTTTACTATTGATGTACGGTTGTTACGACGCAGTTGAATACCCGCACCGTAACGATTGTGATATGAAGTCGCTTGTGCCCCTGACGACGTAGCTGTCCAACTTGTATCTTGCAAGGGACCAATTGCTGTAATGTTAGAAAATACTGCTTTCGTAAGAGGCAAATTGTATGAGCCTGAGGCATCATTATCTTGTTCGAAAGCTTGACTTGTTGATACGTCGGCACGGTCTTTGAAACGTTGTACGATACCAAATTGAACCATGCCACTCCATCCGTTATCGCCGTCAAAGTCATCGTCTAACGTTCCGGTAGCTATTAAATACTTACCGTTTGCCGTTCCACCGAACCATTCATATGCGTCATCGTTTGCATAACTGACTTGGATATATTCAAATACAGTTTTGCGCCCCACGCCGCCCATTGTAAGTGAGTTTAATTCTTGGTTAGGTGCTGCTGCTATACCTGCAAATTCGATTCTTACGTAACGTACAACGCCGCTACTGTCGTCATCATTAGGGCTGGCACCGCCACCGAACCAGCCGCGAACGCGATTTTCGTCTGCAATACCGCCTTCAAGAGCTGCTACTCCATCGGGATGATTCGTTGAAGCATAGCCACAAATGAGTAATCCGCCCCAATCACCGCCTGCACGTTGCCCCGGAGGTGCTGATGATGTCATAATAATTGGCAGTTCAGGGGTACCATTTGCATAAATTTTACCACCGCGATTTACACATATCGCTGAGTTTTGACCTACTGTATCGCCAATTATGATTGTGCCGGGTTGAATTGCCAACACACCCCCCGCATCAACAAATACATAACCATCAAGTCCGTAAATCTTTGTGTTAGAGAGTTCAACTCTTTGAGTAATTGGTGTACGCAATACTGAATCAGGTCTTACCGGATCAGGCTGAATGATTCGGAAGGGTTGGTCGTTTCTATCTTGGACTGCTTCGTTTAAAGTACCGTCAGTGTTGATTTGTATCATTCTTACATAGCCGGTTTGAGTGTTAATTGCAGGAACTCTGAAGCCACCCGGAAACTGACCGCGGCGTGCGGCTGAGTCAAGAATGTTTGTGGCTCCTGTGAGGTTTTCCCATGGTCCGTTTGGTGATGTTGAGAATTGGAATCTCCATCTCACGCCAAGTGTACCCGTTGTATCCCATCTTAAGTCTTGTGAGGTACCCGTACGGAACACTTCGCCTCCGTTCGGGCTGAGTAATTTAGCTATTAATTTCTTTTCTTTTTGAGCATTGTAGATGGCATTAACGGGGTCATATTCTGTCCATGGCAAATCCCAACGTTGAGCTACACCAGGAGCAAATGCGCCACGATAGCTTACTTTCTCGAAGAACGGATGGTTTATCGGAACGATTCCGTTACTTTGGAATGATGCTGTATGATTTACAATGGGTGAGGTCGGGTTCAATCTTGCATCAAAAGCAGGTCCGTATGTGAATGGGTCAACTATTCCGGCATTCTTAGGTGTGCTTCTGTCGAAGAAGTTGTTGAATGCGGGATTTTCTACCCAATCTGCCGATATCGGCGTTGTGCCTGTGCCGAGATTGAGTATTGCACCTTTGATGCCGTAGTAGCTGATGTTTCGCAAGTATATTGAGTCTGCGGCAGCGGCGGCTTGTGATTGTGATGATAATAAATCTATGCCTCGAGGCCAACCTGCCAATATTGTGTTTACTATTGATGTACGGTTGTTACGACGCAGTTGAATACCCGCACCGTAACGATTGTGATATGAAGTCGCTTGTGCCCCTGACGACGTAGCTGTCCAACTTGTATCTTGCAAGGGACCAATTGCTGTAATGTTAGAAAATACTGCTTTCGTAAGAGGCAAATTGTATGAGCCTGAGGCATCATTATCTTGTTCGAAAGCTTGACTTGTTGATACGTCGGCACGGTCTTTGAAACGTTGTACGATACCAAATTGAACCATGCCACTCCATCCGTTATCGCCGTCAAAGTCATCGTCTAACGTTCCGGTAGCTATTAAATACTTACCGTTTGCCGTTCCACCGAACCATTCATATGCGTCATCGTTTGCATAACTGACTTGGATATATTCAAATACAGTTTTGCGCCCCACGCCGCCCATTGTAAGTGAGTTTAATTCTTGGTTAGGTGCTGCTGCTATACCTGCAAATTCGATTCTTACGTAACGTACAACGCCGCTACTGTCGTCATCATTAGGGCTGGCACCGCCACCGAACCAGCCGCGAACGCGATTTTCGTCTGCAATACCGCCTTCAAGAGCTGCTACTCCATCGGGATGATTCGTTGAAGCATAGCCACAAATGAGTAATCCGCCCCAATCACCGCCTGCACGTTGCCCCGGAGGTGCTGATGATGTCATAATAATTGGCAGTTCAGGGGTACCATTTGCATAAATTTTACCACCGCGATTTACACATATCGCTGAGTTTTGACCTACTGTATCGCCAATTATGATTGTGCCGGGTTGAATTGCCAACACACCCCCCGCATCAACAAATACATAACCATCAAGTCCGTAAATCTTTGTGTTAGAGAGTTCAACTCTTTGAGTAATTGGTGTACGCAATACTGAATCAGGTCTTACCGGATCAGGCTGAATGATTCGGAAGGGTTGGTCGTTTCTATCTTGGACTGCTTCGTTTAAAGTACCGTCAGTGTTGATTTGTATCATTCTTACATAGCCGGTTTGAGTGTTAATTGCAGGAACTCTGAAGCCACCCGGAAACTGACCGCGGCGTGCGGCTGAGTCAAGAATGTTTGTGGCTCCTGTGAGGTTTTCCCATGGTCCGTTTGGTGATGTTGAGAATTGGAATCTCCATCTCACGCCAAGTGTACCCGTTGTATCCCATCTTAAGTCTTGTGAGGTACCCGTACGGAACACTTCGCCTCCGTTCGGGCTGATAAGTTTGGCAATAGGCGCCGCTTGTGTTGCAACAGCAAAGAAACCTATTACCAGAATCGCGAAGATAAATTTTTGCATAGTAATACTACCTATAATGTATAACAAATTACAGTTAAAATTGCGAAAAATTAAATTATTTAAAACACTTTCTTAAAAGACTCTGTAACCAAAACTCAGAGATACAGATGAGCCTTTCAAATTAGTGGCAACCATCTTATTATCTTGTTTCCAAGTAAGAGGCTCGTTGAGCAAATCTCTTACACTCAGTTTTATATCAAATTTTCCTATTGGTTGGCTTATAGAAAAATCAATGATATTCCTTGGTAATTCATACACATGCGGGTCGTTTGACTCCGTTACATATACACCTTGTTGAGCTACTTGAATAATTCTCTTGCCGAATGTATTATATGCTAAATTTATACTTGTTCCCCATGCAGGATGTTGGTAAAACAATCCTATATTAATCGTATAAGGGGATTGTCCCCACATTTGTCTATTGTCTTTGACAATATCACCACCTTGAGATACTTGTATTTCGGTTGTAATCAATGCTGCGTTGATATTAAACGAGAAATAATCAAGGAAATCAGCTATAAAACCTATATTTTTTCTTAGTTCAAATTCTATCCCGTAGTTTTTGGCGTCGTTAAGCGCATTAGCAAAAGTTCTTGTTAATTCACTCTGCTCTGGGAAAATGGTTTCTTCAATTGCTTTTTCGAAGTTTTTGTAGAATCCGCTAATTGATATAACTTCTCCACCTGTTGGGAACCATTCATAGCGAATGTCATAATTCTGAATTAATGAGCGAACGAGATTTGGATTACCTTGTATGTTAGCTCCTTGTAAATAGTCGTAGAACGTAAATGGTGCAATTTCACGGAACTCCGGGCGAGCCAATGTTTGTGAAGCAGATAAGCGAATATTGGAATTCCTTGTTACTTGATAAATAAAGTTGATAGATGGTAAATAATCAGGATTATTCCTATGGACATTTATAGGCTGGTCATTTTTGAGGAAACTATTCAGTTTTTGTGTATGGTCTTCATAACGCAATCCAAAGATTAATCTGAAATTGTGCTCGGCACCGTATATGTCAATGAAAAAAGGGACATCAGCCATAGCATAAACCGAATATAACTCTTCGCCAGCATCATAACTATCACTCAATCTTGATTCTTCGCCGATAAGAAAACCACCTGTATAACGGAAGTTCTCTTCAGCAAAAATAAGATGCGGATTTTTGTAATCATGAATCACTTCTTCAATATCGTCGTCCAAGTAAGAAGGATTTATAATGGTAAATGACCGTGCACTGAAATCACGTTTTCTATTTTCGCCGAGTAATCCGAACTTAAACTTAGCCGTTCCGACCGGAATTGTGAAATTTACACTTGCTGAATAGACATCATCGATCAATGATGAGAAAAATCTTCCAAGACGAGCTCCATCGCCCTGCATAGTAGATGATAAATCGGGTGAATAAGGTGTGTTGGGATCAAATGCCAGTTCAATTAGATTACGCGAGAATTTAAGTCTTCTGAAATCGGGCTCATCGCGTTCCGAAGTTGAGTATCCGAATCTCCAATCAATGAATGAATTCAGAAAACTTAGGCTGTGTTCGCCACCAATTGAACCTGAATAAAACCATTTTTCGACAAAGTGAAATGAATAGTTTCTGTATTCAAAATATTGATAGCCAATATCTCGGCCATCAAGAATAAGTATCTCATCATCAGCGGACCTATTAAATACATTTTTGAAGTTTAATGTATGGTTAGCGCCTAATTTGTAAGCGACATTCAGCAAACCACCGAGGCTGTAATTAGTTTCGGAAACCTTGCCTTTGGAGTAATATAATGTATCGAATTGGGCTAAGTATCCGTTACGTTGAACATTGTTAATCGAATTTGAACTACCATAAGTTATAGTACTTATTATTCCGAGTTCATCTCCTCCCAGTCTGAATAAGTCAGTGTAAGATATACCTAAAGACCTATTGTCTAATGGGCCAATTGTTGTTGCCTCTTGTTTATAAAGATCTGAGCGAAATCCTCTTGAAATAGCTTCATACTGAGCTATTGCACCGGTTGTATCTTGAGGATTACGTGCTCGGTTTTGTAAGTCATTAAATTCTCGTCTTGTGGAAGGCATACCTTCGGGCATGCTTCTCAAACCATCATCTTTTGCTAACCAATCAGTAGAGCTTCTTGTCGAACGAATAAATTTATCGTCTTTAAATGTTACGTTAGAATTATAGTTCGATGAAAGCGAAATTTTGAAGTTTCTTCCTTCGGGAAAATCAATGGTATTCAATTGCACCAATCCGCCCGCAAAATTGCCGGGTAGGTCCGGTGTAAAAGATTTCGAAATATTTACGTTTTGGAGAAATTCTGTGGGGAACATATCAAATGCAAACGACTTCTTGTCGGGTTCCGTAGATGCAAGTCCAGCACCGTTTAATGTTGTATTGCTGTACCTTTCGCTAACACCGCGGACAAAAATAAATTTATTGTTTACAAGAGTAACGCCTGAGACGCGTTTAAGAGATTGCCCCGCATCAGAATCAGGCAATTTGCTCATTTGCTCAATACTGAGACCATCGCTGACTTGTGCGGCATTTTTGCGCTGCGCTAGAATTGCGGCTTCGTTGTCAAATACACGTTTTGCTTCGACGACAATCTCTTCTTTGAGCTTGCTTTCGAATTCAAGTGTTATATTAAGATTTACTACTCCACCGGCTTTTACTTCGACATCGGTTATCTCTTTCGGCATATAACCAACGTAAGTAAATCTAAGAGTATAAGTACCGGGACGAATATCGCGAAGCCTGAATTCTCCTTTCACGTCCGAAAAACCGCCAATTTGTGTTCCAGCTATTAAGACGGTAGCGCGGCGCAAAACGTCGCCTGATTCGCCGTCTATGATTCTGCCACGTATCTCGCCGTTAGCTTGGGAGTACACGTGAGAAACGGAAATTGACAGTAAAATGAATAAGAGTAAAGGCATAGAATAAGCTTTTGCAGCAAACATTTTAATTAAACCTAAAATTTGAACAAACATGATGCAAAGGTCGTCAAACACATTGAATATTTGATAAAAGTTGTGTTAATTTTAGGTTAAGTTAAAGATTATACTTTCGCGATAAATTATTATTTGTCATACATTTGAATTAATCTTAACTGAATATTAACAAAAAATTCTCGTTAATTAAACGAGGATTTAAAAAATGCATTAGTGAGAAAAGTTAATCTTTGGGGTCAAATTGGTGTTGAATTTTTAGCTATGTAAATTGATACCCTTGCCCTGAAATAATATTGCCTATGTGTTGATTTCAAATACCGACCGGCAAAGATTATTATGTACGATAACAAGAGCATCATATCAGTTAGTGTTTACACATAAATTATCTGATAATGTTGTTCTAAATTAGCTCGTGTTATCGTTTAA
>CAZWXI010000097.1:0-8998 GCA_964637845.1 uncultured Hyphomicrobiales bacterium | reverse complement strand
TACTAAGCGATTTACTGGGTCGCACGCTTGAATTGAGCCGTCTGCAGAGCTACCGAATAGATATTTCGTCGCTTCCCGTGGGCACATACAGACTAACACTCAAGAACTCGCAAGACATCGCAACGTATCTATTCATGAAGATGGAGTAGGAGGAATAATAGAGAATGTGAAGGTTGCAAAACTTCAAACTACCGAGAAACCGCCACTTGTGAATAAGGCGGACGGATAACCGTTAGCGAAAAATGAAGTGCTTTTATGGGCTTCGCCCAAAGCCATTACATCATCTTGGTAAACTGAGATTGGCATTATCTGAGGCAGCGAAATAGTTTGTCGCATCTATCCCGGGATAAATAGCAACAATCCATCCGGAAGCATTGCTTTGCATTAAACCTTGAATAGGCTGCCTGTTATTGTTGATAATTTCAAATCCTTGCTTAAATTTTTGACTTTGGAAATTGTCTGAAAAAGCAGTTGAAACAAACATGAATGAAAACACTAATAGCAAAACACTTTTACTCATTTTTATACTAATAATAATACAAACCATTTTAAATTACACTTTTATGCCGCAAAAGTTACTTTTTAAATTACTATTTTTTCACTTTTATTTTGATGCTTCGGTTTAGAAATCTGCCTTGGGGAGTTTCATCTGAGTATTTATCCGTAACGGCAATCGAAGTTGAAATCATGAATTTATCTCCTGCAATTGAGCGGATATATTTTTCGGTATTTTGAGCTCTTTCGCGAGCTAATGCAGTATTATACTCAGTCGTTCCCAAAATATCTGTGCTTCCGATAATAAAGATAGTCGCTCCTTGTGGCAATTTATCGGTAAGTTGCTTTAGCAATGATTTGTTTTCATCGGTTAATTCATTGCTATTGTAATTGAAACGCAATACTGCTTCGAAATTATCAAGGTTTAGTTCTTGCCTCTCGACGGGTAGCTTACTGATTTCGATTGAATTTGTTTGTGTTGATGATGCTTTGCCGGCACGGGCAGTTGTATTCATTGTAAGCAAATCCGGAACCGGGGGCTCTAATCTTTTCTTCAAAGGGATTGCATATTCCCCGGACTGATTTATGCCGAAAATTGTATCAGCGACATCATTAAAAATCGAGATAGTTTCACGAGGGTCAATATTTTCGTAATCAAGCTTTAAAGTTATATTTCCATTTAACTCTGTGTAAGTCCTAATATCAACGAATTCTTGAAGCGGGGCATTCTGGAGAATTATATCAGCACGTTGATTTTCCACAACCCCTTCGGGATATTCTTGGTTGGATTGGAAACGCGGAGTGAGACGTGATTGAATCTTAATTTTGTTTTCAGGTATGCCTAACGTTATGAAAACATCCTTGACGGCTTCAGATCTTTTGCGAGCTAATTCTATTGCTTCGGGTTCAATTTCAGTGCCTGCGGTAGAAGCTTCGATAAGTATTGTTGCTTGAGGATTTTGGTTTAATATAAATGCAATCTTAGGCATTATCGCATAATGGTTCGCAACCGGATCGCCCTTAAAGAAATTTTTATCAATAAGCGAAGATTTTGAATATTTTGCTGGTATCTCTGATGAATTACGTTCAAAAAAGACTGCATTGACAAGCGGTATAGTAGCAAGCAGTTCGTCTCCGACATTTAATTTAAAATTATCCAGTGATGTTATCTCTAATTCTATACTAGGTATTTTCGGCTTCTCAACAATTGTTGGTTCTTCAATTGGTTGCTTTTTGTCCTCAATCGGAATGTATTCAATTTCAGGTTCTTCGGCTGGGAATATCGAAAATCGAAGGCCAACTTCAAATTTGACTGCCCAAATTGACCAATTAACATCATTAGTTACATTGCCAAAGTTGTAATCAAATGATATTTGCTGTGTTAAAAAACCAGAATTACTGATTTTCAACATGTTTTCAAGACCGATAGTCAATCCTATAGCAAAATTTTTGATTGTTGTTATATCGCCATTGGCTAAATCTCTTTGTTGAGTACGAACATCGCCGGCGTTTATGAATACAGCATTATCAGGCGAAATTATTTTTTCTTTTTGTTCAAAACTTTTATTTACAGGAATATAAAATCTTATCCCAGCCAAAGTTCTCAACGGACCGTTGATAAGTTTGTCTAAAGCTTTCCAACGGAATTCGGGTTGTAGTTCAATATATGATAAATTTGATTGGATAAAATTCTCAGTTCTAACGTTTACAATTTGGTTCGTTGTTTCATCTCGTGAGGGAAATACGTTTTCAACTGTTAACTTGCCGGAACGGTCAATATAATTAATACCTACGCCAATGAAAAACGCACTACTACTATATTTCTCTAAAAATAGCCCCGCTGACCAACCAAATCCTGAGCCTTTTTGGAATAAGCCACAATCAACAGACCCTTCGAAATTTTTGAAATCGGCATTGTAGCCGTTGTATAATAAACCTGCCTTAGGATGTATTCCTAAAATTTCCTCAGAAAATGGATAGTCTGATGAATACGTTTCAACGAAACTCATCGAGATTAAATAAAACGATATTATAGCTATGATTAATATTATTTTCATTGTATCGAAATATAAGTTGACACAAATTTAAAAATACAAAATTTATTTTCTTAAAATCGAAAAAACATGTTAATATTGAGTGAAATTATCGTAATAATGGATTATTTCTCATTTCATACTTCAAATCCTGTAGCTGCGGTGTTTTGATGCCAATTTTCAAATAAAAGCCCGAATTGCCGCCAATTGGTGTCCAATTAAATATCAATTCCCAGCAATGTAAATCCTTGATAAGGTTAATTTGGGGTAAATTAAACGTCTTACTTACGAAATCATATCCTCCCGATGTTGTTAGTGCCCATGTTTCGGTTAGACTTGTGCTCGCATTGTAAGTTAGATTTATAGATTCTCGTTTTGTTCGTGGGTCAATCGATGGGCGATTATATGAATAACTTAGCTGGAAGTTGATACTCCAAGGAATATTAAAAGGACTATACCCCGGAGAACGGTCACCAAAAATATCCGGCTCTACGTAGCGATAATCATGTCTTTGCTGAAATCTTTGTCCAAATTTAACATCGCGTGTTACCGCTGTGTCTTGAGATTCTGCACCAAAGCCGGTACTTGCTGCTCCCTCAGAAGTGAATCTTGTTGAAAACCCCAGAGACAAACTGGTCATGCGCCCTAATCCTTTGCCTTCCGTTATGAGAAATCTGTCAGTTTGGCTAAATTGTCTCCTAATGTTTCCTGTAGCTGTGTCCTGAATATATAAAATTTCTTCGTCATATAGCGTAAATCTTGCACTTCCCGAAAATTCCATAAAATTTAATGCGGGCGACCTAAACTGTACTCCTACATCGCTTAATTTTTTATCTGTAAAATTCCAAGCTGTATTAGTATTAATTCTAAGCAGTTCTATATTCTTATCAGGAAGTGTGTCACCTTGTTTTACTTTTATTTCAATGCTATGTAAATCGCTGTAGTTTATACTACTGGCAAAATTTCGGGAAGCGATACCACCACCATCCAGTTCAAATCTGGAATAAACTACTTCGCGTTGGTTCCTTTCATCAAAATAGTTCCCGAAAAACGGACTATCACCTCTTGATTGGTCTGGAGTGATTCTCCAACTGAAAGTGGGATTATATGTATGCCTGAGTGCTTTAAACCCCATTAGCGAAGGTTTAATAAATCCAAACAGTGGTCTTTGCTCATCCATGATGCCAAAAACCTTTGTAGATGTGGAAAGACTGAAGCCATAAGTATATTCCGTGAAAAAGCCATTTATTGTGTCAGTCTTAACAGTTGAGTCAGAGACATCATAAAATCTGTCGATTTTACGCAAGTAATGGTTTGCAGAAAATGAAACAGAGGGGCTAACCGTGAAATATCCAAACTTTGGAGATATGCTGATAGAGGGGCGATGCTCAATTCTTTGCCTGTTGTCATATCTAAATGTATTGATGGTATCCGACTGTAATGTATCAATTATTATTTGAGAAGTTTTGGCATTATTATAGTTGGCATTAAATGAGTAATTAAATTGCATATCTCGTACCCAATCAGGTAGAGATTTAGCAGAATTAAGCAGCTTAAAAGACGGGAAATTATATCTCAAATTAGCATTCTGATTATATTCATCGTTTATGATATTTTGCTCTCTGCCGTATGATAGTGATAAAGTTGTCCTATTGTCGAATTGTTTTGTATATGAAGCATTCGAAGTAATGACTTGTCTTATAAATGCGTTGTTATTTACAAGCACATTTCTATTAAAATTTGGTGATGAAAAATCAAGATTTGCAACGATATTATCCTGAGGCGTTATCTGGTGGTTATGACTTATCATAAATTTCCAATTTTGTTGGAATTCATCGTCAACATTAAATCTTGTTCTGCCATAATCAATTTGAAAATTTCCCGAGTAAACATTTCGAAGTGCCCACCGAGTGGAGTTTTTCAGCATGAAACCACCCTTTGAATAAATATCGGCAGTAATCTGCGTATCCCAATAATCGGATGCCGCCCAATAAAATCCAAGATTTTGAAATACTACACCACGACTTTTCGAAAAGAAAAATGAGGGAACAATTAAACCACTTTGACGACCGCCTTTGCTTGGAAAAAATAATCCGAAAGGAACCATTAGGACAGGTAGATCCTCAACATAAAAAACTAATGGGTCAAGGAATACCCTGTCTTCGGCGATAATTTTCATGTTTCGTGATGCAAAATGGAAGTGCGGTTCAGGACAATCGCACGTTGTATAGTACCCACCATCAACAAACAACTCGCGTTCATTCATTCGCTTAATTTTACTGCCAAAATAAAATCCTTCATTGATTTGGGTCTCGCCAATGTTTATTATGCCTTGTCCGGTTCTGAAATTAAATTTGATATTTTCGCCGTAGAAAACATCACCTGCGTCGGTAAATTTGGGATAACCAGTTAATTTTCCGGCTGTATCAATAGTGCCGACAGACTTTAAAATTGATTCTTTGAATGCCAACTCTATTACATCAGACTCAAGAATTTGCTTTTTGTATTTGATTTCGGCATTGGTCTTAAGTCTCATTGTTTGAGTACTGACATTGAATTTGATACTGTCATCGGATTTATAAAAAACTGTGGTATCAAGTCCTGAACGTCTTGCTCTATCTATTGCTTGAGCTTTTAGGACTTCTATGCGTATAGAATCTATACGAGAGAAAGCATCTAATGAATCAAAATCTACCGGATTCCTTACCTCAGAAGATACAAATAAACTGTCTTCGGCAAAAGCAACTTTGCTTGTTCCTATTGCAATTATGAGTATCAACTGTAGAAATCTAATCATTCAATTGAATCCAAGTCAATTATAGTCATTTCCCTGCCGTAAGAGAACTGCTTTGGGAAGACGCCCGAAGGATTGATGTTTAACCTATCTATGGTCATATTCATTGATGTGTTTGCAGTAGGAAATGACCAGTTAACCTTTGTTGGGAGAACATATGAGTCGAACTTCGTAAAATCAGTCATTTGAGCGTCCATTGTTAATACATTACCTTTTTCCTTACGTTGAAATCGCGACAAACCTGAATTTGATAAAATAATGAAATCAGCAAATTCGCCTGTATTCGAAACTCGAGAATATATTCGTCCATTTGAATTTTCGTCTACAAAGGCGTATTCATCAGTAGGATAGGGTAGAGTGTTCTTAATGACAGCTAATAGTTCCTTAACCGAAAACATCAAATTAAAGGCTCTTCTGAAATTGTCTGGTGTCGAAGAACCTTTAAAAACCTTTGATTCAAATGTATTCAAAAAGATAAAACTTGAATTGTCTGCAAACAACTTGCCTAAGGATAATCCAAAAGGACCTATAACATCAATCTCAATTGAGTCCATATGACCAAGAATCATATTATATGAAAAATTATAACTTCTTCCATCAACAATCGATGACATTTTTCCTGAAAGTGATAAATTTACTAAATCGTCTTTATCGAGAGCTTGTAAGTCGGAAATATCGTGAGATTTATGCTGACGAACACTTGAACACGCTGCAAATAATAACAACGGTATCACAAAAATGATATATCTAAGTTTTTTCATAATCCTAATATTTATTCAAACATCAAACATCAAAAATACTAAATATATGTGTAAATATGACGTCTGTTATGCCTGTTTGTAAACTTTGTTCACTAAGTTTGTTGCATTTCCGCTATGATATATGTTACGCGAAAAATTGAATTTTCTGCCGCTCACAGACTGTTCAATCCGAATTTCACCGATGAGCAGAATGAGTCGGTATTCGACAAATGCAATAATCCATCAGGACATGGACATAACTACGTTCTTGAAGTTACCGTAGCGGGATTACCACATCCTGGCACCGGATATGTAATTGATTTGAAGAAGTTGAAACAAATAATTAAAGACAATATATATGTCTATGTTGACCATAAACATTTAAATCATGATGTTCCCTTTTTGAAAGGGATTATACCCAGTGCCGAAAACATAGCTGTAGTTTTTTGGAGAATCTTGGAAGGCAAAATAACCGAAGGTAAACTTTACAAAATTAAATTATACGAATCAGATAATAATTTTGTAGAATACTTCGGTGAACCAATTGATATTCCGATTTATGATTTGGATTAATTGAAGATGAATAGTTTTCTCAAGCCTGCTTTCGACTCAAACGGTAATTTCCCGCTTTCAACGGATGAAAGAAAGGAAATGATTGAAAAAGTTGAAAAGAAATTTACTGAAATATTTGAAATCCTAATGATTTCGAGAGACGATCCTAATTCTATAAACACGCCACGCCGTTTAGCAAAAATGTATGTCAATGAACTTTTTGCAGGTAGATATACAGAACCACCTCATCTAACTGTGTTTCCAAACCGAAATAAAGTTAATAATTTGATTATAAGTCAAGGAATTGAAGTGATGTCGGTTTGCTCTCATCATTGGCAAACCATTTCAGGTAAATGTGCTATTGGGTACATACCTAATAAATCTGTTATTGGGTTGTCAAAGTTAACTCGCATTGTGAATTGGTTCTCCCGCAGAGCTCAAATTCAAGAGGAATTAGGCGAGCAAATAGCAGATTACATAGAGAACTTGTTGAGGCCCAAAGCTCTCGGAGTTGTAATAAAAGCTAAGCACTACTGCATGATTGCAAGAGGAGTTAGCTCTTCGGAGGATGAATCGTTCATGACAACATCTGTAATGCGAGGATATTTATTAGATGATTTAAATCTTCGCAACGAGTTTTTGAAACTTATTGAATAATATAGAATTATAAAAATGGATTAATAATGTTTATTAGCATAGACGTATCAAATGATAGTAGCGGGTATTGATGAAGCCGGAAGAGGTCCCTTAGCGGGTCCTGTGGTTGCCGCCTGTGTCATATTACCCGAAAACTTTCATAATGCCGATATAAAAGATTCAAAATCTCTGACACACATACAAAGAAAAAATCTATTTGAAATAATTAAAGATTTTGCAATTGATTTTTCAATCATTCACATTGACAATCATCTTATTGATGAAATCAACATTTTGCAGGCAACACATCGAGCAATGAAATCAGCAATTGAGAATCTGAGAATTAAACCAGATTTAGCGTATATTGATGGAAACAGCATTCCGGAGGAATTGCAAGTCGGCGCCCAAGCTGTAATAAAAGGAGATAGTTTAATTCAGGTGATTGCTGCTGCATCAATACTTGCAAAAGTTGACAGAGACTCTTGGATGGTTAATATAGCACATCCTTTGTATCCGGAATACGGCTTCTCTAAGCATAAAGGATATGCTACAAAAAGTCATTTTGAAGCTATATCAAAGCATGGACTTTGTCCAATTCATAGAAAATCTTTCCTAAAAAAGTTTTTTAACCAACAAATTAGCATGTTTTAACGTCAGTTACAGTAATTTTCTTGAACGACATTAAAATATTATGAAAATTACAATCATTTTGCTAATCGCATTAAGCATTTTTGCTTGCTCCGAAACCAAAGACGAAAAAATGAAAACCGCAATTGGACTTATTAATTCAGGTTCATATGAAAGAGCTCTTTACAAACTCAAGGAAATACTCGAATTAGATAGCAATAGTTCTCAGGCATATTATTATACTGCTTTAGCATTTGAAGGGCTTGAAGAATACGAGAAAGCTCTTAGAAATTACACTAAGTCGATAGAGTTAAAACCTAATTTTACAACCGCTTATCATAGTCGTGCCAAATTAAATTTTAAACTTCGATATTTCCGCGATGTCATCAAAGATTTGACGATAGTACTGTCAATGTATAATAATGACACGGATGCTTATATTCAACGAGGGAGAGCATTCTATGAAATGAATGAACTTAACTCGGCATGCAATGACTGGCAACAAGCCGCTCAAATGGGTAGCATTGATGCAATGCGGCTAATTGACAAATTGTGCAATGATGCTGATGCATCCTCAGCGTATTAAGCATATTACTAAATTTCTTACATTTGTAAAATTTGAAATTCAAAATCGAAAAAAATGAAACTACTATTCAACAACATCAGAATTATTTCGCCCGAACAAGAAATAGATGCAAATCTAAATCTTCTAATTAAAGATGATACCATCTCTGAATTGACATCATCTTCAGTCACTTCTGATACAGATACTCGCATTATTGACGCAAGCGGAATGGTTGCATGTCCGGGACTCTTTGACATGCACGTACATTTTCGCCAACCTGGGTACGAACATAAAGAAACTATACAAACTGGTACCAATGCAGCTGCAAATGGAGGGTTTACTGGTGTAGTATGTATGCCCAATACTGAACCTGCAATTGATGATGTGACAGTAGCCGAATACATTAAAAGTAAGTCAACTAATTTGCTAACTGATGTGTATGTTTCAGCGGCGATTACAAAGGGAAGAAAGGGAGAGCATATAGTACCGATGCTTGAATTGAATGAAGCAGGAGTCTTGTTCTTTACAGATGATGGTTCATCTGTAAGTAGGGCAG
>CAZWXI010000096.1:0-9444 GCA_964637845.1 uncultured Hyphomicrobiales bacterium | reverse complement strand
ATCTCGCCTAATGGTGGATATAATCATGATTTTTGGGTAATTGGCGATACTGTTAAAATAAGTTGGAATATTGAAGAATTCAGTTCCGATAATACTCCCATAAGCATTAAATTGTGGAATGGAAATACTTTAAACACCTTTCTCGTTGCAGATGATATTGAACCAAGCTCAAATTACTACTATTGGTTAATTCCGATTGATATTGAACCGAGTAATACATATCGAATAATTTTAACCCAAAATGATTTTACAGTGTGCAATGACAATTTTATTTCGATTTTTCACAATTATCCTTTTAACCGTAATGTATTAGCTAACGATAATAATGTCGAGGAATATTCGTGGAAGATTGATTTAGACCTAATAATTTACCCCAACCCAGCCACTGACGTCGTTGTCGTTCGGACAGGAAAGAAAATTTCAGCTAAGATACGCATTAGTGATGTTCTTGGATTCACACAATTGAGCAAGAATTTTTTATTACCGTCTGATATTTTTGTATTAGATGTCAGTACTTTACCTATTGGTACATACTATCTGCAACTGTTTACAGATGATGAACGCACTAAAACATACTTATTGAATGTAATTAGATAATACTCAACAAGGAGTAGAGTATTTACATAATACTCTACTCCAATTAATTATGGAGATTAAAATGAAAATATTTATTATATGTGCTTTATTTTTTGTATTTACTACTCAGTTATTTTCTGTCTGGGAAAAATGTAGCGAATTAAAATTAGCGGGAGACATTAATTGGGCAATTTACCCGATGTGCTTTATCGAAGAATATAACAAAGTTTTATATGTCGGCTCACAATTCGGACTACATTATTCAAAAGACAATGGGGATAGTTGGGATATCTTAAATTTCTTGCCATTGTGGGTTTATGACATGATATTTGTTGACAATAAATTTTTTGTTGTAACAGAACAAGGCATATTAAGCTCATCAGATAATGGTCACAGTTGGGTTGGTCGAATGAATGGTATCAAAAACTGGAAACGTCATTCAATTATAAATATTTATGGGGGGAAAAACTTTATTTTTACAGCAAAGATTAATTATTTATTTCAACCTAATTTTCAAAATGTTTTATATATATCAACAAATCATGGTGAAAGTTGGAGCGAAATAGGTAGTGAATTCAAGTATTTGAATATTTATGACTTTTTTGCTGATGAGCTAAACATTTATATAATAACTGACTACGGCATTATGGTCTCAAGAGATGAAGGTAAGACTTGGGATGTTTTTAATGTTCCGAATTCAGGTCACCGCCCTTATCGGATGATAAGAACATTTAAAAAAAGCATATATGTTCTTGATGGTTATGAAACATTATATTCATCAAGCGACGAAGGCGAAACATGGAAAACTCACGAGTTTTATCATGCCTATCATATAACAAATATCTCAATAAACGACTCGCTTGCATTGTTGACAATAAGAGATATTGGTATATATTATAGTACTAATAATGGAAATAATTGGACCGGTCCAATGATTATAGATAATGAAAGATTCACTCACCCTCAATGTATTGGTTCTGAATACATTTTTATGGCTGTTGATGCAAAGGTAACTTATGAACCTGAATACATTATAGAACCTGCAGTTTTATATCGTAGAAAGATTTCAGAACTTGTCACTTTGGCTTCTATACCTAATGAGGAACCAGAACGTACTTTATCCATCCACCCCAATCCCGCCACAGATTACATCTATATCAATTTCAATGACTTAGAGCGTGACGATTCCCCCTCTAATAATAGCGGGTCAGGGAGTGTTAAAATATACAACACGCTCGGGCAGTGCGTAAGTCACCTCACCCCGACCCTCTCCAAAGGAGAGGGAGTAAGAATTGATGTGTTGCAACTGCCGACGGGCGTGTATTTTGTGCGGTATGGCAATCGGGTGGAAAAATTTGTAAAGTGGTGAGATGAAGAATATTATTTCTGTCTTTGTCACAACTGTATGGAATGGTGAGTATGTTTTGAAACACTTAAAAATCCGTAGAGACTTTCCATAATGGCATCTTAGGCATGACTATCTTGAGATTATAAAATTCTTTGTATCTGAATTCACACCATCTGATATTGTAATAAAATACATACCGGGTGATAAATCTTTAAATGATAATTCAAAACAGTTATTGCCCGGGTTAAAGAATTTTTCAACATTAATTGAGTTTGATGTAGTTCCAATCAAATTACTAATACTGAATGAAACCTTAGAATCATTAGACAAACTAAAGCAAATTATTCCAGTCTCGGAAATCGGAACAGGAGCTATACTTGTAATTTTCAAAGCCCCTGGATTAGTTGCATTTTGGATATTACTTAAATTTTGCGAACAAGTATCTTTTGCTCTCGACCTAACAAATGAAAGTAGTGATGAAGTAGATAAAAACTCATCAACATCAAGTTTACTTAACTTAGCTTTAGTTAGGAATTTAAAATACTCGGCATGTGGATGATCGTTTTCATCTAACCTGTCAACTCTATCGTTTTTGTAATCAAGTATTAACTGCAAAAATTTAATATTTTTATTCAAAGTTGATTTGGAATTAGATTCTTTCTCATAATTATAACCTATTAACAAACTCTTGTTCTGAATATAATCCTCAATAATATCTTTTGTTGTTAAGTTATTATCAGAATTATATTTTTCATAGAGGTCATTATAGGTATTCTTGATTTTTCCATGTGGGGGTTGTTCAACAAATAATCCATTGTCAAATTCAATGCAATCAATTTCAGGATGCCAAGTGTCCCAATTGCATGTCAATTCAAGACTTTGATAACCTAAGTCTCCGCAGCAAAAATAATCTTTGAATGAATCTGTATATTGCAAAGTACCAGGGATCCAATTCAAGGTTAAATTTGAATATCTTGGAATTAAATTTGGTTGAAAATGATTATAAGACACATTAATTGGTGGAACTGTTCCGCCATCAGTAATATCCCTCCTAAGGTGGTACACCGCATTACTTGACATTGAATTTCTACCACATTCCATTTCAAGTAAGCATTTTGAATTCTCAAGATTAATATCTGTTGATAAAAAGCGTTCACAATCTCTTGTAATGAATTTGTTAATATATCCGGTCAATTGAGGTGGAAATGGTGTGATTTCAAATTTGTTCGCACCGTAAATAACATAATTATCAGGAATACCCGGTATAGGTTCATCTTTTATCATCAGGTCGGTATTACTGATGCTTATTCCCTGTAAATACTCATTAAACTCGTTATCTCTTAATTTTTGAGTCAAACTGGATTCTGCTCTATATCCAATCCTTGTAATATTGTATAAGTTATCAAAGGCTTTTGAGACCAAAGAGTGGTCACGAATTGTCCCGTATTGTACAACATTGAAAGTATCTTTACACATGACATTATATGATGCAAAGTCATAGTTCCCGATACCGCATGAATCAAATCTTGACGAATTAATGAATACCGTATCGCAATCAAATGAAGATATGCCATATTCAAGGTTAGCAAACTGTGTTGATACAACCTTCACATTTTTATAGCCGTCAATCATAATACCACCGGTTCTGAATTCCAATTCATTTAAATTATTTTGGTCATTAATTGAACTTGTCGGCTGGGCAAAATCCTTGAATTTGCAGTTATCTAACTCTACGTAAGATGTCAATGGTGATGGACAGGAATCACAATTGTTATATCTTAAAGATAATAAGTATGGGAAGTTGAAATATGGGTTGGTTAGTTTTGTATGTGTCAGAAATTCACAGTTTGTTATTGGAAGCATAATTTGAGTATTGTACGCATTAATTGCAATGTTTTTAAATTCTACATCCATAAGGGTGATACTTGTCAAAAATGGTTGTAAACATTCGCCGCGGAAATAAATTGTTGGTTGGGTTGTCAGATGTGGAAATGATGTATATTCTTCATCTTCATAAGTTAGGCAGTGTTCACCTATATTGCCCACTATTCTAATTTTCTCCGTTGTACCGTTTGCAATGAAGTGACCATTACAGATATGTTCTTGCTCCCATAATGATAGAATAGAGCCGTGATTAATTCTGATAGTTCCACCTGGTTCTACATTTAGTTTTTTTAGTTTTACTATTGCACTATCGCTTATAATAAACTCGCCACCTTGCTTTACATTTACTTCCAAGTCCAATTCAACTGCTGACCTTGGATCAACTATAAGCTTGGTGTTATTTTGTACAATTAATTTTCTTCCTTGATTTGTTTCTATACGGGAAGCATGTTCTAAATGTAATTCTGATGTACCATGCAATATTAAGTCTTCTGAACCATTTAAACTGATTATTGTACCCGGCTTTGCATGTGCATTGCCCCATAAATACAATGTACCATAATTTAAAGTAGTTATATGACCATACATTTCACTTTCATAACCAGAACCAAATCCAACAGCACCAGGAATCGATGCTGCACCATCATTTATAGTAGATTCAATTATTAAATCTCCGAGCCTTAGATTCCCGAATATTTCTATATCTTTTAAATATCCTTCCATAAGAATTTTGCCGGCTGAATCCCCGGTACCGGAAGTTATAATATAATGGCATGCATTGGGCTGTTCCGAAAACAGAACACCGTCTATTGCGAGAATACAATTAATTGGGACTGTAAGCTTTAGTCTTACATTTGGGTTATTACTATTTGTTACTTTCGTAACCCCTTGGTTATTATGAAATTCCCCCGGCAAAGATATTCCACCCCACTCAAGTACATTTAAGATTCCATCGTTACCAGTAGTTGGACCTCTGAAAATTGGCATTTCAAACATACCGGTACCTTCTTTGACCCGCGAACCCCAATGCATTACCCTTTTGCCTTGTGGATTGACATAACCACGTGGGTCCAAGTTTATGTCGTGTGCTAAAAACGGTATTAAAAAATTCCCTGCTATAGAATACTCATACAAACCCTTTTGGCGGATAGAGTGAGCTACCGCACGGTACGCATTAACTTTGCCGAAACCCATTCTCTGGGACCATGTTCGTTTTAATAAATCATTTTCTTGTTCTTTATAGAAATACTGCCATTTTAATTCGCCGTTAATTCCGAATTTGAATGTTTCTGATACTGGATAAATACCTGATGCATAATATGCTAAAGATGGTAACATTCCGTCATCTGGTACTTTGTCGGCTGTAAATGTAAGTATATTATAAGAATTTCTTTGAACATCGTACATATTAAGAGGTATTCCATTCACACTATTCTGACTTAAAAACTCATTTGTTGACCTCATTAACCCGGCAACACCTGCCACTATAGCAACACCTTGTGAGGTTCCTGTACCCAGACCATAGCGTTGTGGAGAGTTATCAGCATTTAATATACTTATGGAAGGAACTACAACATCAACGTATGCCTTGTTCCTTTCAGTAATTGATGAATGAAATTTATTGATATCATAAGAAAATGCAAAAACGTTACCTGTTTGAATACTGAGGGAAAAAAGGTCAAAAGATATAAATCTTTCTTCCCCTGACCAATTCGGATTCAAAAAACTACCCGTTTGTTGCCAAGGGTTACATAACTCATCTCTGAACACTCCATCAGATAGTCCACCTACTGTAATTACTTTTACAAATTTATTTGGATTACTTGGGTCTGTCGGATCAGGATAACTTCGATGCATCCAGCTTGAATTAGCAGTAGTTGAATAAGGTGGTGACATCGCAGGATACAACATTCGATACATATCAGGCTCGCCCTGATTGAAAGTAGTTAGTGCTAAATAATTTCCCGCTGCTCCCAATGCTACCATACCATTATCAAACATTTCTGGCACGTCATAACCACTATAACCTGCTGCTTGATAAACTACTTGAGGGACTTTGATACCGTTTCCCACAGTCATATCTACATCAATTTCCCATATGTATTTTAAGCCATGACCCCAATCTATCAAAAACCCTTTACAATCAGGACAAGAACCTACCATAGGGTGGTCATTGTTATCATCAGCAATAGCACATGACATAGTATTAAGCCCATGGCCACCTCTTATTGGCTCAGTATCATGAAATCCATCACCCTTATTACCATTTGCAGTGCTAAATTCTACATAATTCCCAATCATATCTGGATGATTAATCGGATTTCCTAATGATTCTGCTGAACCAATAAAAATCGAATCGCTACCTCTTGTAATTTCCCATGCCAGAGGGGTTTTAATAGAAAAATGATGCCAACTCCAACCTCTTTTGTGTCTTTTCATTGGTTTCCAAACATTTCCCGATGGATCAGGAATTGCTTGTAAAACACTAAATGGTGTCATACTTCTAAATCCTACATCTGATGGAATATATGTTGTTACTTTAAACCATCCAACAAACATTGCTGATTTGAGACAAGTAATACTTTTCAATGCATTTTCAGCACTATCAATATTAACATAGTGATCGAATCTCAACGCAAGACTACGTTTTATAAATTGTGAGGTATCAGGTTCGTTTGGATAAGGGTCACGAAAATAAAAAGTACCGAACATTTGCTCAAATTGTTGAAACTCATTTCTTGCATCAGTGTATTGTGGTAAAATGTCTTGCCATGTGTATTCAATAATTGTGTCCTCTGGTGCTAAAAAATCTCTTGGAATAATGTTATATTCAACTTTTAATCTAAAAAATTCCTTTCCGTAGAACTCTCCATAAGTTGGTGAACCAGAGCAACTATCAACTTTTACAAAATATGGATTTACAAAAGTTGAATCTAAGTGGTTGTTATAAACCTTCAAACAGCTATCCGGCGTTTGTGCTAATATGTTGATTATTGAGAGTGTTAGTATCAAAAAGTAAATTGTAAAATACTTCATATAAGCACCTTAATATTTTATAAATTGATATGTAGAATTGTTGACTCTTAATACATAAGTGCCGCTCGGCAGTGCTGAAATATTTATTGGCGAATTATTGTATGATGTTTGTTTAACAATTCTGCCGTATAAATCGTAAATAGTGATTTCTGTTGAAATAAATTCCTCAGACTTCATAAGTTCTATAAAATCAATAGCAGGATTTGGATAAACCAATAAGGTTTGTTGTGTTTCACTTTCTTTGACAGATGTAAGATACCTAAACCATCCAACAAACATTGCTGATTTGAGACAAGTAATACTTTTCAATGCATTTTCAGCACTATCAATATTAACATAGTGATCGAATCTCAACGCAAGACTACGTTTTATAAATTGTGAGGTATCAGGTTCGTTTGGATAAGGGTCACGAAAATAAAAAGTACCGAACATTTGCTCAAATTGTTGAAACTCATTTCTTGCATCAGTGTATTGTGGTAAAATGTCTTGCCATGTGTATTCAATAATTGTGTCCTCTGGTGCTAAAAAATCTCTTGGAATAATGTTATATTCAACTTTTAATCTAAAAAATTCCTTTCCGTAGAACTCTCCAAAAGTTGGTGAGTCAGAGCAACTGTCAACTTTCACAAGATATGGATTTACAAAAGTTGAATCTAAGTAGTTGTTATAAACTTTCAAACAGCTATCCGGCGGGGCCGAATATAGATTGATGCTGAAAAGCATCATGGCGAAAAGAAAGAAAAAAGTTTTCATTGCGTTACCTCATATAAAATTAAAATGAACAATTTATAGGATGTTTCCCTACTAAAATTTTGCTACGTATGAACAATTTTATTATTGTATCTTTGTGTCGCATTTCTAAACATTATGAGTAAAGTCGGAATTAAAGGAACAAAAATTCGCATAATTTACCTCACAACCATAAACTTATGAAAAGAATTATTAATCTGAATAAAGTAAACTCCTGTTTGTAAATGGCTTATATTGATTTCAAGTTCAGTATTTGAGTTTTCGTCACTAATTTTTACAAGTTTATTACCTGTTAGGGAATAAACATTAACTTGTTGTATCACATTATCGGATTTTATACTTATAAAGTTGCAATCTTGAGAGATTATAATAATATTATTTATTTGGGTTAATTCTAAGACTGAAGTAGTATAATCTATTTCAGAAAGGAATTGACATGAAGCATTTGGTAATAATTCATTAATATATTTTTCGAATTCTAAAGAGTTAACTATGTTTTCAGTTTCTACATATGCAAAATAGCCATTATTATTCGACATATCCCAAGCTTCCAGAATGGTCAACTCTTTATCTAAACTAAACCAAAATTTCATATTCCCGTATTCTTGTTTGATAAGTTGAAAAGAGTTATAAATTTCGCTTTCTTCTTCATCAATGTCTTCAATTGTAAAAAAGTTCAATAAATTTAAGTCTTTTCCTACTGTATCAAAAATTGACCAAGAAATTCCAAGTCCCCAAACACTCTTTGAGTAATATCTTTTTTCGAAGCGGTATTGACTACCACCAATAGGGTTTAGGTCACCTTCATTATCAGTATAGTGGATTCTTGCTAAACCACAGGTGTCAACATACAATGTGGAATCTCTATTTAGAGGATCTTCATGGTCAAATCTAACCATTAATACTCCTACAGCTCCCTTGATCTTACTCAAATCAGGTGCCCACAGGCATCTATCCGGTGGTGCCGAATATAGATTGATGCTGAAAAGCATCATGGCGAAAAGAAAGAACAAAGTTTTCATTGCGTTACCTCATATAAAATTAAAATGAACAATTTATAGGATGTTTCCCTACTAAAATTTTGCTACGTATGAACAATTTTATTATTGTATCTTTGTGTCGCATTTCTAAACATTATGAGTAAAGTCGGAATCAAAGGAAGTAAAGTAGTACTTCAAACAGCTATCCGGCGGTGCCGAATATAGATTGATGCTGATGAAAAGCATTGCCGTAAACAGAAAAATTTGTTTCATTTTTATTCTCTTAATGTTTTATAAACTTGTAACTCTTATTTCCGATAGAGAGAAAATATACACCAGGGGTTAAGAAAGACACGTCAATTTGTTCCTGCAAATCTGATTCACATAATTTTTGCCCAAATGTATTATATATCGTGAAGGATTGAACTTTTGTATCATCCAAGCCCTGAATCCAAATTAAGTCCGAAACAGGATTTGGAAAAAGAATAATTCTATTGTTTCCTAAAATATCATCTAGATCTGAAATCACTCCAAACCAACTTGCAAATCCCGCAACTTTAATTGATGATAAGTTTCTAAGCTTATTTTCAACTTCTTTTATAGGCACATAGTTTTCAAATATTAAAAAAAGATTTCTTCCTCTAACCAGAGTAGTATCTGGCATATTCGGTATTGATTCTCTAAACTTAAAGCTGCCATACGTTGCCTGTAGTTGAGTGAACTCATTGATGGCAACAGTATATTGACTATCAATGCTGTCAATAGTGTATTCAATTATTGTATCTGCCGGAGCTAAATAGGAGCGTGGTATAATGTTGTATTGCATTTCTAAAAGAAAATACTTTTTACCGTAATATACCCCAAAAGTTG
>CAZWXI010000095.1:0-9882 GCA_964637845.1 uncultured Hyphomicrobiales bacterium | reverse complement strand
TCGAACCACCAATGACCGAATAACTCCGTGTCGAAAGGAGTGCATAGTGTACCAAATTCCCCCGTTATATTATGATAATAGTTTAGCGTATTTTCGATATGATGAATGAAATGATTCGTTTGAAGGTCAATCTTATCAAATGTCCAACTCGGCTCATATAAGGTCTTGTACATCATGTCCGCCTTGTTATCTGTCACACGCCAATAACGCAAACCCGAAACCATGTGCTTTTTATGAAAATCTAGGTAATCGGGTTGCCCGGGGTAGCCGATTTCGCCGCTCCATACCTGCATAGAAATGTCTCTGTGCCTGATGAAAGCCGCCGCAGTGCCGTATTTCGTCTCTATTCCCGAGCTTACGTCATAAAGTCGTAAAGCTGATTTATCGAAATTCCAAGGCGTATGGTGAAACGATGCTGATGTAATCGGAACAAAATTAATCTTTTCATTATCAATAAACCTGCCCAAAGGAACAGATTTAAGCAACAATTCTTCGTCACTCACAAAATATTTAATCCCGTGCAGAGCCAGCACTTGCTCCACTCCGCAACGCAATTTCTTGACGTTAAATGGCTCGACGGGAATAAATGACTGCCATTCATATGCGGGACGATAGGCACATTCGGGCAACCAACTGCCACGCGGTTCGCGACCGAAATGCTTCTTGTAGTTCTCAACTGCGGCTTTCACCTGCAAATTAATACTCCTATCGAATCCGAGCAAGGGGAAATATCCGTGTGTTGCTCCACAAGTCATCACTTCTATATGTCCGGCATCTTGCAGTTTCCGCAATCCTTGTATCACGGATTTATCATATTTCTCGATGAAATCATCTCGCTTTGCTTTGAACCATTCTTCCCAAAACGTCGTCAGCCAAATGTGATGTGGGTCATAACCCTTAGCAATAAAATCAACTCGGTCCTTTTGCGCCGCTTCTATTTTTTCGTTGCAATATTCGATAAAATTTTCTTTAAAATCTGGATGCTCCAACTGCTCACACAACACCGGCGATATATCCAGTGTTACATTAGGTGTTACTCCTTCGGCAAGCAATTCATTAAAAATATTCAACAAAGGGATGTAGCATTCAGCCGTCGCCTCGTTAAGCCAATCAACGCCATGTGGAGATTTCCCGTGATGCAAGACCCACGGCAAATGGGTATGAAGTATTAAAACATAATTTCCGCTTTGCACCTGATTTCCAAATTTCTTAATAGTCAAAAAATATATTTCAATTTATGAAAAAAAATGCCATTCCAAACCTTTCCAAAAAAATTCGGAATGACCCGTAATTTATCGGCTTAATAAATCACCGTACCTCAGTTTACTTTCGGATTGCCTCCGAAAAAGCCCGGAAAGTTGTTCATGTTGCTGGGATTGTCTATTCTTATTTCACCATGAGCCGCTTCATATCTTCCGATATTTTCATTTAATGCTCTCATAAGCAATTTCGCGTGCTGCGGAGTCATCACAATCCTTGCATGAACTTTCGCCTTCGGTACTCCCGGCAATACCCGCGTAAAATCTACAACAAATTCAGCAGGCGAATGAGAAATAATTGCTAAGTTGGAATAAATTCCTTCTGCTTCTTTTTCGCCCAACTCAATGTTTATCTGTTGTGGTTTCGGGGCATTTTTATCGTGCATATCCATAATTTTCTCTTTTTATAGTTGTTCGTACTTGGCTCTGATTTCGTTCAATTTCTTGGACTCTTTCAAATCACCGTAAATTTTCATGAGTATTAGATAGTATTGTTCTTTACGATTTTGGGGCACAATCGCCTCGACCGCTTCGAGTCGGTTGAGTATGCGCTTAAGGTCTTGCTCCATATCGAGCACTGTGTAAATGTTCGCAAGTTCGCCCATTACCTGAAAATCGTTCTCAAATTCGGCTGTATTCATCGCTTTGCTGAAATATTCCGCAGATTTGCGTAAGTAAGGGAAATATTCTTCGTAATTCGGTTTATATTTCGGGTCGGCATCGGCTTTGTCTTGTTGCGACCGTTGAATGTCGCCCGCTAAGTTCTTATATGCGGAGGCAATGTTACGCAAAACAAATTCATAATTGGGGTCAATTTCCAATGCTTTTTCGTATTTTTCGATTGATTCTTTATAGCGGCTCATGTTTTGAAGCAAGTCGCCGTATTGTGCCCAACCGTATTTGTTTTTCGGGTCAGTCGTTGTTAATTCCTGCACGGATTTCAGTGCATCGTCAGTTCTTCCGAGTTCTTGGTACAGTGCCACAAGCGAAGTATTTGCTTCGGGATTGTTCGGCTCAATTTGAGCAAAAAGCTTGACATAAGCGAGCGATTTTTCGAACTCTTTACGCATGTAATGAATCTGTGCAAGGGCGCGAATTGGCGTTGTATTCATGTTAAATCTTTGGCGACGCTCGACTTCGATTCTGTCTTTCGGCGGGTCAAAACGCCATCCCTTCAGCGAAATATTTGCATTGTCTTGGTCATAGAACAAGAATAAATCTTTCCCGTCGATTATATAATGGTCGGTAATAATAGTATCGCCTCTTTGTGTAGGTTGTGCTTGACTGCCTGCTGGTTTGCCCAATTTTTCGGCTATGATGCGGCGTGACATATCATAATGAAAGCCCTTTTGCTTGGCAATATCAATGTCTTTCCGTAAATTCTGTACAAAAAGCTCATAATATTTGATAGCATTTGCTGTATCACCCATTGCTTCGTACGCTGAACCCTTGAAATTATAAAAATCCGTAATATCGGGGCGAATATCAATGCCAAGTTGGAAATAAGACATTGCCTTGTCTATTTCTTCCTTCTTGTTGTTCTCCAAATAGCTCGAATAGCTCTCTACGCCATTATTGTAAGCATCAACCCAAATTTGATTCATTCTTATAAGCATAGTATTACGTTGAGTATCGTCAATCTTTAGAGCTAACGCTTTCTGAGCATTTTCTGCGGCTTTGTGCAGATTGTTCTTCACAAGATATGCCTCGGTTAAATATACGTATGCTTCGCCGTTGTTCGGGTTTTGAGCCAGTTCCATGTTTAAAAATTCGATGGCTTTGTCGTAATCACGATTGTTGAAAGCGACTTTTGCCGTTGTCATGTTTCTTGAGGCACATTGGAAACCCTGAAAAGCTACTGCTCCGATTATGAGCATCATTATTGTTAGAGCTATTTTTTTCACGAGAGTTCTCCGTTATAGTTATTAAATTTTTTCGATAATTTGTTGATTTATCATTTTTTATAAATTTCAGAATGTAAAAATAAGAAATATTTCATTAACCATAAAGCCAAATATTCTTTATACCTGATTTTCAGAAGCACGAAACAAATCTTAGTGTTTAGGAATAAATCAATCCGAAAGCCTTTCATCTATCGGTCTGTTTATACTGAGTATTACTGATTTACCGTCATATTCAATGATTGCAGCACTGATTTCTACCGTAAATGTTGTGCCGTCGCCACGTTTTTGAATGCTTCGGAATTTATGCTCAAATCTCGTTTTGAACGTTTTCGATATATGCGATTTACCGAATGCCATATCTTGGGATAGTGCCTCCAATGACATTCCTATGAACTTCTCGCGTGGGATGCCGTAAATCTCTTCGGCTTTTTTGTTAATGTCGAGTACGATTTCCTCCTTGGGTTCGAAAATCAGAATTGCATCTTGAGCCAACTCGAATATACTTCGATAGTTTTTCTCGGATATTTTCAAAGCATCCTCAATGCGCTTTTGCTTGGTTATGTCTCGCCCCACAAATATTAATTCGCGACAGCCTTGCTCCTGTTCACATGAAGTAATCGTCCACGCCAGCCACCGCCACCCGTATTGGGTCAATGCCCTGTGCTCATGGTTGAAGATATTATGAGTCGGTGCTCTGAGAAACTCGATTGCCTCTTTGTAGCTCCTGTGGTCATCTGCATGAATTTTGTAGTTATATTTAGTTCCTAAAATCTCCAATTCATCAACACCAAACAATTCGCAGAACGACGGGCTGAGATAATTTACAACGTCATCGAAGTCTTTTACGATAATCAAATCTTTTTGATTGTCCAAAATCCGTTTGTATTTCGACAATATATCTTCGAGTTCGAGCAGTTTACTCTTCTCCTCGCTTATATCCTCGATTAGACCTATCAAACATGCTTTGTTTTGCTCTTTGTTAATCAAATACGTGTGCGTATCTCTTATACGTTTATACGCCCCGGATTTAGTTTTTATCCGATATTCAATTGATGAATTTGTACGATCGAAATCCTGACGCATGCTCGGTACGAAATGGAATTTATGAAAAGCCACAAAATCATGCGGATGAATCATTTCATAAATATCCGATTCCGTTAATCTGACAAAATCCTCCGGTTTATACCCCAAAGACTTTTCAATGAATGGACTGATGTATATATATTCACCCGTGAGGATATTTTTCTTATAAACAATATTTGGTGTAAAACTCAATATCTCTTGCAGTAATTCGATGCTTTCCCCATCACCGGATTCGGGTGACTCTTTCGCCGTAATGTCTTCGAACAAATAAAGTAAACATGCATGCTTGCCGTTAGATGCCCTATATTCTAAACTTCTGACCACTTTATCTTTACCGTCGAGCGTACGAAACTTGGTAATGTAGCTATTACCCTTCATGCTCGGGTCATTAATCATTCGCAGAATATCGGATTGATATATCTCAGGATCGATAACAAAACTCGTGTTCTCCGAAAACAATCTCGATTGCACATCCCAAATATATTCACCAATTGCGGCGGAGGCACTTAGTCCACTAATATTCTCAAGAGCTTGGTTCCACTCCACGATTTTCCCCTCATGGTCGAGCCTCATAAATCCCAATCCGAGTGTACTCGTGAAAGTCTTATACAAAACCTCATATTTCTCCGCTTCAAGCAATTTACTGTGAGAATCGTCAATATTCATAATTACACCCGACAAAAGTGATGGATTGCCTGTTTCATCGGTACCTGTGACTGCCAATCTTAACTCGTACCACTTATAACTGCCGACCCTTGAGAGCCCGCGAAATTTCAAGCTATAACCATTATTCGGAATTTTCAGAAATTCTTCGGTCTCTTTCATCATCTTCGCCCAATCATCGTGGTGCATGTAGTTTTTGATTGTATTGCGGGTTATAAGTTGTTTATTTTTCAGCAATCCCTGTCTTTCCGCACCTGTACGATGGAACACCGCCTTCTCTTTAACTAAATCATACTTGAAATAGCCGACTATACTTAGTTTCAGCAATGACTCGTAAAAATCTTTATCGCTTTTGGCGTTTTCCGTTTCAAGCACCAAATCGGAAATCAAAGCAATTGATGCAATTACCAAGGTAGTCCCATCTTGACGGGCTTCCGGCTTAATTCTGTTCCTTACGTAATAAACCTTAGCCGCTCTACTCACAATTCTGTGGTCTATTACCGTAACTGAGTCGCCCACATTTTTGAACGAATTCCGAATTTTACGCTTCAACATTTTTAAATCTTCCGGATATACCAACTCGCTCAGTAAAACGCCTTCTTCCAAACCCGTGAGACTTTTCAGTTCCTTACTCAAACTGACAATTACTTCACTTTCATAAATATACGAAAAATGATACGTATAATCAATAATCTTTGGTGACGTAAAACTCTCATCCCCATCAAATCCAGTTTTAGATGATAATATCACGAGGATAGCTTCATCTAAATCCCAGTAAATCTTTTCGCAAGTAAAGTGCATTTCTGTGGGATTTATCGCGAACAACTCTGAAATGGCTCTCTTATCCGTACCTTTACTAAAATCATAGCTCAATTTTGATTGTTTGAGAGATTTCGATTTCAGATATTTCTTCCCTTTCGAATTCAAATATACGACGCTACCCTTATAAGAAATTACAAATATAGCCGTAGAGAGCTTTTCGGCTAAATCAATAAAGAGTGCCTCGGTCTTATTAGCATTACTATCGGGATCATTCATGTTTACTTTTTCGTTTCCATCAATTTCATAAAGAATATTATGTCAATATAACAAATAATATTATGACAAAAAAGCAAAATACATCAGATTTGCAAAGTATTCATTATTTTTGTTTTAATACTCAACAAAAGGTTTAGAAAATGGACAAATTTTTAGTCGAAGGCGGAAAAAGACTCAAAGGCAACATTAAAGTTTCGGGAGCAAAAAACGGCGCACTAGCTCTCATCCCTGCTACTTTACTCGCCCCGGGAGTTTACAGAATTTACAATACCCCCGATTTGAAAGATGTCTGGACAATGTCCCGACTTGTTGGTGAAATGGGAGTATTTTGCGAATTGAACAATAATGAACTGTTTATTGATGCCCGTAAAGTGACAAAATTCGTCGCTCCATACGAACAAGTCAAAAAAATGCGTGCCTCTTTTTATGTACTTGGACCACTCCTTGCAAGATACGGACAAGCTACGGTGTCCTTACCCGGAGGATGTGCATGGGGACCACGTCCCGTTGACCTACATATAAAAGGCATCGAAAAACTCGGCGCCGAAATCACACTCGACAGAGGCTACGTAATTGCAAAATCAAACGGCAAATTATGCGGAGCAAAATTCCATTTCGACATATCAAGCGTCGGCGCAACGGGAAACGTCATGATGGCAGCAGTCTTGGCGAAAGGTACTACATTGCTCACAAACTGTGCCATCGAACCCGAAATCACCGCTCTTGCTAAAATGCTTGTCAAAATGGGAGCTAAAATTTACGGCATCGGCACGACAGAACTGACTATCGAAGGCGTTGACGAACTAAAACCCGTAAACGAGGAAACTATACCCGACCGCATCGAAGCCGCTACCTATCTTATTGCCGCCGCCATGACACAAGGCGAAATCCAATTGGATAACGTCAATCCTTATCACCTCAGTTCAGTAATAGCCAAACTCGAAGAAGCGGGGAACGAAATCGACATAAATGCCGATAAGATATACCTCAAATCCGACGCCCCTCCGAAGGCGGTTGATATTATCACCGCAGTTTATCCCGGCATCCCCACCGATATTCAGGCTCAATGGACTTCGTACATGCTGACCGCTGAGGGCACTTCCAAAATCACCGACAACATCTACCAAGACAGATTTAAACACGTCCCCGAACTCAACCGACTCGGAGCAAAAATTGACGTTATGGAAAATTCAGCAATCGTCTATGGAGGCAACAAACTAACGGGTGCGACCGTGATGTCTTCTGATTTGCGTGGAAGTGCCTCGCTCATATTAGCCGCTCTTGTTGCTCAAGGTACTACGGAAATTCTCCGAATATATCACCTCGACAGAGGCTATGAAAAAATCGAAGAAAAACTCGTCAAACTCGGTGCTTCAATAGAACGAAGACAAACCGAATTAATCTAAAAAGAACAAAGTCCACAAATAAATCAAGCTGAATCCGCTCAGGAAAACAATCCCCATCCAAGCAAGTATTTTGAGCCATTTCGGCACTCTCCCCGATTCGGGAAAATACTTGTCGGTAACAACACGATAATTGAAAATAGCCATAATCGGCGCAGCAAGGAAGGAAATAATTGTCGCTATGTCTATCATCAACTTCATATTTTTCGCAAAAAAGCTCACAATGACAAGTCCTAACACACTCAAAGCGAGCATAATCACAAAATAAATATTAATTCGCCATTCATCTAACTTTTTATTCAGCAAAAACAAACTACCCGTAATTGCACGCGGATAGCCGTCCATAACCGTTATCAGCGAACTGAACATAGTAATGAAAGCCGCAGGAGCTATAATAAACGTCGCCCATTTCCCGAATAAATCGGTATATAAGCCAATGAGTTGGTTCGAGAAAACAGCCCCAGAAGCGGAAAATTGCATCCCCGTACCATACATCAAAGTTGCTCCGAGCGTTAAGAAAAAGACGGCAAGAATAGTAGTTGCAAGATAACCTATATGAAAGTCTATCAAAGACTCTTTCAGCGTAGGAATATACTTTTTCTGCTTACTTCGACTCAATGCCCAAAGAGACGTCCAAGCCGAAATTTCGATTGGAGCAGGCATCCATCCCATTAGAGCTATAATGAAAACTATGCCCGTTTTTGTGTAAATATCAGCCGGGGTAAAATCCTGCGATATGCTTTGTCCCTTACCAATAGCCATCACAAATGCAATCGTTGTGCAAATACCCAATACCACAACCATCCATTTCATGGACTTGTCCAATGCAGGATACTTCCCAATGAGCAGTATAAACAAACATATTGCCACAAGCCCGATGCTCAATATCAACGGGTCAATCGTAGCTCCGATTATATATCCGGCAAGTCCCGCACTCACTAATGCCAATGCCGCTGTATTTATGATTCCCGTAACAAGCGAAATAGACACAAACGCCACAAGAAACCATCGCCCGAGGTCGTTATAAGCTTCGAGCAAACTCCTTCCCGTCGTCGCAGTATATCTGTAGCTAAATTCAAAAAATGGATATTTGAACAGATTTATTAAAATCACCACCCAAACAAGCGTAAAACCGTAATCCGCTCCTGCTCGCGTGGACTGTACCAAATGCGAACCCCCTATTGCTGCCCCCGCAAATAAAATCCCCGGACCAATTGTCTTAATGATCCCCGAAATACTTTCTTTATTCATGCTATTCCCTGAACGAAAATGCAAAAATAGTAAATCGAAAAGATATATTATATTTCGAAAATATCAAGAGGCAATCTGCCCAATTTATAGAAGCTAAGTATTTCGGCAAATCCGTATGTCTTGCCTGCTTCGGATATATAATCAGGTTGGCGACCATTTTCCTTAATATATTCGAGCATGCCCTGTTGCTGCCAAAGGAAGTTCTGCGGTAAATTCGGGAAACGTCTTTTCAGTATTCCGTATGAATGCAGTGCCGTAGTTGACCAAAACCACGAAAAAAGACTAATTCTCGAATTATCATCGGCGATGCTGAGTGCCGCAGGCAACAGACAATTCAACACGAGCTCGCGGCGAAGATGAGCACCTTCGGTAGCAATACGGTTCCGAATCAGAACTTGCATTGCATCGGGAATTGATACATTTTGCTTCGATTCAAGCGACTCAAGAAAGCCGAGCATCTGCGAAGCCGGAATTGCCTCGATAATATCGCCTAACTTCTCGGCAGAATATGCTGGGCGCCGCCTGCGTACCGAATACCTTTTAAAAAATTCCTCTAAACTCTTCCGAAAACCACCATGCAGTCCATAATTTTTAAATAACTTTTTTGCGGAGGCTGTCATCCTAAGCAACCGAATTAGCGCATAATTCTGCAATTCTTCAATATCGCCTTCGATGTCAATCCGCTCATCGGCTCCGGTAGTCACGATACTACTGATTACGCTTTCATCAAGGTACAATGTCTCGAATTCATTACTTAACTCGGCGTCGCGTCTCAAAACAATATGCAAAATAACATCATCGTAGGCGGAATTATCCGCATGTTCATGCCGTTGCCAATCGGATTCGCTCGCATGAAATTCGGCATCTCCGACAACAACAAAACCATTGAGCAATAATGCAATATTCTGCAAATCCGGACCATCATAAAGATTCATCTTGCCCGGCGAAAGCACCTGAAGCCGCTTTCCCGATACAGTAGTCAGTACCCGCGAGGGTTCTGACAAATAAAAACGCACTTTTTGCAGTAAATCTCTTTCGTTTTGTCCGTGCATGGAAATTTTCATATTTTAAATTTTTTATAATGTAAAATTAATATATTGTATCTATCTTTACAACACCTTGGTTCATTTTTTGTTTATATAATTAAATCAGAAAAAAATTATCTTGAAACATGGCTGAAGAAGTAGTACAAATAAGTGAAGATTGGATTAGCCAAGGCGATGAATTTGCCAAAAATCAATCTTACGACAAAGCCGTCGAATGCTACACCCGCGCTATCAC
>CAZWXI010000094.1:0-10140 GCA_964637845.1 uncultured Hyphomicrobiales bacterium | reverse complement strand
ATAACCTGAATCTGCAATGGGTATGATGTTGATTACATTATCAATTTTTCTAACAAATGTGTACTGACCAAAGCCTAATGAATCCAAGTAAGCTTCAACCAGAATATTGCCACCAAGAAATAAGCTGTCTGCAAGAGTCAATGTGTCAATTAAAGCATTATCATATACGGCTATTATTTCATGGTATCCGCTCATGCCGCAATCTACTTCTATATTAAGTAATAATTCAGTACTATTGTTTAGAGCGGGAAGTGTTTCGCACTGCCAATGTTTAAATATAAAATTATCGTAGAAAAGTGGCGCGGTTATAGTAATTTCGTTTCCTTCTGTTACATAAAATTCCTGTCCATAGAATGAAGTTTGTAATCCTACAGGCAACAATGTTTGTTCATCATTATGTTTAACACCGGAAGATAATACAGCTAAATTTCCAACCTGAAATCTTGTGCTATAATTGTCATTAGGATTGCCGGTTAGTAAATTCAAATGTACTTGGATATCGTATAGCCCGCCGCCGTCCAAATTATTAACATTTAAACATACCTTAAGACTATCTTCCGACAAATAGCATTCGGTTTCGACCTCTTCTGTAACAATTGTATGATACAATGAATCTATTTGAGATGTCCCGATTACCTTGTGCAGGGTTAATATATCCTGCATATTGATTGTGGCGGAATTAAGTTTTCTGTTGAATTTGACATAAATAGTATCGGTACATTTCAAAATAGAATTGTTAAACAATACAGAACTTGTTTCAATGCTGTACATTTCATCAATCGTAGTTAATGCATACTGAAAAATTGTATCTACCCTAACCCACTGGATTCCACTAAACATTGGTAAAAATTTAATCATTATGTCATAACTCTGGTTGTTTTTTAATTCACGAGTTGGGATTACCTTAAAATTTCTCATACTCAAAGGTTCAAACATTGCAGGGATTCCGTAATGGATGACCGCATGAATTATACTGGAATCAGTCCCAATATAAGAATCGGATTCAATGAAATAAGCGATTGCATTATTAAAGTGATTGTTAACAGAATCCCATTCCAAATTTGAGTAGTCATGAATGGACAGTACAAGTTGATTCGTATCTATATCGTAATTCGAACTGAAGATACAATTCACATTTACCGCAACATTTGGAAAGCCATTTGGAAACTGATAATTGATAGTAGGCACTTGCCCTACCGTGTGTACAGGCATCAAGATTGTACCTCCCAATAACATGATGCTACAAATTGCAAGCCATAGTTTGCCAAGTGATTTTGATAACTCTTTGATAAATAAAGTAGTTACCCCCCTCCCCCCCCCCGATGCGGAGCGGGTGTACAGAATTTCTCTTGATGAGAACATATAAAAGCTCCTTAATTTAGTTAAACAATATATTTAAACCCTCACGGGCAAAAGCGCATTCAATTCAAAGAACAAACTTTTTATAAACTTTTCATCATTTCGCATGCAATTTAATAAAAATTTTTGAATGATGCAAGAAAAATCGAAAAAAAGCGAAACAGAACTTACTATCTCGCTTCTTGGTTTGACTCAGGAAGATTATCACATGAATTTAGCAACTACATCTTTAATGTTGGGTTTACCGATTTCAGACAATTCGTAATAAACGCGTGTATAGGGTTTGTTTATTTTGATGAAGCGAGTCAAGTCAATGGGGGTACCAATGACGACCGAATCACAAACGGTATTGTTGATAGTTGCTTCGAGGTCTTTCATCTGTTGCTCGCCATAACCCATAGCAGGGAGTAAAGTACCGATTTCGGGATAAATTTCGAACGTTTCGGTCAATTTTCCGACGGTATATGGACGTGGGTCAACAAGTTCATTGGCACCAAATCTGCGAGATGCAACAGTAGCAGCACCGATACGCATGTCGCCGTGAGTAAGAGTAGGACCGTCTTCGATAGCAAGAACAGCTTTACCGCTTATATGTTCTGGATTATCAACCATTATGGCAGATGCGGCTAAAATAATTTGAGCTTTGGGATTATACTGGCGAACGTTTTCGAGGACATATTCTACGTCGTCGGGATAAGCGGAGTCAATTTTATTGACAACGACGACGTCAGCCATACGTAAGTTGACTTCACCCGGATAATATCCTATTTCGTGCCCGGGTCTGAGCGGGTCAACAACAACTACGTTCAAATCAGGTTTAAAGAAAGGCATATCGTTATTACCACCGTCCCAAATAATGACGTCTGCTTCTTTTTCGGCTTCACGCAAAATTGCTTCATAATCCACACCCGAATAAATAACACTTCCCATGGCGATATGCGGTTCGTATTCTTCCATTTCTTCGATAGTGCAGTTGTGAGTTTTGAGGTCTTCGATTGTGGCAAATCTCTGAACTTTTTGTTTTTCCAAGTCACCGTAAGGCATTGGATGACGAACGGAAACGACTTTTTTTCCGGCACCGAGCAAAGCACGAACTATTGCCCGTGTGGTTTGAGATTTGCCGCAACCTGTGCGAACCGCTCCGACAGCTATTACAGGCTTGATGGATTTTAGCATGGTTGGCTCTGAGCCGAGCATGGAAAACTTTGCTCCTGCTGCCATTACAAGCGAACCAAGGTGCATAACAGCATCATACGACAAATCACTATATGAAAGAACGCATTCGTCAATTTCATGCTTTTTGATAAGTTCGGCAAGTTCCTCTTCGGGGTGAATCGGAATGCCTTGGGGATAGAAGTTACCTGCAAGTGTCTCTGGATATTTTCTGCCGTCAATATCGGGAATCTGAGCCGCAGTAAAAGCAATGACCTCGACTGATTCGTTATTTCTGTACATTGTATTAAAATTATGAAAGTCGCGTCCAGCGGCTCCGATAATTATTACTTTTGTTCTTTTCATTTTACACCTGAAAAATTGTTAATTTTTTTTAAACTACCGATTATCTTTCGATATGTATTTGTTCCAAATTTCAAATTTAGTCATGTTAAGCAATTTAATCAATTCTTTAAAAACATTTTTACGAAACACTGATTTTTGTTTCGCAAAAGTAAGAAAATTTTTAAATTAAAAACAGTTAATTTTCTCTGGGTTGTAAGATAAATACCATATTTTGAATTAGTAGGGATGAAGCTATCGAAATAATCAATTACTATAAAAGCTTTCATTTGAATCTTCATCATGTCTCGTAGTTTGGTAGATACTCATAAGTTCATCTTCAAAAAAGAATCTTTTCTCGCCAAATGCAGGTTCGAGATCGTCCATCCATATAGCATTGGGATTGTGTTTCGCAAAAAAGGGACGATGTACCCAATCAGGATTTCTTCCTTGCAAAAATCTCAAAGCAAATACCTTTTCAGCATTAACTTCTGTGACGCCGAGTATCTGGATTTTGCCCGGCGTACAAGACATTGAAGGTCCACGTACAGTACGTGCTAATCCACTGACGTTTTGGTACGCTTCCCTGAAAATTTCCCAAGCACGTTCAAGACTGATTGCAAAATAATGCTGCGCACCGGTGTCGCGAGCAACAAACATATAATATGGTATACATCCTTGCTTGACTTGCTCTTTCCACATTTCAGACCATATTTCAGATTTGTCGTTGATGTGCTTGAATACCGGAGACTGTGTTCTAATTCTTGCGCCAGTAGAATTAATCATTTGAATTGCCTGACGAACAGCTGGAGTGGTCATCTCAACGTAATGGTTGAAATGTGCCATAAAAGCAATATGCTTTTCGTGTTCAACAGCTTTCCTGAAAGAATGCAGAATAATCTCACCATCACCATTAAGAAAAGTATATGGCCAATATGCAAGCGATTTGGAACCGATTCGTATGTTTTGTAAATTTGGTAATTTTGCTTCAAGCAAAGCATCAATATACATGGCAATGTGCTTGGAACTCATAACCATCGGGTCGCCACCTGTGAAAAGAATATCAGTAACTTGTGGATTTGCTCTGAGATAATCAATGGCATGTTGAACATCTTTCGCAGCGAATTTCAGTTCGTTAGTGCTAACAAACTGGGGCCATCGGAAACAAAAAGTACAATATGCGTGGCATGTTTGTCCTTGCTTTGGGAAAAAAAGCACTGTTTGCCTGTATTTATGTTGCATCCCATCAACAATCTTGCCATTTAATTTCGGTAAATTCAATTTTGCCTGCCCAGCTGGATGCGGATTGAGTTCCATCCTGATTTTCATAACTAGACTATTTATGACTTTTCTATCCTCCCCTGATTTAATAAGGTTTGCCAGAAGGTTAAAATGCTCTTCTCTGAGCATACTTCTATTGGGGAAAGTAAGATTAAATATCGGGTCCTGCTTGGGATTATTCCAATCAATTAACTCATCAATTACATAGTTGTTCGATTTAAATGGTAAAACAGATGCTACAACCTTCATTTCGAAGATTTCCTCATCGGTAAACATATCCCTGATCTGGGGTATCTTTCGAAAGTTATTGACTGTATATGATTTATACTTCTTATCAGAATGATTCATTGAAGATTTTAAGATTTCAGGGGGCGTGATTTCATTTATCATTTGCTCCTCCGTTTGTTTAAATAAAAATATGTCCTCATGAAATAAAAGTATTAAAAGTTTTTTTATTTTATGCAAGACTAACTTATTTGTTATCTTAAATAAATTATCTCCAAAATTAGATTTCGGGCAATTTTTACAACTATGAATTATTGCTGTATTAATCGTAAATTATCAAAGGAATGAAAATTCAAGCCGACTTAAATTCATTCAAAATTCATCGTCACAATTTGTAAATTAGAGAAAATTTATTTAAATTGCAAGGTTAATATTTTACAAAACTAAATCTATAAATGCAAGAAATACTAAATAAAACTGAAAAAGTGGCTATTAGCCCGAAGGCACAGATACTTTTGAATAAAATTGTTGATGAAAATGATTTTTTAAGAAGTATTTTAGAAACTTCAACTAACGAAACAGATTTCATAAATTTTTTCAAGCATTTTATCTATAGTAGTATAAAAAAACACAAGAATGTCGAAAAGTTTTTAACTGAAGATAAAGATAAGCGAAAATTGTTCGAACTGCTAACACCAAAAGAAACTGCAATCATAAGATTTAAGGATTATTTGGACAATGAAAAGCGTACATT
Organism: uncultured Hyphomicrobiales bacterium; assembly: GCA_964637845.1. Lineage (GTDB taxonomy): Bacteria > Bacteroidota > Ignavibacteria > Kapaibacteriales > UBA2268 > PGYU01. Next base: position 5,027 of record CAZWXI010000094.1, on the reverse strand, counting down.
TGCCGATCCGAATTTAAATAACAGGAAACTTGTTAGTAGTCCTTTCAGGAACCTTTGGTTAGCTTATAAATACGGCAGAGGCGGTGCTTCAGAATATTACTTCGAGGACATGCTTGAATTATTCCGACAACTAAAATCGGAAGAAAATTTTCCTAAACCAAGCCGCGAAAATCTTGAAGAATGGATGAACAGGCACCCATCAGGCTTAGAGCCGGAAATAATAGAAGTAAGAAGGCGAAATCGTGAAAGGATTATCAACCTGATTATAAAAAAAATTGATTCTTGCGAAATACATAACGCAAAATATGATTTCGACGAAGACATGAAATATGAGGAAAAGTATAATTTAGTTTCGAATGTTTGGTGGAATGACCGATGGTTTCATTTGAGATTCGCAATCAGAAATCCCATACTCTTGAATGAAATGCTTGATAATTCGCTGGATGACGAAACAATGAATCTTCTTTGCAAAGCACAAGACAAAGGAATACCATTCTTTGTCAATCCTTATTATTTGACCTTGCTAAATGTCTCTAACACAAACAGCTATATAGGTTCGGATTTGGCAATAAGAGATTACGTAATTTACTCGCGTGATTTGGTAAACGAATACGGTAACATATCGGCTTGGGAAAAAGAGGATATAATCGAAAAAGGAAAACCGAATGCCGCAGGTTGGATTATGCCTTCGAATACAAACATTCACAGACGCTATCCCGAAGTAGCCATACTAATACCTGATACAATCGGCAGAGCTTGTGCCGGCTTATGTTCGTCATGCCAGCGAATGTATGATTTCCAGAGAGGGCATCTTAGTTTTAATTTTGATAAGCTCAAGCCAAAGGAAACTTGGGAACAAAAGCTTTACCGCTTAATGAATTATTACGAGCATGATTCTCAACTTCGGGATATTCTGATAACAGGTGGCGATGCCCTAATGAGCCAAGATGTTTCATTAACTCGTATTTTGAATGCAGTTTATGAGATGGCTCTACGAAAAAAGGAGGCAAATTGTGTACGGACAGAAAAGTATGCCGAGATTATTCGTGTTCGCCTGGGTACACGATTACCCGTCTATTTACCGCAAAGAATAGATGATAATCTAATGAAGATTCTGAAGGAATTTCGCGATAAAGCCTCAGAAATAGGCATCAAGCAGTTTATAATACAGACACATTTTGAGACAGCTATGGAGATTACTCCCGAGTCTGTATCTGCACTCAAGAATCTGATTTCTGCAGGATGGCTCGTGACCAACCAGATTGTTTTAACGGCATCGGCATCGAGACGCGGGCATACAGCTAAGTTAAGAAAAGTCCTCAATGATGTAGGCGTGTTATCGTATTACACTTTTACAGTCAAGGGATATCGCGAAAATAGGCATAATTTTGCAACAAACGCAAGAATTGTACAAGAACAAATGGAAGAAAAATATTATGGTAAAGTGCCAGACAAACAAATTGAAAATTTAATCAATTTGACTAAAGAACCGACCAAAATAACTGAAAACATCAATAAAATAAGGCAAAGCGAATCAATACCTTTTGTAGCGACAGACAGGAGTGTGCTTAATTTACCCGGTGTCGGGAAAAGCTTGACATTCAGAGTTATTGGCATCACACGAAGCGGAAGGCGCATTTTAGAGTTTGACCACGACTCGACAAGATGGCATAGCCCAGTAATCGACGATTTGGGCAAGCTCATTATTATAGAACCTAAATCAATACGTGAATATTTGAATCAGTTACGTGAAATGGGCGAAGACGAAGATGAATACAATTCCATATGGTTATATGGCATGGGAGAGACGGAGCCACGCATGCCGATTTTCGAGTACCCCGAATACGAATATGATGTAACTGCTTGCCTTACAAATCTCTATTTGGCAAGTGAACCCGTATAAGACAAAGTTAGATTAATTACAAAAAATGTAAATATTTTATTCAACAACTGCTTTCATGTTCAATTTTTCACGTAAATTTGAGCAAATTTCATTAAATTGCATATGTTAAGATGACAAAATCGGAGAACATTTTGAAATTATTCGGAAGACGAAAACAGACGGATATAAATTATTTAGAGCTTACACCTTTTCGGTTATATGAGCATGAGGCAAGAGAAGAAAGTACCATAAATGTTCTGGTCCCGAGATTTAACGATAGGCTTTTGGGTAAAATACTGCAACCGAAATTAAAAAATAAGTACATAAAAGCGAATTTTGACAAAATCGGAAGTGCAGTATGGCTTGAAATAGACGGTCAGAAAAATGTTGATACGATTATACAAAACATGCAAGATAAATGGGGCGATGACATACATCCTGCATACGAGAGAGTCACAATGTTTTTGTCGCAATTACATAGAAATGGTTTTATAGATTTTCAAGAATTCACTAAAGGATAAACTAATGGCAGAAAGAATTTTAGGCGCAATCGAACCAAAAGAGGTTTGGTTTTATTTTGAAGAAATCTCAAAATATCCACGTCCTTCCAAGAAGGAAGAGAAAATAGCCGCATACATCAAAGGTTGGGCTAAAGACAATGGTTTTGAACTGCAAGAAGACAAACTAGGAAATTTCGTTGTTCGCAAGCCGGCTACTCCTGGTATGGAAAACCGTTTACCTGTTTGTATTCAGGGTCATATTGATATGGTATGTGAAAAGAACGCCGATGTCGAGTTCGACTTTGATAACGACCCTATCCAAATTTACATTGACGGTGACTGGGTAAAAGCAAAAGGTACAACGTTAGGTGCTGATAATGGTGTAGGAGTTGCAATGGGTATGGCGGCAATGACAGCTGAAGACGTCTCTCATCCAGATTTAGAGATACTTTGTACTTTAGACGAAGAAACAGGATTAACCGGTGCGATGCAATTAGGCACTGATTTATTGAGAGCAAAAATTTTAATTAATTTGGATTCTGAAGAAGACGGTGCTTTTACAATCGGATGCGCCGGTGGCTTGAATACTCGCGGTATTTATGCATACGAAGCTGATGCCGTTCCGGCTGATACAGTAGCATACAAAATAGCAGTAAAAGGCTTGAAAGGGGGACATTCCGGAATCGAAATTCACGATGGCCGCGGTAACGCCGCAAAATTCATGAATAGGATTTTATGGAATGGTACCAACAAACTTAACATCAGAGTAGCTGACTTCAACAGCGGCAACAAACACAATGCTATCCCACGTGAAGCATTTGCGACAGTTGTCGTAGCTAAAGCCGCCGAAGGCGACTTTCTTAAATTTATTGAAGATTTCGGTCTTCAATATAAGCGCGAGTACGGTTCAAAAGAACCTAACGTATCAATTTCGGCTGAAGCAGTAAATATGCCTTCAAGGGTCATGGCATCCTCATTCCAAAAGAGATTACTCAGTTCATTTTATGTAATGCCTCACGGTGTTTACAGAATGAGCCCTGACATTGCTGGTTTAGTGCAAACATCAACGAACTTCGCAATAGTTGAAACCAAAGACAATGCTATCGAAGTGCTAACCAGCCAACGTTCGTCAGTTGAAACCGAAAAGAAAGATATGGCAGCAGTCGTACAAAATGCCTTTGAATTAGGCGGTGCCGAAGTAAAATTCGGTGACGGATACCCTGCATGGGAGCCCAATGTTAACTCCCCCATTTTGAATCAAGCAAAAGAAGTTTATACTAGAATATTCGGAAAAGAACCACACATCGAAGCAATTCACGCGGGGCTCGAATGTGGTCTAATCGGTGAAAAATATCCCGGTATGGATATGCTTTCATTCGGTCCGGACTTACGCGAAGTCCATTCACCTAACGAAATGATATCAATTTCGTCTACAGAAAAATGCTGGAAATTCTTAAAAGCAATACTTGCTGAAATACCAACTAAATAATTTATCGAAGCAGGGGTTCGAAAGAACCCCTGTTCAGAATTACATAAATAATCAAAAAGTTAAAAAAATATATTTTTATACGTAATAACAACGTCTATAAAAATTACGTACTTTTGCAAATCTAAATAGGTTTATTTTGAAACAAAACCCCTATTATAAATGGCATCATTAAAGTTAAAGCTAGCTGTTAATACCCTGATTAAAGATTATATGGGGATTGACGAAAGTGAAATTGTCCTGGTTATTGCTGACGATAAACGTAAAGAAACAGGAATAGCTATATACGACTCACTAAATAAAATTTGTGAAGACACATATTTTATACTTGTGAAGTCACAAGAAGAAAGAGAAATATTGCCGGAACTGATATCAGAAGCGATTGATACGGTTGACTCCGTAATATGTGTGGCAGATCTACCTTTGTTAAACTCGCAAGCAAGACTGAAAGCTACTCAAATGGGTGTTCGCATTGGATTTATCCCTGATTTACCAGAAGAATCATTGGTAAGATGTCTAAGCGCCGACCATGATTATATAGCTGAAAAAGCTGAATTTTTGGCTACCGAAATGAAAAAGACTTTGAATATTAAAGTTGAGAGTGCATCAGGGACAAAAATTACAATTCCAATAAAAGGACGCGATATATTCTCTTCAACTGGTATAATGAGGACAATCGGAGAATTTGGACAAGTTCCCTCAGGAAAAGTATATGTTTCACCTCTTGATGAACAAACTAACGGATTTATACTTATTGATGGCTCCATAGAAAAGGTAGGTATTGTTGAGCAACCAGTAGGCATCGAAATCACAAAAGGTCTCACTACAAAGATACTCGGCGACGGAGAAGAACCCAAAATGCTTGCCAAAATGATAAATAAAGCAGGCAGAAGCGCTCGCAACTTGGCTGAATTTGGTATTGGTATCAATCCGAAAGCTGAATTCATGGGAAATGCTCTTGAAGATGAATGTGTTGAGGGAAACATTTACTTTGCTTTTGGGGGTAATATTGGTTTAGGTGGTTCGGTAAACAGCAAGTTCAGACTTTCTATGGTCATGACTAAAGCTAATGTCTTTTTCGATGACAGATTAATCGTCAATAACGGCAAAATTAAAAAGCAAATTTAACTGAAAATTAACGAAACGGCTTGGAGAGCCG
>CAZWXI010000093.1:0-10221 GCA_964637845.1 uncultured Hyphomicrobiales bacterium | reverse complement strand
ATCCCCAATTCACCATACCGTCAAGTAATTCGGTACCTTCGCTTAGGAAATCGTATAATCCTGAAAGTCCTATGTCATCGGGCTGGATCAAAGCAATATCCTTTCGAGCTAAAAATCCGCCAAAATTTCTTGCTCCACCATAGTTAGGGTTAGTATGGCAGTTAGTACATTTAGTACCATAGGTCTGCAAAATCGAATATTGAGGCCGAGTTAATAATAATTCGCTCACTAAAAAGAATGCGAGCAAAATTAGGAGTATTTTTTTCATATCAGTCTCTCATTATTGTTTATTCTTAATAAGCAATATATTGGTTTTTATCCTGAAAATCAAATTTTTGATAAAAAAAAGATATGAAGGGCATATGCACCTTCATATCCTTGTGTCAAAGTAATCTACATGTCGAACTTTTATTGCAATGCTTCCAAAGCATTTTGCAATACTGCCTTAGTGTATTTTGGATTGTGAATCCCCCAACTCCTATCACGGACTATGAAAAGATAATTATATAAAGCGGCGGCACGTTTAGTTTCATATGTTGCTACTTTAGCATAATCATTGTAATAATTAATAGGGTCTGTGTCAGGGCCCTCGTAAGGTGTAATCATGTCAAGTTCGAGCAATCTGTTTCTTACTTGTTTTGCTAAGTCTTTCATTTGTGTTTGATAACCAGCCAAGTTGAAATTAGTTAAACCGGCATGACAACCTGTACATACAGCAACGTTATCAACCCAAGCATTATTTGAGAAATACTTCATTTTCATGGTGTGACCGCCCGCCTGATTCCCAAAAGCAGGCCCCATATGGCACGACACACAACTATTCGGAATCACTTGGTGTGCTTCAGTATTCGCATAGGGTAAGCTACCGGGTATGTTGAATGCTCCTGAGCCGGCAATAACATTGGCAACTGTTGCATAGTGAGGTCCAAAGCGAAAGTTTGCTAATGTATAAGTAGCAGAGTCTAAACTGAGTGGGGGTGTAGTTGTACGTGCTTGATGGCATTGAGCGCAGAGAGAGCCCTTTCCGAAATCAAATTCTATGCCTGTGGTTCTCAACTTTGACTTCTTTTCGTAAGTAAGCTTGTAGTCATCAATTGTATAAGTCTCATGTATCGGGTGACAAGTTCTGCAATTTTGTCCCGAAGGATTTGATATGGTAGCCGCTGTATTAGTTTGACCGCTTACGGCTACTTCACGAAAACCTTCGCTTGTATGGCATGCAGCGCAAGTACTTCCCGCACGTTCGAACGTAGTATTTGTTGCGTGGTCAGAAGCCGCCCATTGCAATTGCTTCGCAAAAAGCAAAGTAGATGAATTATGGCACATCCCGCAATTTTGAGTGCCATCAGTACCGTCCTTACCATCTTTACCGTCTTTACCTGCTAAACCGTCTTTACCTGCGGGACCTTCGCAAGCAATAAACAGCAAAGATGACATTAACAAAACTCCCCAAATAGAGAGCCAGTTAATTTTAGAGTCTAAAAGTTTCATTCTATATCTCCCATATGTTGAACATTTTTAATTCTAAATCGACTATGATTTATATTTTTTGAATACACATTATTTACAAAGACCAAATTAACACATTAGAAAACAATATGCAAGAAAAAAAATTCATTAAAATATACTTTGTAATCAATATTTTATCAATAATCATAAAAAATTAATAATAATTAATGATAAAATATTGTATGAAATCATTCTTCATGCAAACATAATTCAAAATCATTATTCGAAGCACTATAATTGACTTAATGATCTTTTCGAACAATGTTTCCTGAAAAATATTAATCAATTTATATTATTGATGTGCAAAAAAATATTATTAAAATTTATACATTAAATCTTACTTTTGTCATTCACATAAAAACAAAAATATGAAAGTAGCAGGTTTTTCGATTATTCGTAATGCAGTCAAGTTTGATTATCCGGTCGCGGAGTCAATAAAATCGTTGTTACCGCTTTGTGATAAATTTTTTATTGCTTTGGGAAAATCTGACGACGACACAGAAGATTTGATAAAAAGCATTGATACTGATAAAATCCAGATAATCCATACGGTGTGGGATGAAAGTCTTCGTAGCGGAGGCAAAGTACTGGCTGACGAAACAAATAAAGCTTTCAGAGCAATACCTGAGGATTATGATTGGGCTTTTTACATTCAAGCTGATGAAGTATTGCATGAAAAATATATTGATACAGCATACAAAGAGATGAAAGAAAATTTAAGCAATAATAGAGTCGAGGGCTTATTGTTTAAATACAAGCACTTTTACGGCTCTTATGATTATGTGGGCGAATCATTCCGTTGGTATAGGCATGAAATCAGAGTACTTCGCAATGACAAAAGCATATATTCTTATCGAGATGCACAAGGATTTAGAAAAGGCGACAATTACAAACTCAAGGTCAAACTTATTGAGGCTTATATTTACCATTACGGATGGGTAAAAGACCCTTTCAGACAACAATTAAAGCAATATGAATTTCAAAAACTATGGCATGACGAAACAAATACTCGCTCTGTCAATGCAGACCAATTCGATTATTCAAATATTGATTCACTCGAGCTTTTTGACGGCTCACATCCCAAAGTTATGCTTGCGAGGATTAATAAAATGAATTGGAAATTTACTCATGACATCACGAAACGAAATTATTCCGCAAAAGAAAAAGTCAAACGTTTAGTGGAAAAATTGACCGGTCGTAGAATTGGTGAATACAAAAACTACATCATCATCGAATGAGAAATTTCCTTCTTAAAATGCTTCCTTACGGTCTGAGAAGCGAGTTGGGCAGAATCAAGCGTTATGTAAAATATGCATACCATTTGAATTTAGCTAGGCGAGGAGAGTTCAAAAAATGTCCGATTTGTAATAAAGACTTGGCCATGTTTCTGCCTTATGGAAAAAAGTCTATCCATTGTCCGAATTGCAGTTCATTTCCGCGGCACAGAGCATTATGGCTCTATATGAGTAAACATGCACTGCTTAAAGAAAATATTTCAATTCTTCACATCTCGCCCGAGCCGGCATTTTTTGAGTCCTTTAAGAATAAGAATAACTACGTCGCAATAGATAAATTCTCTAATGGCTATTCTTATCCGAAGTCGGTATTGAGAATGGATATCGAGCATCTCGATTTCGATGATAATACTTTCGAACTGATTATTTGTAGTCATGTACTCGAACATGTCGATAATGATTACAAAGCTCTCAGAGAGATGGCAAGAGTGACTAAGCAGGATGGCTCGGTTTTAGTGATGGTTCCGATTGAGACTAAATTCGACAGAACTTACGAGAATAAAAATATTGTCAAACCAACAGAACGTCGAAAACATTTTGGACAGCAAGACCATTTGAGACTTTACGGAATGGATTTTCCCGCAAGAACCGTAGAATGCGGATTTGACTGCCAAGTTTATACAACGGAAGCATTGTTCAGCAGTAGTGAATTTTCAAGATATGGTCTTGAATTTGATTTTATATTTCATCTTAAACCCCATAAATTGGGAACGATGTAACATATTTTTTTGAAAACTCACTCGAATATCGTATTTTTGTAATGTATGTATCATTAAAAATGAAAATAAAATGCGTCCTTTTAAAGTGTTAGGTATTCAGCAAATCGCAATCGGTGGCTTAGATAAAAATAAGTTATCATCTTTTTGGGTTGACATCATGGGACTTGAGAAAGTCGATACATTTGCAAGTGAACGAGAAAATGTCGATGAAGATATTCTGCGTATGGGGCAAGCTCCCTATGCAGTCGAAATTGACTTAATGCAACCGCTTGACCCTGAAAAGAAACCGAAAGTGCACGAACCGGCACTAAATCACATCGGATTATGGATTGACGATTTACCGAGATGCGTTGAATGGCTTACATCTCGGGGCATTAGATTTACTCCGGGAGGAATTCGTAAAGGAGCTTCTGGGTTCGATATATGCTTTATTCATCCTAAAAGTAACGAGGAATTTCCACTATGCTCGGAAGGTGTTTTATTAGAATTGGTACAAGCTCCCGATGATGTAATAAAAGCTTTCAGCAAATAATTTTTTCGGTTCCGGAAAATACACTATATTTGCAACTCGAATTTGAGCAGAAGTGGCGGAACTGGCAGACGCGCTGGACTCAAAATCCAGTGGGCTCAACACCCGTGCGGGTTCGACTCCCGCCTTCTGTACGAAGGCAACGTAATTTGAATATTTTACATTGTTTTTTTGTTTCCACATCTAACTTTGCCAATCAATGCTATAGAACATTCATGTAAATTATTATCTATATTTGTTTTTAATGAAAAAGAAGAGAGTGTCTCGGGGCCGACACTCTCTCAGGAGAACTAAATAATACGTTTTACATGAAACGCAAATGTTCATTGCAAAAATACGAATTTTTTCTCCGATAATCTAAGTAGTTTTACTTAGATTGTTTTTTTTAAAATAATAATGTGCGTAAAAACGCAAGAGAGTGACCGGGCTGTCACTCTCTTGTAGTACTGGAGTACTTTGACCTGAAACGCATTTTTGCTCATTTCAAATATACGAATTTTTTCCCCCGATAACCTAAGTAGTTTTACTTAGTTTTTTCTTTTTCAAAAAATCTCAGGTACTAAAAAAAGAAGAGAGTGTCTAGGGGCCGACACTCTCTTGTAGCATTTTGGAGTACTTTATGCTATGAATCGCATTTGTTCACTACTAAAGTAATGATTTTTTCCTTGATAATCTAAGTAGTTTTACTTAGATTGTTTTTAAAATAATCACGTAGACAAAAATACATAGAGTGACCGGGGCTGTCACTCTATGAGTGTGTATATAAAAGTCTTTAATGTATTGAAAAGCAATTCAAAAATACTAAATAATCGAATAACTTTCTAAGTAGTTTTACTTAGTTTTTCCTTTTTCAAAAAATTTCAGATACTAAAAAAAGAAGAGAGTGTCTCGGGGCCGACACTCTCTCTGGTAGAACTAAGTAATACGTTTTGCTATGAAACGCACATGTTCATTACAAATATACGAATTTTAATATAGTAAATCTAAGTAGTTTCACTTAGATTGTTTTTAAAATAATCACATAGACAAAAATACTATAGAGTGACCGGGGCTGTCACTCTATAGCGTGGTGTATATAAAAGTTGTTTACATTTGAAAAGCAATACAAACTTACTAAATAATCGAATAACTTTCTACGTAGTTTTACTTAGTTTTTCTTTTTCAAAAAATTTCAGATACTAAAAAAAGAAGAGAGTGTATAGGGGCCGACACTCTCTTGTAGCATTTTGGAGTACTTTATGCTATGAATCGCATTTGTTCATTGCAAAAATGAACAATTTTTTTCCCGACAATCTAAGTAATTTTACTTAGTTCGTAATTTTTTTCCGTTAAATTATAAATTTTCTTGAGCAAAATAAAAAAGGGCCTTTTCAGACCCTACTCGAGTGAAGTCATTTTTCACTTTAAAAAAAACACACTACAAATGCAAAAGTAATGATTTTTTCGACAAAAACAAAATGAAATTACGTAATTAATAAGTTGTGAAGTTTTTTAACAATTTCATCATTGTCAGATTGTCTAATCAAATATTAGGTAAATATGGAATAATTCGTTAAATTTGTTAGTTAAATTACTATTCAATTCCTTGAAGACTTGTGTAAAAAATATAGGACTGAGAAATGTTAGCTTCATTGTGATGCTATTCGTGGGGGTATTGGTTTTGCCGTATTGCTTGGAATCGCAATCCTTGGTTATATTCGGAACTGACGCATCCAGCTACCCCAAAATAAAAACTAACTTCCTATACATTGCTGATAATAAACCACAAACGGTCAATGAATCTCAGCTATCACTTGCCAATATTGATACGAAATTTGAATTCGAGCATGGTAATTCGCAAAATCCTCTCATATTAAACGATTACTTACTTTGCTTTGCGATGACGGAATCACTGCGTTCCAAAATCTCAATTATCAGCGATGCCATGGATGGATATTTTGGCTTACTGGGCAAATTCACGTCGAAATCCGCATTTATAGGATATTCTGAGTCTGTTTTACTATTGTCGGACTTTACCTCGGATCCTCAAAAAATATCTGGCGAATTAGACGCTTTGCCATTTTCTGAATCTGAAGATATAGCGAGACTACTTGACGCAGATTCCGATAATCAACTAATTCAAAAGATTTTTCGCAATCGAAAGAATGCATCTTCAGTAATATTAATTGTTGACGGTTTTCAAGATGTTCCCAAAAGTTTTAATTTATCGGAACTTCAAAATCCTACGGCAAAATATTATACAATAGTTCTCGGTGACTTTGCATCGGATTTTTACAGAAATTTATCCTTCAATTCGGGCGGAACTTATTTCGAGCATGTTGACAACGCCGAGCAGCTATTAAATGCACTGAATGCGGTGATACTATTGTCTCGTGGAGTTAGTCCGAATCGAGTATCATTCTATGATACTAATTGCACAAAAATAGCAAATACTGCTATATCATTATCCGATATACGAGCAAGTTTTAAATTTTTGACTGATTCACGAAAAAGAGGCAAACTCGAAGCAATCAATGGCAATGGTATGGATTTTGGTATCATACTGCCACCCTCAAAAGCATCTTCAAAATTTCAGTTTAAAGCCGTTCACGCGGATATATTGATTGGCGAAATTAGAATTTCAGGTCCATTCAGAATATTAAATTTACCCCCAACGAAAATGATTTTGAAGAAAGACTCAATATGGGAAGTAGAAATCGAATACGTGCCTAACGATACAGTTCATAAATATGGGGAACTTATTATTTACACAAATACCTGCGAGCCGCTTACTCTACACCTTGCGGGCGGAACAGTTTTCGCCCCCGCATTTACATCAATCCTGAAACTTAAAAAACCGGTCGGTGGAGAAACTTTACTCGGAGGTTCTCGCTATCAAATAAGATGGGGCGGTGTTCTGCCCGGTGAAGAAGTATTCGTGGAACATTCTACCGATGGTGGAAATTTTTGGAGTACAATCGGTTCATCCAAGGAACTCGAACTTATGTGGTTACCGGTCCCACGAGTGTTCGGTAGTCGAAATTTACTGAAAATCAAGCACACATACAGGGATGCCGCAGCACGAAAAATCACTTCATTGAATGGTTTGAACAACAAAGTGGTCTCATTGAAGTGGAATTTAGACGGCTCTCAACTATTTACTGCCGGGCAGGACGGATTCATTCGTATTTGGGACCCTGTAAAAGCTGAACCGCTCAGGACAATTGCAAGCGGGTTATTTACAATATCATACATGGATATAAACCATGATGTATATTATGTTGCATATTTTTCCGAAAATGACAGCTTAATCCGAGTCATTAATCTTGTCGATGAGTTCGATTTACGCACATTAAGTCACAATCGCGAAATAATAACCAAGATACACTGGCACCCATCAAAAAATCTTTTAGCAGCATCAACTCGTTCAGGCAAAGTAATTATTTTTAACACAATCACAGGCAATGTCACTAATATTTTTTCGCCTGAAAACTCACAAGCAAATGATGTGCAATGGTCACCTAATGCAAAGTTTTTGGCAGTCGGCTATAATTCGGGAAATATAGCTATCATTAATCTTGAGAATGAAGCTATAAGCATATTCAAAAATTCTGATGCCCCGATTAACTCAATTTCATGGAATAATTCCGGAGCGATTCTTGCTGCCGCCTCTGAACTCGAAACGATTAGAATTTGGGATGTTATCACACAAGCTGATGTTCTGAATTTGCAAAATAATCGAAAAAATGTCAAAATTGTTGCTTGGGACCCAAAACTCAGATATATAACTTCAACCGGACCTGATAGCACAATTACATTATGGTTGCCGTCACAAGGTGTGGTTCAGCATATATTCCCATATCATAATAATTTGGTCAGTGCTTTTGAATGGAGTCGAGACGGGCAAAAAATCGCAGGCGGTACAATCCAAGGCGAGGTACTTATTTGGTCGCCCGATGATTTACCATTCGAAAATCAGATAATTCAAACAGACATTTCCGAAAATCCGTTTTCAATTGTCCCACCAAGCGTTTTTCATCCCGATTTAGACTTTGGGAAAATCAATTACAGAAATCGCTCAGACAGCACATTCGTAAAAAGTAAAGTTTTTTTGAAAGCTTTTCGAAATAATTCAGTACTTCCAATTATCATTGATTCTATTTCAATAACTTATAATTCATTTGTACCAGTAAGCGAGCGTGCAAATTATAACTTGATAAATTCATCTTATGACCTCGTCCAGCCTGATTCAGCAATTAATATAAGCTTAAAAATTTCAATACCATACAACGTGAAAAGTAGAAGTGCTGATACCCTTGTTTACTATACTAATGCCGGTATTTATAAATCGGTCATACGATTCGAAGCAAACTACGTCTTTCCTCTCGAACTTGACAGAGTAATAGATTTCGGACAAGTTCCACTCGGTGATTCGAGTGAATATGATATCCGAATTGCAAACACATCAAACGTATTGAATTACAAAATTACCGCAATAACAAGCTATTCCGACGAAGCACCCGAATTTGATTTTACAGAACTTTTTCATTTGGAATTGCCTGCAAACAGTTCAGTTGATGCTAAATTGAGATTTTCACCGAGTAATGAGCAGAACATTTCCCGATTGCTCGAATGCGTAATTTTTGAGAACGACGGTTTAACGGATAATTCACCAATCACACTGACTTTGCTTGGACAAGGTATAGCACCAACTTTTACCTCGTCAGGACTTACCGAAAAGCTCGAAGTGCTTTGTGATGACAGCATAAGCACAAGACGAATCATGATATACAATAAAGGTACTCATAGGCTCGAAATTAAGAAAATATCTTTGCTTGATAATCCCAAGCAATATTTCTCCATTGATATATCAAACACCACCACAACTGTTTTACCGAATGACTCAACAAGTGTGATTTTGTCATTTCAATCCGATGATATAGGATTTGCTCAAGCCACCTTATCATTTGAAACTAATCCAACAATTGAGAATAAAACAATACATAACATAAATGTTTTAGCTAAACGCGAATTATCGGATTTTTCGCTGACGACAAATAAGCTACGATTTTTTGTACCTCAAACCAATCAAACTCAAACTAAAACATTTAAAATTGCAAACAACGGGACAATACCGATTCTATGGACTTTACCTAATGCAAACGGCTTATTCAGCGTCGAGAGCATTGTACCGATGAACACTTTGCCGAGTGACAGTTCTGAGGTAACTGTTAGATTTGCCGGCTCGCAGAGTTTCGGTTATTACGACTCTCATATAAATTTTAGAGATACTTGCTATAACGTCAGTAGAATAAGTCTTGATGCTTACGTAGGACCAAATGAAGCAACATTACAGATTCCCGAACTTATCAATTTACCAGATTTAATTTGCGAATCAGAAAGCTCAGAGTACAAAATAGAACTCAGAAACACGGGAAGCACACCGCTTTTTATTGAGAATATTTATTTCGATAAGATTGATTTTGCTGATTTTCAAATCACTAAATATCCCGAAAATGACAGAATTGATGCCAATAGAAGTGATTTTGTACATATAAAATTCAAACCCTTATCACCCGGGACCAAAAAATCATATCTCATCATTCAGTCGAATGCAGTAAATTCAATAGAGGGTATTAACATTACCGAATTGAATTCTTTTTCAGGATACGTTGATTTCTCAATTCAACCTTCGGAGGTATATTTTGAATCACTTATCCAAAACATTGCATATAGCCAAAAGATCCAATTGTTTAATCGAAGTAATATTCCCGTCGCATGGGATATTCCCGCAGAAACAGATTATTTTCGAATTGACTCAATTGTTCCACAAATGACACTGCCAAATTCATCAGCTCAAATTTATATTACATTTAAAGGTGGTATTGCAGGTAATATTTATTCTGATGAATTTTTATTGAAAGCTCCTTGTCATTTTGAACTCAGAATTAAAGTATTTGCTGATGTACAAAAGCTCGCTTCAGCGGGTATAAAAGCCGGTAAAGTATCTGCCAAACCCGGCGATACCCTGATGCTGCCAATTTATCTTTATTCTCCGAGCAACGTGAGTTTGCCGAAATCAGGTGGATACCTTACTACTTTAAAATTTAAAAACAGTTTACTTTTTCCACTAAGTTCTGACAAAGGTAAATTAGATGACATTTACAGGGTAGTTGAAATTCAATTACCT
>CAZWXI010000092.1:0-10736 GCA_964637845.1 uncultured Hyphomicrobiales bacterium | reverse complement strand
CCGTACAACTCATCACCCAGTGGACCAAACTCAGTAAGCAGGTTGTGATAATGAAGTGAGGAAGGGTGGCTTGTGCCACCCTTTTTACTTAATGTAAAAACAATAATTCTCTATATTTAGGCAACTGCCAAAATTTATCATCCACCATTAATTCTAATTTATCTGCATGAAAACGAATTGCATCAAACAATGGCTTCACTTTTGTACTGAAATATTCAGCCTTTTCGTTTTCATTAAAAATTTTAGAAGCATTTTTCCTCTCATGATCGAGTGAATCCAGATGCTTAATCATTCCTTCTAAATGATTGGAAATTTTAATTAATTGATTTTTGTGAGTTTCGGCTTCTGTTTGCAAACCCAATTCTTTTAATCCAGTAACATTTTTAATTAATTCATTTTGATATGCGACGACAGATGGAATTATTATCGTTTGAGCAATTTCATCAACAAGTACGGCTTCAATTTCCAACTTATGGATATATTCCAATAACGCGACTCTATATCGCGAAACTATCTCATCTTTTGTAAATACGCCACTTTTTGTCAAAAATTCAATATTTGCATCTGTAATCATTACACCTAGTGCTTGTGGTGTGGTTTTGAGATTTGGTAGTCCTCGTCTCTCGGCTTCTTCAACCCATTCGCTGCTATAATTATCACCATTAAAAATAATATTTTCGGATTCATCCAACATATTTATTAATACATTCCTAATAGCTTGCTCTTTTGAATTACCGGTACTGATTAATTCATCTACCTTATTTTTAAAATCAAACAAAGTATCAGCAACGATCAAATTCAATATTGTCATTGGGTTAGACACATTAACGGATGAACCGACAGCTCTAAATTCGAATTTATTACCCGTAAATGGAAATGGAGATGTACGATTTCTATCTGTTGTGTGTAGCTTATGGAATGGTACCAATAGATGCTCTAAACCACTATTTATATATGGGTCCGTTTCCGAATAATTTTGTCCCAATTTAAAAGCATTTAAAGCACGTTGCATATTATCGCCGACAAAAACGGATATAATTGCGGGAGGTGCTTCATTTGCTCCTAATCTATGTTCGTTGCCCGTATTCGCTATACTTGCACGCAATAAGTCAGCATGTTTATAAACAGCATAAATCGTGTTTACAAAAAAGGTCATAAACATCAAATTCTCTATAGGATTATCACCTGGTTCCAATAGATTTCTACCTGTATTCGTTGCCATAGACCAGTTATTATGCTTACCTGAGCCGTTCAGCCCGTTAAATGGTTTTTCGTGCATTAATACTCTCAAACCATGTCTCTTTGCGACGCGGTCAATTTTATCCATCAATAGGAGGTTATGGTCCGCGGCAATATTGGCATATTCGAAGTGAGGAGCACATTCGAATTGATTCGGTGCAACCTCATTATGGCGCGTTTTAATTGGAATACCCAAACGAAGAGCCTCTTGCTCAAAGTCAATTATGAAATTATAAACCCTTTCCGGGATTGATGCAAAATAATGGTCTTCAAGCTGTTGTCCTCGAGCAGATGCGTTGCCGTAAAGAGTCCTTCCACAGAGTATCAAGTCCGGACGTGCATTGAATAATGATTCATCAACAACAAAATATTCCTGCTCCCAGCCGAGAGTTGGCGTGACTCTAGTTACTTTTTCATCAAAATATTTGCAAACACTGACAGCCACATTATTCAATAATTTCATTGATTTTAAAAGGGGTGATTTCATATCGAGCGACTCGCCAGTATAGGAAACTAAGATAGCGGGCACGCAGAGCGTTTTACCTAATTTATTACGTCTAATGAATATCGGCGACTTTGGATCCCAAATTGTATAGCTTCGAGCATTATGAGTGCTTCTCAGTCCCCCGGATGGAAAGCTTGAACCATCTGGTTCTTGAACAATTAATTCGTTACCTGATAATTTTTCGATGGCTCGCCAGTTTTTATCAAATTTAAAGAAAGTATCATGTTTTTCGGAGGTCTTGCCTGTCAATGGTTGAAACCAATGAGTATAATGAGTTACTCCATGGTCAATTGCCCAATTTTTGAGTCCTATTGCAATCAAATCGGCTGTTTCGGCATCAATCGGAATATCATTTTCCAAACAATATTCGAACTTTTCATAAATTTCTATCGGTAAATATTTCTTTTTTGCTTCCGGACCGAATACAAACTGATTGAAATATTCCGAGACTGGTTTATCCATTGGTTTTAAGTAGGAGGTATCGTAGCTTTTTTTTGCTGCGATATTTTGCAAGCTACTTAGTCTTAATGTCATAAATTTTTTCTCTAATTAAAAATTACAAATAAATTTTAATATACGACGAAGATTTGATTAATTTATAAGTCGTGTGGAAAAGTTCTCTGAATATCAAAAATTAGAAAAAGCAACTCAGAAGTTCCGCTTTGGTAATATCTTTAAAATAATCTCCAATATTAGTTTGATCAATTAAATCTGAAAGTGATGTATAATCATGTTTGATATCGATGAGTCTGTTTTCGAATTCGGAAGTTTCATTGATATTAAAATAATCTCCGTAAATTTTACATTGTTTGATAAAACCATTTTCGACATTTAAATTAACTTCAATATTTCCCGCCGATGTTCTCACGAGCTTTTTGAAATTATACTGCGAATGATATCCGAAATTCCATTCCCAAGTTGAGTATTTTTCGTTAGCCAATTTTTGAATTTCTAGTTTGTCGAATGGAGTTAGTTCATAAACTTGGGTATCAGGGTACATTTCAGATACATGTTTCATGAGCATTTGACTAAATCTATCGAGTTCTATTGGTTCTTTTAAGTGTTCGGTGATATTCGTGACCCTTGAACGAACAGATTTTACCGCTTTATCTTGAAATTTTAATGAATTAACCCTCAGCGCTTCGGTTAAATCGGGAATAACAGACTTGAACAACAGCGTGCCGTGCTGTAGGACTCTATTTCGAATAACATGGACAGCATTACCGGAAATCTTTTTACCCTCAATCGTCAAGTCATTCCTTCCTTCGAATTTAGCATCAACTCCAAGTTTTTGCAGCACTTGTATTATTGGCAAGGTATATCTCTTAAAATCAACCTTGTTGCTGTCATGAGCATTGACTATGAATGTAAAGTTGAGATTTCCTAAATCATGAAATACAGCTCCGCCGCCCGATAATCTTCTTACTACCTTGATATTCTTGTTTCGGACGTAATCAATATTGATTTCAGATAATGTGTTTTGATGCTTGCCGACAACAATAGCATTATCATTGCGCCAAAGCATGAAAATTTCATCTTGAAAATTCTTAAATAAATATTCCTCGGTTGCCATATTAAAATATGGTTCAGTAGATGTGTTTAGAATACAAAGCATAGATTATTTGTACGATTTATTTTTGTTGAGATATCGCTTCTTGAGCCGCCAGTCTGAAAGCATCAACAAGCCTTTTATATTTAGGAGCATCAGATGCTTTGAGTTTTGAGCGTTCAAGAAAAGCTACAAAATTATTAGCCACTATCAGTTGGACTTCAAATTTTATCGGCGTATTATCAGTAACATTTTTAGAAACAATTTCATCAATGACGGGTTTTAGTGCCGTTTTCACTTCGAGTAATGCGTTCACCTCCGAACCGCTTATTTGAATATCATCTATTTGGTTATAACCAAATAGCATATCACCCGCATTCACGAAAGGTCTTATTGTTACAGGTTTTTTATCATTTTGAGGATAAACTCCAAAAGATGCCATACACAACACAATTATTGCTATAGCTGCGAATTTTTGAAAATTAAGCATAGTTCTGCCTAGAATAGTTGTTGAACACCAAGTCTTATGCTAAATCTATGTAAATTAACCGACGAGCCGTAACGTGTAAAGCCATAATCGAAATTTAAAAGGTCTGTTTTTACACCGATACCGCCTGAAAAGCCTGTTAAACCTTTGTCAATTTCGGCAGACGTCAAAGAGCGTGCTTCGTTGTCATAACCCAAACGTACTTGAATGTGTTCGCCAATACTGATTTCAGCACCAACATTAAATCTTTTAAATCTGTCAAAAAAACCGTCTGCGTCATCTGCTAAATGATGTAGAGATAAATTAAACAGTATAGGAAGTCCTTGTAATTGATGGTTGAATCCAAGTCGGAAATCCAAAGGCAAAGACTCAGAGTGATTACCGATTTTTGTAATTTGTGAGCCGACATGTAAGACTGACATTGCAAGATTGGTTCTGCCGTCCGCTAACATATAAAGCAAACCTGCGTCCAATGCAACTGCAGTTGTACTCACTTCCTCAATACCCGTGTAAATAAATTTTGCGGTAACGCCATAATAAAAATTTTTATCTAATTCATTTGAATATGTGGCACCAAATAAGAAGTCACTTGCTCCAAAAGTTCTGCCATCACGATTACCCAGTTTATCGGCATAATCAAATGAGCCATAACTCGTATATCCTATTGATACGGCAATTGAACCGTTTTCTTTGGTATGATGAGTGTAGCTTAAATTTCCGGAATTAATATCCAAGACATGCTTTAAAAAAGTTATCGAAAGTGGTTTTTCATCAACAGTACGTATTGTCGCAGGATTAAAATATAATGCCGAAGGGTCGTTTTCTACTGCCATGAACGAACCGGACAATCCAGAAGCTCTTGCGCCTGAAACATATCTTAAAAAACTGAACGGTGAATCAATTGAATAACTCTCAGTAACAGTTATCATAATCAATATCGCTATAATATATTTTGTTCTTGACATTATTTAACCCAATTGTTAATCAAAGCGTAAAAAAGTATGCTAGGACCTCTCATCATTATGTAAAATTTTGTAGTAAATTTCGGTGAAGAATTTCGGTGGTCTCATTGCTTTCTTTGTTGACGCATTCATAAAAATATGTTCTGTAAAACCTTCGGTAATAATCGTATCATCTTTGAAAATATTATAATTGAAACGCAATAAAGCGCCTTCGTTGTAGACCAACTGAGTGCGGATGTCCAAAATATCGTCATAATAAGCAGGGTTGACATATTTAGCATATGCCTGTGTCAATGGCAGCAAATAGCCCTTATCTTCCATTACTCGATAATGAAGTCCATAATTTCTCATAAATTCGGTTCTTCCGATTTCAAATAATGTCAAATAATTACCATTATATAAAAATCCCATCCTATCCGTATCGGCGTATCTGACTCTGAAACTCGCGCAGCTGATGAATTTTGTCATTTTAAGAATCTTTAATCATTTCAAATAAATCATAAAGCCGTTCCAAGTCATCAGACGAATAAAATTCGAATTCGATAGTTCCACTATCTTTTGATTTTGGAATAATTCTTACATTGGTGCCGAATTTAACTCTTAATTTATCGGCTTTATCTGCTAAAATTGCCTTGATTGCATCGTTTACCTGATTTTTTTCAATATTTTTTGCTTTGCTCTTGTCAGTAGCAATCCTTCCGGATTCGATTTTTCTTACAAGATTTTCAGTTTCACGTACATTGAGTTTTTTCTCTATTACTTCGTTTCCAGCCCATATGATTTTTGCGGCATCATTTAGAGCTAAAAGTGCTCTCGCGTGTCCCATACTGAGTTTTTTATCACGCAAAAGTTCTTGGATTTTCGCTGGTAGTTTCAAAAGTCGCAGAGTATTAGCTATTGTAGAGCGATCTTTGCTGAATCTATCGGCTATTTTTTCCTGAGTATAATTGAGTTCTTCAATTAATTGTTGATATCCGTAAGCGACTTCGATAGGGTTCAAATCTTCTCGTTGTAGGTTTTCCTCCATTGCCAAGACAAGCATCTGAGCATCTGATTTGACGGTTAATACGTAAGCGGGTATTTTCTTCAAATCTGCTTCGGTTGAAGCCCTGAGCCGCCGTTCGCCGCTGACTAATTCATATCCGTCTTGAATTTTTCTCACTATAATTGGCTGAAGAATGCCATGCTTTTTTATAGAATTCTTTAAATCCTCAATTCCGGACGGGTCGAAGTGTTTACGTGGCTGAAACGGATTTACCCTTATTTCGGAAATGCTAATCTCGGCAAATAATCTGCTTTCAGCATTCTCTTTGCCGTGTAAACTAAAACCTTTTTCGGGGGCAAATTCCACAGATGAAATTAATGCTCCGAGTCCTTTGCCGAGTCCTGTTTTCTTTCGCTGTGTTTTGCTCATTTGCTGATGTGTTTTTTGTTGTTATCAACCAATTCGGTTGCCAATTCAATATAATTTTGTGTGCCTGTACATAGTGCATCATATAGTATTACGGGCAATCCGTGACTAGGTGCTTCCGATAATCTCACATTGCGATTGATTACGGTCTTAAACACCTTATTTCCGAAATGTTGCTTAACCTCATCTGCGACCTGATTGGAAAGACGTAACCTCGAATCAAACATCGTCAGCAGTACTCCTTCAATTTCAAGGTCAGTATTCAATTGATATTGAATAATTGAAATTGTATTTAGCAACTGTCCTAAGCCTTCAAGTGCATAATACTCGCATTGTACTGGTATCAGTACCGAATCAGCGGCTGATAATGCATTTAAAGTTAATAATCCGAGTGAAGGCGGGCAATCAATCACAATGAAATCATAGTCATCACGAATAGTTTTTAGTACATCGTTCAATATTAATTCACGATTCTTCAAGTCAATAAGTTCAATTTCGGCGCCTACCAAGTTTATGTGCGATGGCAAAAGCCAAAGATTGGGTACTTCGGTTTTGAGAATTGCTGAGTTGATATCAATGTTATTCACAAGCACTTCATAAATAGTATGGTCTGAACGCTTCGTGTCAATGCCGACTCCTGCAGAAGTATTTGCTTGCGGGTCAATATCAATCATCAAAACTCTGTAATCTTTAACAGCCAATGATGCAGATAAATTTACCGAAGTTGTTGTTTTGCCGACTCCGCCTTTTTGGTTTGCAATAGCTATGACTTTACCCATAATTATAATGTGTATTTAAGTTGAAAATAAAATAACGCAGCCAAAATTACAGAATGATTAATCTGATTATTCAATATCATTTGCTTAACATCGCTTTTAGAAAGTTCGATAATATCTATAATTTCATGTTTATCAAGTGTCTGCCCGCTTACTTTTTTACAATCGAACCAAACGAAAGTCGAGCATTTATTATTCTGAAAGGCAGGATTCGGGTAGCTTTCGCCGATTAATATAGGCTCACCATTACCAATATAGCCGGTTTCTTCTATACATTCGCGTTTAGCCGCTTCGGTTGGTATTTCATATTTTCCAGCTAATCCCCCAGGTATTTCTATTGTAATCGAATTAGTCCCATGTCTATATTGCTTCGCAAATACAATATTACCTTCTTCGGTAACGGGAATTATGTTTACCCAATTTGGTGAGTCCAAAACTGTAAATAAACCACGTTGCTGAGTCAGTGGATTCAAACGCT
Organism: uncultured Hyphomicrobiales bacterium; assembly: GCA_964637845.1. GTDB lineage: Bacteria > Bacteroidota > Ignavibacteria > Kapaibacteriales > UBA2268 > PGYU01. Next base: position 3,329 of record CAZWXI010000092.1, on the reverse strand, counting down.
CGACCACATTTGCGGTGAATATTCTCAAATCCGCAATTTGATTTATCGCAAGTGTTTCCCATTTTGTTACCAAATGTTTCGCTTTTCGAAATTATACAAAATACAAATTTACAAAAAAAATGATTTAACTTTTCAACTAACTTTTGGTTTTTTCAATAAACAAAGATCAAGCAGAAATTATGTTCATACTTGTTCTCCAAAAATTCAACAATTCTTTACTATATCAAAATTGCTACACCTCAATACATGCAAAATTACAAAAAAAGCAACCTATTACGATTGCTTATATATAATTTATGGCTAATCGAAAATTATTCAATTAGTAGAAATTTTACTGACGATGCTTTGTTAAGTTCTTTCGAAATTGCGTTTAAAAAGTATGCACCGTTCTGTAATTTCAGTCCGTTGATAAAAATTGTGTTGTTCCCCACAGAAATTTTTCCTTTGTGGGCTTCAATAATTCTTTGTCCTTGGATGCCAGAGACGTATATTACAACTTCTGTTTCTCGCGTTGAGTAGATTTTTAAATATAGCTGTTGATTGCCGTTTACAATAGATGGCGCAATATATTCAATAGCGAACTCATCGAAATTTGACACCAATTTGCTTGAAGAGGCTCGCTTTTCGTTAGGAGAAGACCACCAATATGCTGAGATTGTGTCGCCCAAAGCTGTTACGTATTCTTGAAAAGGTCCATAATATCTGTCCATAAATTCATCACGGAACCCGGGCGGAGAATATATAGGGAAAGGTACAAATCCATTTGGGTTAGTCGCGTAAATTGAATCCAAGTGCTGTATCAACTGGCTTCTGAACATGGTATTAAGCGTGTCGAAATATGATATTTCAGGTTCCGTAGATATATAATCACCGTATTTTGACCACAGTCCGGACACATTAACATAGCTGTAATTGTCAGATGCTTGCAAGCCGTATAGGGATGGACCGAACCGTTTTACTTTTATCCTCAGGTAGTAATTGTCAGGTTCAATCGTCATACCTGCCACGGGGATAGTATGATAAGACAATGCAACATTAGTCCCAACCCAATGATTCGTATCGTCGGTAGCAGGCAATGCCGATACGCTGTCCAATGTCAAAACAACTTGGTCATTTGAAACCTTTATCAATGCCACTGAATAATCAGTTCTATCGGGTACACCCGAAAATCCGTCATTATTTGTACCAGAAAGTTCACCGCAAGGGTCCCAATTAGTTGCCACTTGCCTAAAAAATTCAATTGATGTAGCATTTTCTGGTAGATAAAAACTCTCTGTAGTCAGCAATTCATTCAAATCACTTAATACGCCTTGTGTGCCTTGACTTCTGTATGATTGCGTGGGCAGTTCAATTAAATTCCTTGATAGCGGTACGTAAAAACTTCCGTTTGCTGTATTGACTTTAACATCGGCAAACATGTAAAACACCATGGCTGTGTCGAAATCGTTTACAACCGTAAAACAACGGTTCAGGTTTGTTTGTTCTTCTGATATTGAAAAACGTGGAGCTTGCCTATAATCGGCGTTAGTTCTGGCGATAAATAGTAGCAGAAAGAGTAGCAATGCAGTTGTTTTCATACTAACCTCAATTTATTATTTTGAAATATCAACGATTACATTTTGGCATTTACTGCTTGCTTCAATCTGTGCTTTGTATAATTCCAATTCAAAATTGTATGCGTCGTAGCAGTCTCGGTGCCATGAAAGAATATAACATTGATTATAGCCTGGATATCCAATTTCACAATATGGATAATCGGAAACTTGAACAGTAACTAAAACCGTCTGCCAAACGCCTATGCAATCAACGTTTATGGTAGTTGCACACCCCCATCCATCGACAATGGCACAGGGTGGATACTCATTACCTTTAACAGGGTAACAACATCTTTTGTCGGGGCACCTGTCATTAGGGTTGTCGGTTGCAGTTGCTGAGTATGCTTTTGTAAAAGCTAAGAACGTTGTAATCATTAAAAAAATAATGATTAATTTAAATGCAAACATAATACTTTCTCCATGATTGTTTATACTTGGTTGCAAAAAAAAAAAAAAAAGCATATTTCCAAATATATTTTTAAATTTCTTATTTTTTTTTTCGTGTATAAACCAAAACATTAGGACAAATATGAAAATAATATCATGGAATATAAACGGGATTAGGTCGCTACTGGGGCAAAATCCTTCACGGAAATACGATGCGATTTCGCATGAAAACAAACTTTTTACTTTCATCGAACAAGAGCAACCCGGCATAATCATTCTTCAGGAAACAAAATCTGAACCCGAACAGATTTTACCCGAATTACGTTACCCTCCCGGGTATTACGGTTATTTCCACAGTAGCCAATCAAAGAAGGGCTATAGCGGCGTAGTAACATACAGCAAATTAAAGCCGCTCGCTACAAATATTTCTATAGGTAATGGTAAATTCGACATCGAAGGGCGAGTTGTCCAGACCGAGTTTCCAGATTTTCATTTATTCAACATATACTTCCCTAGCGGTACGTCGGGTATGGATAGAGTGGACTACAAGCTCGAATTCTATGACGCATTGTTCGATTATGCCGAAAATGTTCGTAAATCAGGCAAACCAATAATCATTAGCGGCGATTACAATACGGCTCATCATGAAATTGACCTCGCACGACCAAAAGAGAACGAAGATGTGTCCGGATTTCTACCCGTCGAGCGTGCTAAGCTTGACAAAATTGTCGAACTCGGGTATATTGATACATTCAGGATGTTCACAATTGACGGCGATCACTACACATGGTGGAGCCAACGTGGACGCGCACGCGAGAATAATGTAGGATGGCGTATTGATTATCATTTCGTCACAGATAATTTTCAAAAAACAGTCAAAAATTCTTACCACTTACCTGATGTACAAGGTTCTGACCACTGCCCAATTGTTTTAGAAGTAGATTTATAATAAAGTTCAACATTAAAATGACAAAAAATAAAACTAATAAATGGATTATTGCAGCTATTGTTGCGCTTGTGGTAATACAGTTTATACCGATTGACAGAACTAATCCGCCTGTCGTATTCGAACCTGAATGGGATTCACCACAGACAAAAGAATATTTTCGCCGAGCTTGCATGGATTGCCATAGTAACACAACTGTATGGCCCTGGTACTCATATATTGCTCCGATCAAATTCATTATAGCTTACGAAGTGCATGAGGGTAGAGAATATCTTAACGTCTCAGAGGGGATTTCTGACCATGCTCATGATTCAGCACGTGAAGTCAAACGCGGGGATATGCCCGTCAGATTATATGCTCTTATCCATAAACAAGCAAGATTAACTCCCGAAGAAAAAGAA
>CAZWXI010000091.1:0-10845 GCA_964637845.1 uncultured Hyphomicrobiales bacterium | reverse complement strand
TTTAGTTTCATATGATTATGGACAATCTTGGTCAGAGATAGATTTCTTTCGTCAAATCAACAATAATAGCCCTGTAAGAGGCATATCGTTCCATAATGGAATTGGTTTTGTTTCTTTCCAAAATGGCGAAATATATAAATCGTACGATAGAGGTATTTCATGGCAGAAAATAAATTTAAACTTGACTGAAAGTTTTGCTATACAGCATTTTAATTTTGTAGATAGTGTAATTTACGGTTCTGGTAAAAGTTACACTCGTAATAAAGGATTATTGTTTATGTCTAAAGATAATGGGGATTCATGGGAAATAATTTTAGAAGATGATTTTATTTTTAGGGGGTCTTTAATTTATGATCATTATTTATACTGCATTTCTGGAAATGGTAATCTTTGGTTTACTGCAATTGATAGCTTATTATCCTCTGCCTCAAATTTTAGTGGGTATCCACTAAAATTCGATTCTGTGTTATTATTCAATAATGAGATTAAGATTGACAGTTTTTGCCACTTAAACAATGCTATCCGATATAGTTTCTTTGACATACTAGGCGATGATATCTCAGATAAAGTTATTTTATCATCTGAATTCCCATTAATTTTCCGATTTGTCGACTTTGTTGCAAATGGTGTTTATTTTCTTTTAATTGATAATGGCTTTTGCTCAATCAAGATTATGCTATTAATAAATTAATCATTTATTTTTTCTTTTTATTGTATCAGATATAATTTATATATTTCATTGGAGGTTTCATGTATAGGGTGTTTTGGTTGAGTAGGTTAATGTGCTTTTCCGTTCTGTATTTATTTTCTTTTTTTCTACTACAAATCAGATTACATTCACAAACCGACGACGTAATATTACAACACGATAAACCGGAAATTTTTGAATCAAATTTTTCTCTTGGAATTCCTATGGGTTATTCAGGTTTGAATACGGGCTCACCTATTAGCAAAACAGCCTTAGGAAATGATTTTAGTAACGGTTTTAGTTTAGGTATCTTTATTGAGTATAAAATTGATGACTCTCCATTCGCAGTTCAACTAATGTCCGAATTCCATGAATTTGGAATTAACTTTAGTGAACGTGCGAACAAAAACAAACATTTATATAATACTAATACTATAGGTTTCAAGTATCAACCTGAATTTTTAGGTAAATTTTATGTGTTGCCGGCAATTGGTTTTATGGTATTCGACGGTTTGCAACTTCTTGGAGCGATGAGTGTTGGTTATGAGTTTACCTCTACATCCAGCCAAAGAACCTCCTATTTCTATCAATTAGGATATGCATTCGCTGAAAATAAAGATAGAATCCTAATGTTTAGACTTGGTCTAAGATATAAACTCTAAAAATATCATAGCTTCGATTGGTTGACACATTAAATTAAATTTGACAGTCCTTCTAAATGACTATTGCCTTTATTCCATTTACTCATATTTTTTTTCAAATACTCAAGTTTGAGCGATATTTAAAAGATAAATTCTTGTTTATACCCTCCACGTCCCATAATTTTCGACTCAAACGTCTTTATATTTTTTAGGAAATAGATGAAAGCGGCAATTTTAACAATAGGAACCGAAATATGTATCGGGCAAATAACAAATACAAACGTCACATGGCTTGCTTCAGAGCTGACTGTATTAGGATATAAAGTAATAGCTCACTCTTCAGTCGGCGATGATGAAGATTTTATTTTAGCCGAACTTCAACGTCTTGGAAATATAGCCGATTTTGTCATTACTACCGGTGGATTGGGTCCAACTCAAGATGACATTACTAAGAGAGCTTTGTGTCGGTTTTTTGATTGTGAACTTGAGTTTAACCAATCGGTTTTTGATAATATTGTAGAAATGTTCACTCTGAGAGGAAGGGAAATAACCGAAAGAAACCGTCAGCAAGCACTTATCCCCGCATTATCTAAACCGCTTAAAAATGCTATGGGTACTGCTTCTGGATTGCTATTTGAAACCAAACGATTTACATTAGCCGCTCTACCGGGTGTGCCATATGAAATGAAATGGATATTTGAGGATTCCCTAAAATCTTTGCTAAAGCACAAAATTGAGCAATCGGGTGATGATATTGAAATTCACCAAACAATCAGGACTCATGGCATATTTGAGTCTCAATTGGTTGATTTGATTGGCAACTCAAATCAAATACCGGGCATTACGAGTTTAGCTTATTTACCCTCTTTTTCAGGGGTAAGACTTCGTTTGACTACAACTGTCAAAAATATAGATGAAGCCCAAAACAATTTAAGAACAGCTCTTGAATTTTTAAAAAAGAAAATCGGGCAATATATAACCGTTCTTGATGATACACCTGTTTCGCAACTCGCAAATCAATACCTCAAGCAATCGGGGAAGACAGTTTCAGTTGCCGAATCATGTACAGCGGGCATGCTTGGTGCAGAACTTACCAGGTACGCAGGTAGTTCATTGTATTTTGTCGGAGGCATAATCGCATATTCTAATACTGTAAAAGTTGACTTACTCAACGTAGGACAGAAAACGCTTGATGAATACGGTGCTGTAAGCAAAGAAACCGCCCTTAATATGGCAAAAAATGTTAGAGTTAAATTTAATTCAGATATTGGTTTGTCAATAACGGGAATTGCAGGTCCCGATGGCGATACCGAATTGAAACCTGTCGGAATGGTATGCTTCGGACTTTCTACTAAAGATAACACAACAACTCTAATGGAAATTTTTCCGGGTGACCGCGATACAATTAGACAGAGAGCAGTAGCCTATACCTTAAACTTATTGAATAATTTTTTGAGAGAATCATGAAAATATTAGCCATCGAATCATCTTGTGATGAAACATCTGCATCAGTACTCGAGAATGAGGAAGTACTCAGCAATATTATTTCATCGCAATACTTTCACGCAAAGTACGGCGGAGTAATACCGGAATTGGCTTCGCGTGCTCACCTGCGTTCAATTAACGAAATCGTAAATCTGGCACTTCATCAAGCTAATGTTGGTGTGAATGATTTAGATGCTTTGGCGGTCACTAAAGAGCCCGGGCTTATGGGCTCACTGCTGGTCGGGTCAAACTTTACCAAAGGATTAGCTCTGCGTTTAGGCAAGCCGATTATCCCGATTAATCATATCGAAGGTCATATTTACTCGGGGAACCTGCAATCACCGACCCTTGTTTTTCCGTTTATTTGTCTTGTGGTTAGCGGCGGGAATACTTCAATTTTTCTTGTGCATTCATACAATCGCTACGAAACAATCGGTTCTACTCGTGATGATGCCGCCGGCGAAGCATTCGATAAAATAGCCAAACTCGTTGGGTTGCCATATCCGGGTGGGCCTGTAGTTGATAAACTATCTCGAAACGGGGACAAGACAAGATTTGATTTTCCACGACCCATGCTACATGAAGCACATTTCGATTTCAGTTTTAGTGGTCTTAAAACTTCAGTTCGCTATTTTGTTCATAAAAATTTCGAAAATCATATACCCGAAGATGTAATGCCGGATTTTTGTGCCTCCGTGAGCGAAGCTATATGCGATGTATTGACTTATAAAACCGTTAAAGCCGCCGAGAAATTCAATGTATCATATATTGTCATTGCGGGTGGGGTTTCAGCAAATTCAAGATTGCGGGAGTTGATGCTCACACGAGCCGGTGCAAAAGGTATTGCGGTAGTTATTCCAAATATGAGCTATTGCGTGGACAATGCGGCAATGATTGGTTTCCTTGCATATAATAAATATCTCGAATCGCCTGATTTGTTTCATGATTTTTCGTTTACGGTTTCAACAGTTGCATTGAGAGCGTCGAAATCAATTAGTTGAAATTACAATCCCATAATCTCATTATAAAAAACCTCTGAGATTAAAGAATTTGAAAAAGCAAGCACCGACGTTGCACGTATCATGCTCAAATAGGCTTCTTGCAAGTTCTTGTATGGAGCTAACTCTCGCAAATGAGTTTTAATGATATCAATGTCTTCACGAGCTACAGGACCAGTTAGGGGAAATGTATCGTTAGTTAATGAATTTATATTATTTCCTAATGTCGTCTGTAAAATCTCCGGCATATATTTCTCAGGAGGAACACCTGCTTTGATAGCAATTAATTTTGCCAACTGCACGGATGCAGTCATCAAATTCGATGCGGCTACAGCAGATAAATGATACAAAGGTTTATTCACATTGACAGTAATTCTCTCCGGAATTCCCCCTAAAGAGGCAATAATCAACTTTACCTGTATATAAATCTCGTCTGAACATTCAATTCCCCATGTAATATTATCGAATACTTTTGCTGATTCCGAGAAAAAAGTTTGATAGGGGTGACATGCAGCAACACCAGCACCAAGTCTATTTAATAGTTGAAAAATTTCTGTTCCGTATAAACCCGAGCAATGAATAAAAATTGTTTTTCCATGATTTATCACTAAATTCTTCGACAAATCATCAATTACTTTTATTAAAGATTTATCATCGGTGCAGATAAAAATACCGTTAACCTGAGTATCAATTTCATGAACGGAATTATACATTATGCAGTTTGGCGCTAAATTTTTGATTTTTTCCTGAGCTTCATGATTGCGAGCAACAACCCAAGTCAAATCTCCGGTATTATTCAACTTTTTGATAAGCGAAATACCTAATTTACCTGTTCCTATGACACCCAAAGATATTAACTGGCTCATGATCCGTATTCTAATTCGTATCCGTCTTTTGTATCCTTAATTAAATAGCCCTTTCGAATAATTTCGTCTCTTAGTTCGTCGGCAAATTTCCATTTTTTTTCAGTTTTTGCAGATTTCCTGCGTTCTGCTAAGTCAATTATTTCTTGAGGGATATTGTTTTCTATTGAAGGTCTTTCAGTAAACTCCCACACACCAAATATATGATTCAAATCATTGAGCAACGCCAACATCTCAGTTTTTGAAGCCGAATCAAGTCCAATGGCTTTGTTTTCATTTATGAAAGTGAATAAATTAGCGAGTGCTTTCGGCGTATGTAAATCACTAGCAAATTCAGTGAAAATTTTATGCCTCAATTCTTTAATGTCAGCTTGTTTGGTACCTTCGATTTGATAATCAAACAAATCATAAATGTAGTCTTGAACCCTTGCACGTGCTTTGTGGGCTGCTGAAATCCCGTCAAACGTAAAATTATACTTAGTACGGTAATGTGCCGAAAGCATTGCAAACCTAATATCCAATGGGTCTAGACCTTTATTCGTCAAATCTCTTAGAGTGAAGAAATTACCCGCTGACTTTGACATCTTTTCGCCCTCGACCTCCAAAAAATCATTGTGTATCCAGTATTTAGTGGGCTCAATGCCATAGCCAGCCTTACTTTGTGCAATTTCATCTTCATGGTGAGGAAATTTTAAATCAATTCCACCAGTATGAATATCGAACGGTAAACCTAACAACTCGTATTCCATAGCGGAACATTCTATATGCCAACCCGGGCGCCCGGGAAGAGATTGACCTTTGTATCCGAAATTCCAGTATGGTTCACCATCTTTTCGTGCTTTCCATAATACGAAATCGCTTACCTGTTCACGCTCATATTCATCTGCATCAATTCTCACTCCACTTTTAAAATTCTCAAAATCTATTTTAAATAATTTGCCGTAAACGTCGCTTTTGCGCCATTTTGCTACGTCAAAATAAACTGAATCCCCGGAAATATATGCATACCCGTTATTCAGAATTTTACGAATTAATTCCTGCATCTCATCAATAAAATCAGTTGCGACAGGCAACGCATAAAAATCTTCAACATCTATCCCGAGTTTTCCGATATCTTCGACAAAAGAATCAAAATAAAATTCTGTTAACTTCTTAAGATTTTCAATTGGTGAATTGTTCTGAACTCCCATTGTATCCAACCATGCATCAGAGCCAATTCTACTGTCACGAATAGTTTTGTCGTCAATGTCTGTAATATTCATGACCCATTTTAAATCGTATTTGCCGATGACTCTGAGAACCCTTTGAAGCAGGTCTGCGGTTAGGAACGCTCTCATATTCCCAATATGTGCATAATTATAAACGGTCGGACCGCAAGAATACATCCTGACTTCATTTTCATTAACGGGCTCAAAATATTCTATTTGTTTGCTTAAGGAATTATATAGTTGTATTTTCATTTCGATTCTTCTATTAATAAAGTAATAAAGACGTAACAAAATTAATGATATGACTTAAATAATTGTCCAAGAAAATTTTTTCATTTGTTACTTATTGCTTAATTTTAAAAATAATATTAGGAAGATTTATAAAAAATATAAGGTAATTTAAAATGAGTAATCCAAGCAAACATATAGTTAAAAGAGCTATAATTTCTGTTTCTGATAAGACAGGTATTGTTGAATTTGCCAAGCAATTGGAATCATTAGGTGTATTACTGTATTCCACAGGAGGAACCGCCGAATTATTGAAACGTAACAGTATCACCGTAAAATCAATTAGTGAACTGACCTCGTTCCCAGAAATTCTTGATGGCAGAGTAAAAACCTTACATCCGATTATCCATGCGGGCATCCTCGCGGATTTAGGCAAATCGGAACATATAAGACAACTTAATGAACATTCAATTGAGTCAATAGATTTATTAGTCGTGAATCTTTATCCGTTCGAGATTGTGTATTTCAACGACAATGCAACACACGAAGAATTAATCGAAAACATTGATATTGGCGGTCCGGCAATGTTGCGTGCCGCCGCAAAAAACTACAAATGGACTGCTCCCGTTGTAAATCCCGACAAATACGATGAGGTTATCAAACTTTTAAAATCAAATGGTAATACTCTACCTGAATCATTTAGAGCGGTACTTGCAGGTGAAGTGTTTTCGCTCACTTCATACTATGATTCGCTTATTGCTCAATACTTGAATAAGTATAATAAAATTGACGTTCCTGATAAACTAACAATTCCTGTCAATAAAGAATATGACTTGCGTTACGGCGAAAATCCACACCAAAAAGCCGCTTTGTTGGGGCGTTTCGGAAAGGTGTTTTCTAAAATTCATGGCAAAGAACTTTCTTTCAATAACATATTGGACATTAACGCCGCATCAAAACTGATTGTCGAATTTGATGAACCGACCGTTGCCATTATTAAACATACGAATCCATGTGGCGTCGGTACTGCTGATAATTTGGCAGATGCATACAAAAAGGCGTTTGCTACCGATACAGTAAGTCCTTTCGGTGGAATTATAGCCGTGAACAGGCGTATTGATATTGGTGCTGCACTCAAAATGCACGATATTTTCACCGAAGTAATCATAGCTCCCGACTTTACTTACGATGCGATTGAGTTATTGACAAGAAAAAAAGACAGGAGATTGGTTAAAGCCGATTTGAACTCAATTCCTGATTATATGGGTGCTGATGTTCGTTCGGTTGTTGGCGGATTTTTAATTCAGGATGAGGATATTGAGTTGATAGACGATTCGAAGATGCAAGTCGTAACAACTCGAAAACCCACTGATTCTGAATATAAAGCTTTGCTTTTTGCATGGAAAATTTGCAAGCATGTCAAATCAAACGCTATTGTTTACTGCATTGATGACAGGACTTTGGGTATCGGAGCTGGTCAGATGTCACGCGTTGATTCATCAAGGATAGCCGTTGAAAAAGCTAAACTTATGGGACTCAATCTTTCGGGGTCAGTTGTGGCATCAGACGCTTTTTTCCCGTTTGCAGACGGCTTGCTTGAAGCTGTCAAAGCCGGAGCTACGGCAGTAATCCAACCGGGCGGATCTATAAGAGACGAAGAAGTCATTAAAACTGCCGACGAAAATGATATTTCCATGATATTTACGGGTATGAGACATTTCAAACATTAATTCTACAAATTAAATATCCTCAAATTATAAGTAAAGTTTAGTAGAAAATACTGCTGTAATACATTTGAGCGTACATCATCTATATATGATTCGGTTATATTGCGTGTTATAGCATTATTTTGTTTAAGTACATCATATACTGACAGCTTTATCTCGGCCCGGTTGTCCTCGAGAAACTTTCTTCCGAAACTTAAATTCCATAAATAAGCATTCGGTTTAATTGCCGATGATAAACCCTGATAGTGCTGATGCTCGAAATTTGTTTCGAATACGAAGCCTCCTAAGAAAACCCAATTCAATCTGACTGAAGTCTTCTGGATAAAATAATCAGAATTTAGCTCACGAGTTAACGAATTTGTTACGTAATTTAGCATAGATGTGGTGGAGAGCGTAAAATCTAACTCCGTGCTTATATTGCTGCTTATAACTGCATTGAGGGCAATATTCTTGGATTCGGTAATGTTGCGGTTTTCGTTGATTATGCTGGGGATTTCACTATAATCAAACGAAGCTATTAAATTAACATTCGATTTTATTAGGCCGACATATTTGCCGTAGCTGACGAATGATCGTAAAGATTGATAACCTTCAATATTAATAGGGTAGGAGTACTGACCTCCTGCCGGTAGACTAATTCTTTCGTAAAGTACTGTGTCAATGGGCGAAATAAATGTATTTTTTGATATATAACTATCTGAAGCGCCGAAAGCTAACATTGCAAAAAACATATCAGGGTTATTTTGATTCACAGATGAATATCTTATCATTATGTCATGGCGACTTGATTCACTCAATTTTGAGTTTCCTGTTGACAAGTTCCTAGGATTACTATTATTTAGTGCTTCTTGCAGTTGGTCTATTGAAGGGAGAGAAACTCGATTTCTGTAAAACATTCTGAGGTTGGATTCTTTATCAAATTCATACCGAAGGAAAAATCTTGGGACAAAATTACTATATCGTCGCCTCTCGTCATATACGCTTGGGTATTGCGATAAATTATCTAATGTATTCCATTCATTGTTAAATCTCATGGTAGCCATTAATCCTGATGCTTGATATCGCAGAGAAATGCCGGCTTCATGGGTGAGTAAATCAGATTTGTATTTGCTGGATAATACAGGACTTAAGCTCGGTTCCGGTATCGTTTCAGTGTCGTTACTTTCAACATATGTTAACCTATCAGATTTATCTCGCTGAATGGAGTTTTGATATTCGAATTCGATTGAAAAATTTTCTGTCAATGGTTCTGTGTACTCAAATTCTGTTTCAATACGATAACCTTGTCTATCAAGTTCCCCAACTTGGCTTAACGAATCTGAAAAATCTTCAACATTAAAATATTCTTCAAATATTGACTTTTGCCTGTTATTCCCACTATTTTCATTATACAAAGTCGAAAGCTGAAATGAAATAGCTCGTCCTTTTTGGGCGAACCTATGCCCATAAAATAAATCATTGGAAAAGTTTAAAGCCTTCAATTTCGAGTCAAAATCAGTTTTGGTCTTGTTAGCAATCTGGTTATCAATCAGAAATCCTGAATTGGTCAACGATAGACCATCATTTGATTGCAAGGAAAATCTTGGTCTGATTATCATATAATTCGACGAATCTATGTTGTACCGGATTCTCATATTAACCCTGTGGTTCCAGTTATTCGAGACACTTTTGGCATATTCCTCAGATAATTGTAAGACAGGTGAATCTATGATAAACTCTCTTATGATATTTTCTCTTCTGTCATTTTCAGCATTATTCAAAAAATATGAGCCTGTAACTTCAAAGTTATGGGCCCAATTATCAGTATAATTGATGCCGAAAGCATTTGTTTTTACTATTCCGGATTGTTGCGATACCATAAAATCATTGATATCGGTTCCCCCGCGTCTTAGCGAGCCACCGCCTCCGGGACCTCTTTCCCCTGGACCTCTTGTACCGGGCGATAAGTTTCTTGCAGAAGATGCTCCCGTAACGCCTAATAAGTCCTCAGTAGCGAAATTCTGATTGTTCAGATTATTCGTTTGAAATAGTATTGCAAATCTCGAGTCACCACTAAAAAAATTGACAATCCCACCCGCATTATATCGGTCATCGGTGCCATAACCGGCATACACCCTACCAAAGGAAGCATTTCGCATATCGGAGCGTGTTATGATGTTCAGTGTTTTTGAGGTCTCTCCATCATCATTTCCTGTAAACACCGCTTGGTCACTTCGCCTGTCAAAAACTTGAATTTTATCAATCATTTCCGCAGGTAAATTTCGTAGTGCGGCAGTCGGGTCGTCTCCCATAAAAGGTCTTCCGTCAACAAGCACCTCACGCACAGTCTCACCTTGAGCCCTTGTATGCCCGCCATCTACTACGACTCCCGGCATCTTTCTCACGAGGTCTTCGGCGTTTGCGTCTTGAGTTGTCTTGAATGCCGATGCATTAAATTGAGTAGTATCGCCGATTAGCTCGGCAGTCATAGATTGTCCCACGACAGTGACTTCATCAGTTACAGTGCTTTTCGGGCGAAGGAAGATATTTCCCATATCAAACGGCTTACCATCATAATCAAAAACTCGTTCGAATTGCATATATCCCACATGGGTGACGCGAATCAGATATTTTCCAGGCTTAACGTTCTCGAAAGTAAAAATACCTCCTTGACGGGTTGTATGAGTTATTACAGTTGAATCGGGCATGGAAATCAGACGAACCGCAGCCTCACTTACGGATTTGTTAGTTTCGGTTTCTAATGTTCTGCCCTTGATTGTATTGCTCTGTGCTGACAAAGCCAACGGAACTAACATCATTATTACTATTAACATTAATATATATTTCATTGTCAAGTAAATTTTTCGTTATCAAATAACTTTTAGACAAATGAAAATTAAAAAAAGTTTAACAAAAACTTTCTGCAAAATTTTCCAATTTTTCTTGCTTTGTATTCCCAAAATGTTTATATTCGTATGTGTAAAAGTTTATAAATTGGAGAAAAAGATGAAATCTTCCCCTAATTTCG
>CAZWXI010000090.1:0-11319 GCA_964637845.1 uncultured Hyphomicrobiales bacterium | reverse complement strand
CCAATTTTGTTTTTACAAATTTAACAAATTGTCCGATTAAATTTTAACTAATACATACACTCCATTGATAGCAATTCTTCATCCATATTTTAGAAAAATCTAAATATTGTTCATAGTTTAACTCATCATCGTTCGATTTATAATCAATCCCAACATTATAAGGTGGGGATGTTACAATTAAATCTATGAATTCCTTTTCAAACGTGGAACTGCATAAAGCGTTACCCTTGAATAATAAAGTTTTTCTAAACCGTAGAATTTCATAACGATAATCGTGATTAGGTTCTTCAAGTAAATATTCTTGAAAATTTAAATCTTCATTATTCAAAAAATCATAATCCATATAAATTTGTTAAGATGTTTTTTTATCAAAAATAACAGTTTTTATTTTTAAAGATAAAAATTTTCAAAATTTTTTTAAAATTCTGTCAATCTCTTGAGCATATCAAGGACTTTGTTTTCATTAGGCAGTACATCTTCCTCGTAAACGGGGGCATATGGAATATGCGAATCCTTAGCGGCAAGACGCATCACCGGAGCGTCAAGCCATGAAAACACTTCTTGAGATATGGTAGCAGACACTTCAGCACCGAATCCTGTTGTTAGTGTATCCTCGTGAACGATTAGTACTCTACCGGTGCGTTTTACTGATTCGAGTACTAGTTCTTTATCCCAAGGAATTATAGTCCTTAAATCAATAATTTCAACTGTTTTGCCGAATTCTCTCTCAAATCTTTTCACAGCATTTACGGAATCTTTAACGCCCATACCATAAGTTATTATTGTGGTACTGTCTCCGTGTTTTACTTTCTTGCCAACACCGAATGGGAGCAGGTAATTGTCGTCAGGCTCAATCGTTCGAGCAAACGGCAATCTATACATGCCTTTATGCTCACAGAAAATTACGGGGTCATCCATACGGCAAGCTGTTTTTAGCAAACCTTTTGCATCGGAGGCATTACTCGGGTATGCAATCATTATACCGGGGATATGAGAGAAAATTGATTCTATGTTTTGTGAATGGCACAAACCGCCGTGAATATATCCGCCAACTGCAACGCGTGTAACGACAGGTGCTTTGAATCCGCCGTTGGAACGATAACGCATAGTAGCAACTTCGTTTTTGTACTGCATAAAAGCGGGCCAAATGTAGTCTCCGAATTGTATTTCAATAACGGGTTTGAATCCTCTGACAGCTAAGCCGAGAGCTACACCGACAATTGATGCTTCGGCAAGTGGTGAGTTGAATACGCGTTCTTCGCCATATTCGTTGCTCAATCCACGAGTGGCTGTAAATACTCCTCCTTTCGGGTCAGCGATATCTTCACCGAAAATTAGCATTTTGTCGTTAAGCTTCATTTCTTCCATCAAGGCATGATTTACAGCGTCAACGAGCACAGATGGGGTGCCCTCTGTCGGTTCTGATTGAGCATATGGCAAATCACGCGTTGCTCCATCAGCGAAAATATGTTTTAGTGAGTCTTCAGCAACCGGATCTGGTCTTGATTCAGCCCATTCAACAGCATTGTTAATTTCCTTAATAACAATTTTTCTTAAATCATCAATTTCTTCTTGTGTTGAAATACCGTGCTCAATTAAGTAATTTGATAAAATAGTAATACAATCACGACGTGCTTTGCCTGAGGCTAATTCTTCTTCAGAACGATACTTCCTGTGGTCGTCAGATGAGGAGTGAGGTAACAATCTTTCTACTACGGCATGAAGCAAAGCGGGGCCACGGCCAGCTCTAATATATTCAACTGCATCGCGCGCGGCTTTTACGGACTCGAAATAATCTGTGCCGTCATATTCCTTCATCAACAAATTAGGATAGCAACAGAATGAGTAAACAACGCTTCCACCCATTGATTGCTCGGTTTTGGGTACTGAAATGGCATATCCGTTATCTTGTATATGGAATAGCACGGGTAATTGTTCACGCGTAGCCCAATTAACCGCTTCGTAGAATTCGCCTTGACTTGTTGTCCCTTCACCTGAAGAGACGTATGTAACTTCATCTTTACCCAACTTTTTTGAAGCTAAGGCACATCCAGTCGCATTGAGGAACTGAGTACCCGTCGGTGAAGACTGTGTCGGTAAATTATAGGCAGGATGTCCGTAATGCCCGGGCATTTGTCTGCCTCCCGTAGCAGGGTCTTCTGCTTTAGCAAGAGCCAAAAGGAAGTAATCGCGTAAACTGAAACCCATACCGAAAGAAAATGCCATATCTCGATAATAAGTCCACCCCCAATCTTTTCTTGATTCCATTGCAAAGGCTATAGCTGTTTGGGTAGCTTCGTGACCGCTGCAACCAATGTGAAAATATGACTTGCCCTGTTTTACGAGAGTTAGGTGCTTTTCATCTGTATAACGTGCCTGCATCATATTTTTCAAAGCTTGCATAAGATGAGCTTTGTCTAAATTTAAAGTTTCGTGAGCTGGTTTAGCTCTGTCGAGTTTCTTGCGGTCAACACTGCATTCATCGCCTCGACCATGGTGGCATGAAGAACCGACAACTTCCGGGAGTACATCAATTTTTATAATTCTTTCGTAGCTATCAACTTTTTTGCCGTTTGATTTTACGCTTGATTCCTGATTATTTGTTACTTTTGGTTTAATGCTTTTTGAATTAGTTTTTTTTGCCATTTTTGGATTCAGTTGGGTTTTACAAAAATCTCTTCATTAATGATTATTATGGTTATTTAGCTGCCGAGTAGAATGCTTTATGTCTTGGAATAAAATTATTGGACACGAAAAAATTAAGAGAATATTGCAAAATGATATTCTAAATAACTCGCTTGCAAGTGCATATTGCTTTGTAGGCCCCGAAGGAATAGGTAAAGATGCAGTAGCTTTGAATTTTGCCAAAACCCTGAATTGCTCAAACCCAAAAAAAAACGACCGTACCATTGATGCCTGCGGTCAATGCCGCAGTTGTCAGCAGTTTGACAATTTAAGTCATCCAAATTTTGACTTGCTCTATTCAATACCTGCGGGTAAAGCCGGCGAAAGCGATACACCTTTCGACAAAATGGACAATGAGCAATTGACTGAAATACGGCGCGAATTAGCGCTAAAAGCAGAAAATCATTACCACAAAATTGAGATCAAAGGGGCAAATTTTATTCGTATATCGTTCATAAGATACATAAAGAAAAAATTACTCCTGAGCAATAGTGTACCCGGGAGGCGATTTATCCTTGTATCTCGAGCTGATGAAATGAACACCGAATCAGCGAATGCATTTCTGAAAACGCTTGAAGAACCTAACGAAGGCGTCACAATAGTTCTGACATCATCAAAGCCTGAAAGTCTTCTTCCGACGATAACTTCACGTTGCCGTAAAGTTCAGTTTGCACCCGTAGAGCACGAAGCATTAACCCAAGCATTAGTAAATGATTATGGTTACGATTACGAAGCGGCTCGTGTCGCATCTCTTTTCTCGGGTGGATCGCCTGTTAAAGCACTTCAATTCAACGATTCTGGCTTGCTCGAATCAAGAAATGCCATGATTAATGCTTTGCGAACCTCATTGAAAAAGAAAGATTTTCAAATATCTCTTGCCGTGTCTATTGAAGAAATATCATCGGTAAAAGATAGGGCAAAACTGATTAATTCCATTAAACTTCTTCAAATATGGTTGCGCGATGTCGCCGCACAAAGAGCCAATGCAACACACGTGATTATCAACAAGGATGACTCTGAAACAATAACTAAGTTTGTCCAGGTGTTCGCCAATAAAGATATTTATCGGGCAGTTGAAGTTGTGGATGAAGCTATTGTACAAGTCGGAAGAAATGTCAATTTAACTTTGATACTATTTAGAATGTTTTTCAGATTACGTGAAGTATTTCTTGTTTAATGAGAATATTTGATTAAATTGCGTTTATAAATTGGATAAATTATACATAATTATTGTTTTTAAATTAGTTTGTTGATATAGATATGCAAGATAACAGCTTGTGGCAAAATTATGGAATCACAATTAAATACCATAGATGGTGTTTTCAAGAGCAAAATCGAAGATACACCTTGTTGTAAGTCAAAATACGAGAGTTCCGGCTCAAGATGCGATGATACTCTTCGTGATTTTGAGTATTTGAAGAACATACCCAAATCAGAATTATCTCAAATTAGCTACCTTCTTTCCAATGGTGAGAAATACACTAAAAAATATTATGCCAAATACATTGAAGTGTCATTTAAGGGTAATCATAAAAGTATTTTCGACAATGCTAATAATCTTGAATTGAGATACGATGACTTTGTTGTTGTGGAGCGAGAGGGTGGTTTTGATTTGGGGCGTGTGACGGAATTTCTGCATAGTAAATCTCAGTTCAAAAACGAATATTCGGACGCAGAAGCAGTTCTTCCTGAACTGATACGCAGAGCCGTAAAGGACGATTTGAGATATTTTAATAAAAAAATCGAAGATGAGCGAAATGTCGTTCTCAAATCTAAGGAGCTTGTAGCTACATACAAACTTGAAATGAAAATAACCGAAGCTTATTGGCAGTACGACAGGCAAAGACTTACTGTATATTTTACCTCTCCGCAACGTATAGATTTTCGTGAATTGGCCAAAGGCATGGCTCGCCTATTTAAAACACGCATCGAATTAAGGCAAATCAGTTCTCGTGAAGAAACGAGGCGGCTCGGGTCGTTTATTGGTACTTGCGGTAGGGAACTTTGCTGCACAAGTTTTTTGAACACTTTCAACCACGTCACGATTGAGCATGCAAAAGCCCAACATCTTTCACATAATATATCCAAACTCTCGGGTAATTGCGGAAGGTTAAAGTGCTGCATTCGTTTTGAATATGATTGCTATGCCGAAGCGGCTTGTAAATTCCCGCCTCTACATTCGATTGTTGAGACTGAAAATGGCATTGCCAAGATTGCGAAAATTGACATTTTCGGCGAAATAATAACGCTGTATTTGACCGAATCCGGAGTTTATAAGAAAATCTCTCCCGATGAGTTGAGTATTTATGTAAAAAGCGGCAAAGTGCATCCACCTGAGCCTGTTTATTCACCAACCCCAGACGAGGAAGAGTTAAGATTTTTGGAAGGCTGATTACTCCTTGATAAATTCCTTGACTTTCGTAATCTCGACAATTAAGTCATGGCCACCAGAATTTTTGTCGGATTTTACGGTTATTCGCCCTTTCTCGCGGTTCCATTTTTCAATATGTTTTTCAAGTAAGGCAATTCGAGCGTTGGTGTCGGATTTATTTGTGTTGTTTACTTTGAAATCAACATGTAGTTCGCGGTTGAATCGTAAAATGACTTGAATTTCTTCCAGTTTTTCAGTTCCCGATTTCGTGAAGCTATTGTCGCTCCCGAATATTCCACCTCTGAAAATTATTGCTCCGGGTTGTGGCTTAATCACTGTCCAATCTATTTCCTGTTCGGCATAATCATTAGTGTCCAAAGTGCGGAATCTGAACTCTTTACGTAAAATTTCGCTACTGTTCAATATTACTGTATATTCAGAACTGGAGTTTAAAATTTGCTGGAATTCGCCCGTCAGACTATTCGACAAAGATTTTATACGTTTGCCGTCACTGTCTCTGAACTCAATCTCTACTCCGATTGGCTTTTGGGTACTTTCTTCGGTTATGAAGCCCTTCACTAAAATATGACTGAAATTTTTCGATACTACAACATTGATACTGAAAATACAGCCAAAAAGCAACAAGTTGATAAACTTTAAACTCATATTAAATTTAAATAATATAAACAATGAAGAAATTTAATCGTTTAAAACGTATTAACCAGGACATAATTATTATTATATCTAATGAGACGAATAGCATTATTATTTGTAAATATCTGTTTATTATTGCTGAACACATATAGATTGAACGCCCAAACCATAATTGATTTAGGTGCTCCGCTAAATGACAGCACATTCAATGTGTGGAATGCTTACATACACAAGTACGCTCCTGCTGATAGCGCCTTTAGAGTTGTCGAACAGATGGCGGGACGCCATTACTTATCAGAACGAGCGTCTGTAGCAAAGTACATTTATGAGCGTTACCATGAGCTTTTTCCATGGCAGGATTCTATTATCAAATCCCGCATCTTTACACTCGAACAAGTGATGATAGCCCAAACTCCGCAACCTGATACGCGTGGGGTTTATCATGATTTCATACTAAAAAATGCTCCCTCGGAAGATGCCTTTGTAGCGCTTCAGCGGCTGACAGATACTTATGTCAATCGTAAATTTTGGGATTCGGCAGTCTTTGTATACGAATACTACCGTCCGTATTTTCCCGCATCAACAAGAAGATTTGAAACTATAATCAAGATTCTTCGTGCTCCTGCCGAAGGACTGCAAGTCAGAAATTTAGGCAATTTCATCAATACTTTCGGCAATGAGTGGGACCCATCGCCAACACCCGACGGACGATATCTTTATTTCACGGCAGATTCGAGGCAAGGGGGGCATGGACGTTCAGACATTTGGGTTTCGGAGAAAAAAAACGGCGAATGGCAACTTCCGGTAAATCTCGGCAAATCAATCAACAGTTTTAGAGATGAAACTATAGACGATGTATCGGTTGACGGAAATATCCTGAAATTATCGGGCAATTTCCGAGGTTCTCTCGGCGAGTTTGATATATACTTTGCCGAAAAAGATGAAGAAGGATGGAAGTCTCTCACGCATCTACCGCCTCCCATCAATACAATATATCACGAAGAATCGGGGTGCTTAACCGCAGACGGGAAAGCACTGCTTTTCACAAGCGACAGACCTGGCGGCGTTGGCCCCTACGTCCCGATAAACAGACATTTTTATCACGGAAGCAATATGGGCAATATGGACATTTATGTGTCGTTGAAAAAAGACGATGGCAGTTGGAGCGAACCGATTAATTTAGGGACAGCAATTAATACGCCTTTTGCAGAGAGAAGCGTTTTCCTACACCCAGACGGCAAAACATTATACTTCAGTTCGGACGGGCACCCCGGTTTGGGGCGCCTCGACGTATTCAAATCCACACGCTTATCCGATACTTCATGGACAATGTGGAGTGAACCAATTAATCTCGGTAAAGAAATAAATAGTGCCAATGATGATTGGGGATATGTAGTTGATATTTTAGGCGAGACGGCATATTTCGCAGGTAATAACTACGTAATCGGCTACGGCGGTTGGGATATTTACTCTATTTCATTACCTAAGGCAGCAAGACCTGAAAAAGTAGCTATTGTAAGGGGAAAAGTCAAAGATAACAAAGGCAGCCCGCTTGGTAGCATAATTAAATGGGAGGATTTGGAAACAGGTCAACTTGTGGGCACTCTATTGAGTGACCCACGAGACGGCTATTATTTCATAGCGCTAAAACTCGGAAGACTATATGGATATTACGCCCAAAAAGAGGGATATTATCCTTCATCTAAACATATTGACCTCAGAAATATTTCTGAAAGCATTGACTTAACTGAAGACATAATTCTGACATCGGCAACTGAGTTAGCCAAAGATAATGTTTCAATCAAAATTAATAATTTGTTTTTCGATTTCGCAAAAGCCGATTTGAAAAAGGAATCATTTCCCGAATTAAATAGGTTAATTGAATTTCTCAATACTAATAAAACTAAAAAAATTCTTATAGAGGGGCATACCGACAACATTGGAACTGATGAAAGAAATCTACAACTATCCATTGAGCGTGCAGACGCAGTCCGGTATTATTTAATTGGTAACGGAATCGAAGCCGACCGACTTAGTGTAAAAGGGTATGGTGCTTCTAAACCGGAAGTACCTAATGACAGCGAAGAAAACAGGGCGCTCAATAGGCGAGTAATTATTAGTTTCCAAAAATAATGAATAAAAAAGCCGCTTTTTATCCAAAGCGGCTAAGCGTTTCTTATGAAGTAAATATTAATTGAGCATATATCTCAATGTCAACTGCATACGATAAACATCAAAAATGCTTGCTGAATTTGTGAATGATTTGTCAATTAGCTTATTACCGATATTCAATAGCCTGTGAACGGGTTTACCGTCATTGGTAGCCGGGCGAGCAATTATTGGTCTATCAGAAGCCAGTACCTGAGCTACACCCCAGTCTTTATTTAATAAATTATTGAAATTGAATATGTCTAATCTAACGACAAGACCATGACGTTTACCCCTAAAATGAGTATAAATCTCTTGGCTTATACTAAGGTCGAATTTCGAAATCATTGGTAGTACCACGCCGTTACGCTCGGCATATTTGCCTCTGTTTGCATTAAGGTATTCGTCTTGTTGTATAAATTTTTCCCAAGCTTCTTCTTGTTGCTCTTTTGTGAAAGTTACGCTTTGTCCGCTGACAGTTGTTGAATATTGCTCGAAGAACATTTCAGATTTATCTTTCGGAATATAAAGCAAGTCGTTAGAAGTACCGCCATCTCCATTATAATCCCCTGAGTAGATGTAGCTTTCTCTGCCTCCGGTATAGCTTTCAAAGAAGAAAGACAGTGTGGTTGCACCGAAGTTGAAATAATCAAGTCTATATGAAACAGCACCAAAAATTCTGTGGTCGGGTGAATATGTTGACCATGATAATCCGGGGTTATTAGGATTGTTACTATGCCTGTTGTTAATCCATGAACCGAATGCTATTGACCCGGGGTCAACAGTATTTTTGGCTTCACCGTAAGAATAGCCAAATTTAGCATACAAACCGCTGCTGAACATTTTTTCTAATGAAGCGGCGATATTCCATGAATAACCTTCATTTTGATTTTTAATAACAGTGGCATTGGAGATTTTTGCATTAATCCGGTTGCTTGTCCATCTTGGTCTATTATCGGGGCCCTCGTAAGCTTTGTCAGGTTCGGGAAGGTTTGCATTAATGTAATAAACGCCGTTTACATCAGCACTATACATAAACTCAAGTGAGCCGATAACGTCATACGGAAGTTTATGGTCTATACCAAGGTTAGTTCTCCAAATTTGCGGGAATTTGAATTCGGGATCAGTAAGTGCAAGTTCGTAACTGCTCGCGGGGGCGCCGGTAATTTCAGATGGTTTATAAGTATCGGGATTGGGGTTAAAAGGTCTGTAATTCAAGGGATTTTGGTCTGAGTCAGTATTGGAAATAAATCCAGTCATTATACCGTTGTTCCCGATTTGGTTAGAAATCCAAACAAAAGCAGGCTGTCCCGTAAATATACCGGTACCGCCGCGTAATTGTGTTGTCTTATTGTTGAACACGTCAAAATTGAAACCAAGTCTCGGCGAAATCAATGGTTTTGGGTCGGGTAATTTATCTGTTGAATATTTTACGGAGTTTAAATTTTCGTCCTTAAACGTAAATCCTTCAACTTCTTCATTTCTGTATGCCGTATTACCAAAAAAGGGGATATCAATTCTTACTCCGCCTGTTAATTTGAAGTTCGGCAAAACGTTCCATTCATCTTGAACGTAAGCACCGGCATAAAGTACTTCGAGTGGTTGAATTGGTTTGTCTTGTCCGATTATGTTGGAATAGCGATATTGGAAATTACGCAAGCGAACCGGGGAGCTTGTGCGGTTCGGATTAGCTATAAAATCATTTGCATCGGTATAAAAATCTTCGAGTGATTTATATACATAAACACTTTGCGAACCCGGGAAAAATATATTTTCCGATTCATATCTTTCGACACTAACTCCAAAGACTAAAGTGTGGTCTTTGAGGAATAGGCTTAAGTTATTTTGGAATTGTATGGTACTATAAGTTAAAGCATTACTCGGAGTGAACGGTTCAGTACCGAAAGATGTGTAAGTTGAGTTATCTTTGAGAATGTCAACAAACGGGAAAAGTGTACTTGGTTGCTCACGGCTTTCATCATGGAAACGGTAGCCTACGATTGACTGTTTGTCATATTATTAGAAAGAGCACTGTTCCATTCGCCAATTATTGAACGGATGTTTTCCATAATGGCATAATTAGAATTAGCAAAGTTAAGGGCTTCGATTCGCGACCTTCTGTTACCGGCTCCGAGAGATGATGAGTTGGAAAGCAAAATATCGGCTTTGGAATCTAGATGATTATAACGCAAACTGATTTTGTTTTTATCATCAAGATTATAATCGAGCTTGAGAATTAAACGCAAAGCAGGCGTTTCGAAGTCATATCCTTGATAAGGACCAGTGGCATAATTGAATTTATCTTTCAAAAATGCACTTAACCCGTCTAAGTCACTTTTCATGACACGCGTGATATTACCGCCGGGAGTTTGTGAACCGTCATTAGCCAAGTATGTTGTCCCGGGCTGAATTAAATCTTCCTTTTCGAAATTAACGAAGAAGAACAACTTATTCTCGATTACAGGTCCTGAAATTGTAGCACCAAACATATTGAAACTGAATTTGCCGGGGTCGACTTTTGAGCCTTTTGCCTCGGTACCGACGAAATTTTCGCTGCGCGTTTGGTAATAAACAGTTCCGCCGAATTCGTTTGTGCCGCTTTTTGTAACCATATTCACACCCGCACCGACGAAATTACCTTGTCTGACATCGTATGGTGCTACGCTGATTTGTATTTGTTCCAAAGCATCAATTGAAATTGGCGCTACTTTCGTTCTTTCACCGGGCTGGCCTTCCAAACCAAATGAATTGTTAAAATACGAGCCGTCAACTGTAATGTTGTTCAAGCGATTGTCCTGCCCTGCAAATGAACCCGTCGTAGACTTATTCGGATAAAAGCTTCCGTTGGCTTGTGGTGTTAATCTTGTGTAATCAAGAATACGACGTGAGATAGTTGGCAGTGCATCTATATTTTGAGACGTGATAGTTGTAGCAGCACCCGTTCTGTCCGAATTGATAACCGCATCAGCCATTCCAAAAACAGTTATTTCAGCCGCACGAACTCCGGTGGGTTGGAGTTGAAAATTCAATTCTGTAGTGTTCCCGAGCGTCACAATAACGTTTTCGAAAGTTTTCTTGTCGTATCCAAGGTATGATGCAGTTACCGAATACGGCCCGCCAACACGCATACCAACAATTGTAAATCTGCCGTCAGCTCTTGCTACTGCACCGTAAGTGGTATTTGAAGGGATATGAACTGCCGTAACAGTGGCACTGCGAAGCGGCTGATTATCTTCGTCTAAAATTCTACCCCCAACTGCACCTGTCGTTACACCTTGCGCATTTGAACCTGTAGCAAGTATGAGAAAAGTAAGAAATAATGTTGCAAAAAACTTCATAATAACTCCTGAATGGTTAAAAAGTTACAGCAAATATATTTTTGATTTGTTAATTTAATGTTTGTAGTAAATTAAGTTTACTTGTTTTAGGTAAAGAGAAATAATTAAAGTGCAACACACATT
>CAZWXI010000089.1:0-11392 GCA_964637845.1 uncultured Hyphomicrobiales bacterium | reverse complement strand
GACTATTGCTACGTTCATAATTTCAAGGACCGCGACAGGCCTACTTTGCTTAAGTTACCACCATCTAAAGGCAAATTGTTTCAGGTTGCAATGGATGATACGATTGCTTATTTAAAAAAAAGGATTCCGGGACTTTTTGAAGAAGAGTCATATCATAATTCACGTAAGAAAATCACTAATGAATTCCAGTCAAAAGAACGAACAGTAATCGAAAATTTTGACCACAAAATCAACAAGCACGGTTTTGTTCGTGGACAATTAGAAAGAGACGATGGTACTGTTCAAGCCGAAGTTTTTCCTTTAATTGACGGTGAGCCTGTCTCAATAAGCGATTTGGAGAAGTTGGTTGTCGAAGGAAAGCTCAAATCAAACGATGCTGAAACTATGAAAAAATATTGGCTTGTATTTCATGATGAAATTTACGATTTAGCCCGAAAAGGGGTGAAAATCATGCAGGAATATCAAGCCGCATTGATTGAAAATGACAAAAAATACGCCGGCGAGCTTGTCTCATCTGCTTTTGCTGACTTACTTGAACGTTTCCCTTATGAAAAATTGCAAACCTACATTGAGCACGTCAAGGTTTTCATACTCGAGAACCTGAATATTTTCATACCTCAATCAAATCAAAACATGTCATCGAATAACAACAATGATTTGGGTAAGGTATTCTCGATTTTTTTTGTAAATGTCATACTTGATAATTCGCAAACTTCACATGCTCCTGTAATTATTGAAACTAATCCGACATACACTAATCTATTCGGAACAATTGAAAAGGTTTATGATAATAGAGGTTTTTGGCGTTCAGATTTCACCAAAATCAAAGCTGGATCATTGCTTGCCGCTGACCAGGGTTTTTTGGTCGTAAACGCTATGGATTTGTTTCAAGAACCAAATGTGTGGAGCAAATTACAACAAGTTCTGCTTTACGATAAAATCGAAATTCAATCATATGATAGCGTATTTCAGCTTTCTCAGTCTCATCTCAAGCCAGAAGCTATTGAAGTCAACGTAAAGGTGATAATAATAGGCGGACAAACTCTTTATAGATTTCTTCAGTCTTATGAAAAGGGCTTTAAAAAGATTTTTAAAATCAATGCCCAGTTTGATTACGAGTCATCCCTCAATGCTGAAATGATGATTAATTATGCAAGATTTATAAATAAAATTTGTTCCGAAGAAAAATTGCATCATTTTTCGGCGTCGGCAGTAGCGGCTGTTATTGAATGGGGAGTTGAATTTGCAGGTTCAAAAGATAAAATTACATTAAAGTTCTCCGATGTTGCCGATGTTGTCCGAGAAGCAGCTTTTTTTGCCTCTTCCGGTGCCAAAATAATTGAGCGAGGAGACGTGGAAAAGGCTATACAAACTCGAATCGAACGGAATAATATGCTTGATGAAAAAATTCGTAATAGTATCATTGACGATACAATTATGATAAATACTGATGGAGATAGGGTGGGAGTAATCAACGGGCTAACTGTTTATAATAACGGACTTTATTCATTTGGTAAACCCGCACGTATTACAGCGAGCATAGGTGTAGGTACTGCCGGAATTATTAACATCGAACGCGAAGCCGACTTGAGTGGCAAGATTCATAACAAAGGTGTATTAATAATTTCGGGATTTCTAAGAGAAAAATTTGCTCTCAAAAGAACTTTATCTTTGAGTGCATCAATCGCATTTGAACAAAACTATTCCGGAATTGATGGCGATAGCGCCTCTGCAGCCGAGATTTATGCAATACTTTCGGCATTATCGGGTTTGCCGATAAGACAAGATTTTGCAATTACCGGCTCAATAAATCAAAAGGGCGAAATTCAACCAATCGGGGGAGTAAACGAAAAAATAACGGGTTTTTACGAGGTATGCAAGTTCCGTGGACTGACAGGTACTCAATCTTGTATAATTCCGCTTAGAAACACGAAAGAGTTGATGCTACGGCAAGATATCATTGATGATGTAAAAGCAGAGAAATTTCATATCTACACCATTAATCACATTGACGAAGGAGTCAAGTTGCTCTTTGGTATTGAGTCGGGAGCTTTTGATAAGAATAATAATTATCCACCAAACTCACTATATGGCAAGGTTGATAAAAAACTAGAAGAATTTTCGCTGATATTGAAGCCCAAAAGCACAAGCAAATCCACTAAGGAGGGAAAATGAAACAGTTGAAATTGGCTCCATCAATTTTATCGGCAGATTTTGTAAATCTTGAATCTGAAATTCGTAAATGTGAGCTGGGCGGGGCAGACTATCTCCACATAGATGTTATGGATGGACATTTCGTTCCCAACATAACTATTGGTACCCCGGTTGTCTCGTCAATAAAAAAGGTTACAAAACTTCCACTTGATGTACATTTAATGATTTCATCACCCGACAGGTATATTGAAGCGTTTGCCGAAGCAGGTTCAGATTTAATTTCTGTACATTACGAAGTTTGCCATCATTTGCATAGGACTTTGAGTCTGATTAAATCATGTAGCAAACAAGCAGGGATTGTCCTAAATCCGCTTACGCCCGTAGAGTTGGTATATGATTCACTTCCATATTGTGATTTTGTATTGCTTATGTCTGTAAATCCTGGTTTCGGAGGACAGAGTTTTATAAGCTCATTTCATAATAAATGCTACAAACTGCGTAGTTTTTTGAGGGATAATGATTTGGAGCATGTTGAAATTGAAGTTGACGGTGGTATAAAAATTGACAATGCGCGTGATGTAGTTGATTCGGGTGCGAATATAATAGTCAGTGGTTCGGGTATATTTAACGGCGATATAGTGGAAAATTTAAGATTAATGAGGAAAAAAGCGACTTGATGCAATCAAAATTCCAGCATTATACTTATGTGGTGCGATATTCTTGATTCAGTCAGGTACTCATTTGATAATGAATAATCAATATTAAGACTAAAAGGGAGATTATTACCCAAATCCGGTCTAATTGATACGCCGGCGCCCCAATATGTCATTGGGAAAAATTCTGCAATGCCGTATTTATCGCCATAAACTGCTATACCCCCGCGGAATGCAATCAATTCGTGAGGAACAGCCTCCGTGCCAAATACAAGTGTGGGATTTTTCTCGAATTGCGTAATTATCAAATCCGAGGCAATCAAGACGTATCTTGTGGCGGGTATATAGACTTGAAGTTGTTCGCCGGTTATGGTAGAACGTGTCATGAGTGTCTCGTCATTGATGGCAAATTCCATTGCTACCCCCGCTCTTACCCTAAACGGTAAATCTTCCCTTGGGCCATAAGGTGTATCCCAGAACATCATGCCGGATATGTTTTGCATTGCTATTCCAACGGAAAACATATCGAGAACATCAAACTTAGTTCCTACATCAATGGTAAAACCGCTTGCCCCGCCCGAAATTCCCGTAACTCCATGATTAAGATATTTAATGGTGGCTCCCATGCTCATAAATTCTATGCTGTAAGCTGCCGCTAATGATAAATTAAATTGCATAGCTGAAATGTTGCCGATTTGATTGCCCATTACATCTCGTGCCTTAAATTCTGGTGTCGAAAGTGCATTAAAACCGAATCCCATGCCAAACTGTGGCAATACTTGTTGTGCCCAAGTAAGGGAATTGTATGAACGTCCCAATCCAAGTACGGAGGTTGATACATTAACTGTGGGAACTTGGCTCATAAAACCCACACCCGCAGGATTATAGTAAATGCCTGAGGGTTCATTGACAACCGCTGTATAGGCTCCCGCCATCGAAATCCCCCTTGCACCGATATTTCTCAGCAAATAAGTTTCTGCATATCCGCCTGATGATATTTGAGAATATGTTGGTGAATATAATAATGTGCTAAGCAATACTGTCAAAATTATTGAATTGTAGTATGTAATATATATGGTTCGGCTTTTCATTACCTTGAAACAATAAACTTTTCCACATCCCGGAAGTTTCTTCCTTGTAAGACGCATAAGTAAACACCATTGGGGAGTTTATCGGCATTAAACTCGTAAATTGCTTCGTTATTTCGTGTAATACCTTTGAACACTTTCATTACTTCTTTACCGAGCATATTAAATACTCCGATATCAATTTCGGCATCCTTGTCTCGAACGTTAATTTTTACATTGTAAATATCATTGCTGTTCCAAATATTAATGATACTATTGGTTTTGACTGTATCATTTTCTACTTTTCCCGACACTAATGTTTCACTTCGGCTGTTGTTTGCAATTTTTGTGCCATGATTGGGGCTTTTGGGTGATTGTGAGTGACTATATGCAATGAAAAGGAGTGAAAAAGTTGCTAGTGTAGTCAAATATTTTATTAAAACTGATTTATTCTGTGTCATTAGGTTCATTACGGAACTTTTTTGAAATAGTTTTAAAATAATCTTCATCACTAACCAAACGTTCAATGGCTTGTTTAGTTTCAAGTCCACCTTTTTCAATACCGAGTTTTTTAGCATATTCACTTAATTTTGCAGAATCATTGGGCAGTTCGTCGGCTTTGACATTATTTAATAACGAGACTTTAATCTTTCGTTGCTCTTCGATTAGATGCATTGCAAGTTCAAGTTTCGGATTGCCTACCGATTTGGGTGTTTGTGTTGCCTTGCCTTTCTCGGATTTCGACTTGTGGAGTTTTTTGTCTTCGGCATCTTTTAGAATCTGCTCTACGCCTTTGATAAGCTCTTTATTCGCATCTTTTTTATCTTTCGATGTCTCCTCAGGTTTTGTTTGTTCGTTTTGTTTATATAAATCAGTAACTCTGCTTGGTTTGACTTTGCCTTCAGCAATTTTTAGTGATTCGGTAAAGGCATCACTCTTGTGCTTTGCAATTGCTTTTTGGCGAGATTTTCGCCATTTTAAATAAAAATATAGCAGCGATACAAAAATAGCAAGCGAGACGAGTGCAATTATTTCGAGGAAATAGCTGTTTGACGGAAATTCCCGGATTTGAGATACAGCAATTGTATCAATCGGAGTATCAGTCAAAGATTCTACATTATACCTCGATGTGTCATTGGATGTGAAACTTGCGGTAAACTCACGTCTTAAAGAATCCGTTAAGATAATAAGACTACTGTCAATCGTAGTTGATAGATTGATTTCCCATATTCCCGGAGCGATTATACCCGATAATTTTTTAAACTCATCAAGATATTTTTCAGCTTCGATTCGATTGTCTTGTATCATGTAAGCATGATAAAGGGCTCCGTACCTATCATGTATATCGGAATGGATTTCATCTGCTGTTTCTAATAAATTAATTCCTGAGTCAACTTGACCGTTTTTGAGCAGTAACATACCCGCAAAAGCAGATGCGTTAGCGTGTTTTAGTTTAGCAGCGTTTAGTAGGTTTTCAAGTGCCTCAGTATAAATCCTATCCTCATAAGCCAAAAGCCCGGTACGGTATTTATCGTCGGTAGGGGACAGTTCATTCCAATTAAATACTTCTACCATTATTGCTTTTGAATAGGGAAGTAGTATAGCATTGTAGCCGCGTCTTTCTTTAAGCATTATTGTAACGAGTGCTTTATCTTTAAAAGTTTGAATTTGAACCGATTTGATTATTCCTCCGCTGACAATTTGCCTGCAAGAATCAACAACTTCAATTTTTGGTATTTCAAGATAGATTGTTCGTTTATCGTCTGATAATCTCGACTTGTAAGTTTCGGGTAAGACATCGAAGTATATAATTGTTCTGTTTAGTGGTTCTACATTTATCCGATTTAAAGTACTAACTGTGGCAAAACATTCAAAATTACTGAATGCGGTTATTAGGAGAACGATTATTTTTATTATACTTCGATTGTTCATTTGCTTTTGTGATATTACAATTGCCCAAAATAATAAAAAATGTGAACTAAATTACGCAATCGGGCAAATTAATCTGAATGTATTTCCGCTTCCCTCAACAGGTTCAAACTCAATCTTAGAACGATTTTTCGTTAAATATTGACTAATTGAATAAAAACTGACTAAATCATGCTTGATATGCTTCGGTCTGTATCTTTTTTCTAAAATAGTTGAATTGTCTAAATCTATTAGTGCTTCAGCGTTGTCGCTTATATTTATTGACGCCGTTTTGCGGTTTATTTGCGAAAATGATATCGTTAATTTACCTCCTTCCGATATGTTATATAGGGCAAAGATGATTATTCCGAAAATTGTTAGCCCGAGCTCAATTTTATTCCATAGTACTGAAATATCATCTTCCGACTCAATTACTGAATATTCAATCCCATATCTTTGGAAGCTATTATCCAATAATGTCAATGTTTCTTGGACTACTTCTTTTATATTTACTTTATTCCGCTCTTTTGCATTTTTCGAGATTGCATCGAAATATTTGATGAGCTTGGTGTTAATAGATTTTAGCGTATCTAATTGAGAGCGGATTATTTCGAACCGTTTTTCTTTTTCATCAATACCTGTTCGGATTAACTCAAGGTTTGTTTCGATTATTTTTATAGGGAGCAAGGACTCTTCAGAAATTTTGATAGCTAATTCTCCAAATCCGGCTAATTGTGAATTTAAATCGGCACGTGAACTTAACTCAAATAATTTATTATTCATGTTATTCAAGGTTCGGCTGCTAATAATATTTTCAACGGCAACTGCAATAATTTCGCTCAAATTTGAAACTTCCAAAATGAAACTATTTTCTAAGTCTCTTTTTGAATGATTTGATAATGTTATAAGCATTCCGTTAATTTTGTTTTTAAATCTTAATGGTGCTAATACGTAGTTTAATTGTTGCTTCTCGGTAACAAACGGGTCGGATATAACAGTTGGATTTGACAATTGTACAGCCCAAGTAACAATACCGTTCTCTTGAAAATAATTAACTGCCGTCAAGAACTTTTCAGATATTATATCCTCATTACTTAGTGCATTTAGTAAGGATTTTTCGTCATATGTAAAAATAGATAATTCAATTATTCCGACTTTTTCATCATAATACATATTCAAAGTGTTAAGCAAATCTTCGGCATTTGTCGAATTAAGTATAGATGAACTAACATTTAGTTCTGTGAGTTGAGTTTCAATAGTTGTTTGAGAATCGCTTTGATAATCGTTTCTAATTATAGAACGTAAGGTCTCGATTTCCTTTTGCGAAAGTTGGATAGCCATCTCTAATGATTTGACGTATTCGGAATTTATGTTTTGAAGGGATTTATCCATATCAAACCTCAATAAAAATTGATGCTTTTTCGTATTCGTCGAAAATTTCCTGATTTAATGTGACGAAATCAGAATTATTGGTGAAGTCTTCTTCAAAATCATCGAATAGCTCCTGAGAAAAGTAATATTTATTTATACTGTGTTCGGGAAGCCAACTCTTAAAACCGTTTAATTCGGCAAACCATTCGGATAATGAAACTATCGCAGTAAGGGGTTGTTCAATTTCATCAATATTTTCAAGCTCATCGCTGTCTGAGGAATTGCTTATTTCAGTGAAATGAAAGTGATGATTGCTAATCGAATCAACAATTTTCTCGGGGAAGTTCCATTTTTCAGCTATCCAAGCGCCAATTTCGCAATGGTCCGAGTCAAGAATTAATCTTTCGGCTTCAATGGGTGAAATGCCGCGCGTCCTCAATAAATTGACTATTTTCGAGTAATCACTCTTAAAATATTCCACTAGGACCAAATAACCTATGTCATGTATAAGACCGCCGACAAAAGCCTCTCCCGTTACTTTAAATCCTAATTTTCTAGAAAGCAATCTTGCAGAAGCACCGCAATATATAGAATAATTCCAAAATAACTTTGTATCAAAGAGGTTTGTGCTGATTTTCGAGAAGAAACGTTTTATAATCAAACTTAAAACAATCTCCTTTAAGGTATTCATACCCAGTATAACAATGGCCAAATCAATGGTTGATATCGCGCGAGAAAAGCCGTAAAATGGCGAGTTGGCTATTCTAAGAACGCGAGCTGTAAGTGCTTGGTCTTTTTCAATGAGCGATGCTAATTGAACGGCGTTCGAATTTGGATTGTCAATCACCGATAAAACTTCACTGATAATGATAGGTATTGTCGGCAAATCGCGAATAGATTCGAGTTTCTTTCGAATTTTGTTGCTAAGCATTTTCGAACTCGATTAATTTTTCTTTCAATTCCTTGATGATTTGTGTATGAATTTGGCAAACGCGACTTTCTGAAATACTAAGAACCTTACCTATTTCTTTAAATGTAAGATTTTCGAAATAATATAAAGTTATCACAAGTCGCTTATTTTCTTTGAGCGATTTGATATACTTGTGAATGTATCTTATACATTCTTCCTCTTCTATTATTTCCAAAAAAGAAGCACCACTATCTGCTAAATCTTCAATCTCACTGCGGTCGTCATCTTCATCATATAGTTGCGAAACACTTGATTCGTTTGTAGCTATTGATGCCTTAGCGGCAGCGGCGGCTTGTAAGTATGATTTATATTTTTCAGGTGTAATGTTGAGCTTGTCAATTATTTCCTTAGTAGTTGCTTCTCTGCCATTTTGGCTTTTCAGTTCATCAGTGGCTTTTAATAATTCTTGTGCCTTTTTCCTTGTAGTTCGCGATAACCAATCCAATTTACGTAGTTCGTCTTGAATGATACCTTTTATTCTCTTTATAGCATATGATTCAAATTTAACGCCTCTTTTGGGGTCAAAGCGTTCAATTGCATTGTTTAACCCCAAAATTCCGAAATTGATGAAATCCTGGTCTTCAAGTATGGTATTTGTCGGAAGCGGCATGTTTGATACAGCATATTTAATTAGCCATATGTAATGCAATATTAATTTGCTTTTATCAAGTGTCTTACGTTCATTGATAAAAGTATTCCACAATTCTTCCGGATTCGTTCTAATATCAGCCATTGATTAGACTTAGAAACTATGATTTTTTTAATTCTGTATTTAACAATTCATCAAAGTATGCGTCTGAATCTTCGTAACCATTGTATTGTTTAGTATTGTATGCCTGTTTATTACTCTGAGCCAAATTATCAACTTTAAATTCCGAGTCAATATTTGTATTTCTTGAATTTGTTTCGTCAAGCGCTTTTTTATCCATTTTGCTTGCAATACGCTTTGCTAAAAGCTCTTTTTCAATAGCTTCTAATTCCTCCATTTCTTTAGCTTGCCTTTCTAGTTCTTCTTTTTCACGTTTCTGCTTTTCTAACTTGATTTGTTCTTCAAGTTCACGCCTTTTGACCTCTGACTTAACAAAATAGTATCCGAGCATCATTAGTCCACCACCAAGATAAATGGTCGAAAAAACAAAGAATAAGTATAGTAATGATGTGATTAGAGATGAAGAACTCCACAAATAAAAATAAACGAAAGCCATTATGCCCAAAATCACTGATAGTTGCAGCAGGACGTTATATGGATAAGTAACTAAGGAATTAATTTTGCTTTGGTGTTGTTTGATTTTTTTCTTTTTTTTCGCTTCTATTTCTTTTGCTTTCCTCTGTCTCTCTTTTTCTTCTTTGGCTAATGCCTCTTTACGCTTCTTTTCGTCAACCGTCATTTTTATATCTTTTGCCATATTTTACCCCCTTTTAAGTTATATTAACGGTTGAATAGTTCTTTATTGTCGATGCAATCCTATCTAAGGAATGAGATATGTCGTGTTCGGGATGATGCATCGTAAGTAGTTCCTGCTTTTGGATTGAAAGCCTTACGGCTCTGTCATACGGTACGAATCCAAGTTCGCTGACATTAAATCCGAGGAATTTCCGTGTTGCAGAATTAAGCTTTGACGTCATTTCATCAGCATCTTCATAATCAATAACGTTATTTACCAAAAGCCTCATTTTGTCAACTGGTATGTAGTTCAGCAAAATTTTGATTAGCCCGTATGCATCAAGTAGTGATGTCGGTTCATCGGTAATAACTATAGCCGACAGGTTAGCTATTTCGCAACATTCGATTACTCGTCGAGTCGCACCTGCGGGGGAGTCAATTATTACGATGTCAAAATCAGCATCAAGTAATATATGCTTATAGACATCAATTAGCATTGATTCGTCATAAAATTCTGCTAAACCTTGTGCAGGTGCATCCGCAAGCAGGTATAAATTCTTGGCAACTTTGAATAATGCTTCCTTAGCTTTGACTTTTCTGGTGTAAACCTGCGATAATCTAACGGGTGGCTCTACTCCCAAAATAAGATGCTGGTTCGGAAATTGTGAATCTGCATCAATAATTAATACCTTATCACTGTCTTGTGATAATTTATAAGCTAAATTCGATACTATGAAGCTTTTACCGACACCACCTTTACCACTGCAAATTGATAATGCAAATGGGGTTTTCTCCCGAGTCTTAAAGAAATTTTCGGTATAGATGTTATTCATGCCAAATCTGGTAATATTAGTTTAGCTAAAAGCGATTTGTCAGCCGGCTCTATATCATCGGGTACTTGTTGCCCGGTAGTTATGTAAGATATTGGAGGTATGTCTTGGCAAATAGCCGAATATAATTCTCCTAAAGTATCACTTTCATCAATTTTTGTTATGATTATACTTGTTGGTTTTAAAGATGAATATGCCTCAAACACAGTTCTGTAATAAGATTCAGTGTGATTGCTTGGAATCATCAGATATATTGCACTATATTTAGTTCCTTTTGCCAATTCAGCCAACTCTTTTATCGTATTGGCATCTTTAAAGTTTTTACCAGCTGTGTCTACAAAAATAAAGTCTCTTTCTTGCTCGCGAATTATGGCTTCACTAAGTTCCATAGAAGAGTAAACAGTCTTATAACTGATAGAGGCAATTGAAGCATATGTTTCAAGTTGTTCAGCTCCTCCGACCTTGTGAGTATCTGCTGAAATAATCATAACATTACTGTTTAGCACAATTTTGGAAATCAACGCAAGTTTGATTAGGCTTGTCGATTTACCCGAACCTGTTGGACCAACAAAAAGGCAAACTTGGCTAATATTGGACTTTTTCAGTGGATTCTGAACAATAATACTCTCAGCGATTTTTTTCCTAGTAGTAATTAGCGCCTCCCTCAGATTTTGAGGTATTAATCGCTCATCAATATCGCTAATAAGCTTTCTTGAGCATCTCTCGGTAAAATTCAGTTCTCTTAACTTGATATAAAGCTGATTTATAATTTCATTGTTTGCAATTCTCTTTTCAATTTTTACGTTATCATTAAGCTCAGCAATAATTAATTTCAATTCGTCGAATTGCTTCTTAAACAATTCATTTGATTTGTCCGTTTTGATTGCTCCCTGAAGGGCTTTGACGGGTGATGATTCAATATTCCTTGACTTTATGGTCTCCAGCACTCTATCAGTTGCCATTTTATGCTCTTTGCTTAAAGCACTTTCATCCAACGCGGCAACGATTTCGACATATTCTTTACCGGATCCGGGGTCTTGAATCACTCGACTCGA
>CAZWXI010000088.1:0-11465 GCA_964637845.1 uncultured Hyphomicrobiales bacterium | reverse complement strand
ATAACACCCAAATATACGCAATTACAACAACATAATTCATATTATTGCGTAAAACGTACGAACTTATGTCTTATTTTGCGTATTTGCGAAGAAGCGGATTTCGGAGCACTAAACTGTCAACATACCACAAAATTTGATGCGAGGCAGAATGCTCAATTAACCACTGAACCCGCTTTTTTGCAAAACCGCTGTTACCTGCTGGCCTTCTGTCCACCGTGTCGCTGTATCCCTTGTCAATATTGAGTTTTCGTGTCATTGTCTGCTGTGTTTGTCGGGCTGTGTGTTGGTGTATTTTTATTTTTTTGAAGCGTTGGGAAATTTTTTAAAAACAATTTTGTCTGCGTTGGCAAAGCAAGCTCTTTTGCAATTTTTGGTCTGTGCGTTGGCTTGTGCGAATTGCAAATGTGCTTGCTTTTAGCGTGGGCTTTCCTTTGGTTTCATAAATATTGATATTATCAGTCCTATTCCTACAACAATGTCAACTATATTCCAAATTTGTCTGCCAAGTGCAAATTTGAAAAACGGTTGAAATAGCAAAGCAAGTCCACCGTAAATAATCATTTCTGTTTGTCTGCCTTGTTGGTTTGCCTGATAAGCTAATATAGCAAAGCCAATTAGTCCTGCGAACCTTACGAACTGATAAAAACCGTAAGGCATATCTGCCAAACATAGGAAGAACAAAATCGCCAATATTATTTTGATTGCGGAATTCATTCTATTTCTTGTCGCTTTGTGAATTGTCAGCAATACTAATTAAGTCAAACTGTGGTAGTTCAGAAATTTCAAAATACTGGCTTGTGATTTTATCAAGGAAAGTATCAGTGATTATGTCGTCTTCCAAGTATTGTTCAATATCAGGGAAACGAGCTAATATTTTTTCATCGCTTATATTTAAACGGTGTCGAATATTTTTGAAAAACTTGATTTCTGAATACTCGATTTGTTCGTCTGTATTGATTGTTTGTATTGCAAAATCAATCAAAGTCAGTTCTTCTTCTTCATTAAGTTGAGATTGCTTTAGTAAGTCAAAATAATATTGAATAAAAGTTTTACCACCACTGTTTATTTTGCCAACAAGCAAATTGATTTCTTCTTGAAAGTTGAAATTGGTAAACAGTGGAGATTTTTCGCACATTGATTTTATAAGGGAAATTTCCCTATCATCAATATTGCCGTCTGCTGCCATACAACAAAATGCTGTTTTAAGCAAAAGTTTGTCAAAAGTTATTGTGTCCATATTTTCTCTATTTTATTATATAAAACCAATGCGTGGTCTTTCGTTTTTCTGTTCAA
Source organism: uncultured Hyphomicrobiales bacterium (assembly GCA_964637845.1). GTDB lineage: Bacteria > Bacteroidota > Ignavibacteria > Kapaibacteriales > UBA2268 > PGYU01. The sequence continues at coordinate 10,172 of CAZWXI010000088.1, read as the reverse complement.
TGTTTTCTCCGTCCATTTTTGCTTTTATTACTTCGTATTTTTTCAATTCCTGTAAAGGAACAGAAGGCTTTGTATTCTTGATTACCTCCTCCAAAATTTTCATTGATATTCTTGACTTAGTTTTCAAAGCTAACCTTGCTGCATCAGGAACAATTAATTCAGTAATGTCAGCGGAAATGTAGTTTTCAGTCAATTTAGCAAGCTTATCATAATCTATCCCAAAATCAAGTGGACGGTTTTTTAAAGTCATTTCAAAGATTGCCTTTCTCGCTTCAAAATCTGGTGGGGGCAAATAAAATTTCTTGTCTAAACGACCAGCACGAAGCATTGCAGGGTCAATCATATCAGGGTAGTTAGTTGCTCCGATTATGAAAATCCCTTTTTCTCCTGTTCTGTCCATTTGTACCAACATTTCATTTACTGCACTTTTAGCCATTTCGTGGGCATCACTATCACGGTTTGGCAATAGTTCATTTATTTCATCTATAAAAATGATTGTTGGAGCATTTTTTTCTGCTTCTTCAAACATTTTAGCAATGTTTTCTTGGGTTGCGTTTATGTATCGGCTTTTCAAAGTGCTTGGAGTAGCCAACATAAAATTAAAGCCGACTTCCTCTGCGAAGTGTTTTGCAAAGAATGTTTTTCCGCAACCTGGTGGGCCATATAAAAGCATTCCGTTAGGAATGGTAACACCATATTTTGCGTATTCTTCTGGACTGTGTAGAGCATCAATAACATCTAATTTCAATTGTGCTTTCAACTCATTCATTCCTGCAATAGCATCAAAGCCTTTTCCTTTAGCTTTTTTGCTTTGTATTTTCTTTTCGGGCTTGTCGTCTGACTTTACTTTTTGAACCTTGTCAACATCTTCTACTTCAATTTCTCCTTTCAATGCTTGTAGAAACTCATTTGCACTCTGAAAACGGTCTTCTGTATCTTGACTTAACGCTTTTTTCAAAAGCAAGTTTGTCTGCTCTTCATACCCAATAAAGTCATTTGCAATCTTTGGAAATGACAGAGGTTTGCTTCTTTCTTGCAAAACAAGTTCTTCCGCATTCGTTCTGTCTGATTGAAATTTGGAAACGTCTTTAAACCAAGGTGGTAATCCAAAAAGTAATTGATACATTATTGCACCAACTGAAAAAATATCACTTTGAGGTGAATACAATCCATTAAAACATTCGGAAGCAACATAATTCAAATTCAACCCAACTTTATTGAATGCTTTTGTTGATTGATGAAATGAACGAGCAAAACCAAAATCAATAATTTTTGCTTTGGGAACATCACTTGACAAGTCAAGCATTATGTTTTGCGGTGTGATTTCATTATGAATTATCGGCTCGGGTAAACTGTGCAGATAGTTTAAACCCTTTAAAACATCAGATATTATGCTTTGAATATCATAGTAGTTGTTAAACATCTCACGGCTTATTCTCTCCGCTAATGTTTCACCAGCAATGAAGTTTAAAACTAAATATCCAAACTTCTTGTTTTCGTGAATAACCTCTCCGCTATCCTTATAAGAGACAATATTTTCGTGTTTTACTTTTTTCAACAGTTCAATTTCCAAAAGATTATTGTCGCTGTCAAATGCTGAACGATGCAATTTAGAGTAGTTGAATAATTTCAAAAAATACAACTTGCCGTCAGCTCCTTTAACACGATAAGTTTCGGCATTAATTCCCTGTTTGATAAAAAGCAGAATGCTGTATTTATCATTTATGGAAAAACCTTTTGGTAATATGCCTTTGCTATTGCTCATTATCTTAGAGTGTTGGTTGGTTTTTCATTATCAGGCATTAGACCAATTATCTGAATAAGAATATTACGAATACCTGATGTGTTTCCATTGGTAGCCATTTGCAAGCCTTGATTTACTAATTGTCTTGCTTTTGTGGCATCTTTCCAATGGTATGAATTAAACGTATCATTTATATGACGTAAAAATTGAACATCCATAGCATTACCTGTTACGGTATTGCGTAATTCAAAATCCAACTGCCCAATTTCTCTCGTTAGCTCTTTTGCTTCCTTGATGTTCTTTTCTTTAACAATGTGCTCAACTTTTTTTCTGTATTCTTCTAAATGACTTTCAATTTGGCTGATATTCAAATTACCGTCATCAGCATTTCGTTTGATTTTTTCAATCAAATCTTCCAATTCGTAGAATGCCTCCTTTAGTTCTTCTTCCACTTTTGGATATTCAGCCGATTTTTCAGCACCGTCTAATTTCAATAACTCTTTACGCAAGCCATCCAAAATTTTCATTTTGCCGTCTGCACTTCCTTTTTCGTTTTCCAATTGTTCTTCAAAAGCGTCCAGGTTTTCGGCAACATCATCAGCATTTACTTTTTGTGCAATTCGTTTGGCTTTTGAAATTTCCTTTGTTAAAAATTCCTCTGTTGGTGGTTCGGTTTGTTTGATTTCAATTTTTAGTTCTTCTGTGTGTTCAATGGTTGGAAACTCTGCTATGAACTGCATTATTTGCGACCTGTCCACTTTGATTGTGATATTTACATCACTTCCTTCAGGGAGTAGTTTTGGTAAAGTTTCACCGCTGATTATTACTTCGGTAATTAGATTATTCAGAACTGGATTTGTTCCCTCTGCGTTGTGGTCGCCTTGGTAAATGGGAATGCGAATGAAATCGCTTGCCATTCCTGGGCGAATTGCTGACCTTGTTTTCAAACCATTACGAACACCAGTAGCCGGAACTTTTTTACTTTTTTCTAATCCTTTTACTGGCTCAAATAAATCTTTTTCCTCTGCGTGGAAATATTTAGCAATACCAATGTGATAAGGCAAAACCTGCATTCCGTCCAAACCGCCAATACCCTGTAAAATGCTGAATTGGTTTGGCTGACATTCTAACTTATTACCCGCTTCATCATAAACATTTACATCAAAAGAATTGGACTGACCTTCATTTAATACCACTTCAACAATTGATGCCTTTTCACCAATTTGTTTTTTACCGCTACTCCAAGCACCATCAGAACGAACTACGTCAACAAAAACTTTTTCGGGAAATGAGCCAACGGTTTTTTCTTTCAGCACTTTGATATTTACCATTTCGTCCAACTCAACAGTTGTTGCTTCATATTTAATGTCTAACTGCAATTTTGTTTTATCTCTCGTTTCTTCTTTTACTTCATCAGATACGGTAATTGTTGAAGCAAACAAAGCGGCTCCTTTTGCTACTACGGTTATTGGGTCAACGGAAGTATCAACTTTATCCGTGATTTGCTCTTTCAACATTCTGCGTAAGATTGGCGAAAAAGTAGGTCCGCCAATTAATATTAAAGCACCCAAATCAGAACCCTTTAAATTGTTTCGTTTCAGAAGTTCTTTAGTAATGTCAATTGCTTTTTGGAAAATAGGAGCAACCACATTCTCCATATCTTTTTGAGTAACCGTTATATCAATTTCAGGTTCTTCTCCATTATCATCTTCAAATGGTAAATCACCCAAGTTAGAGAGAATATTATGCGTGTCTTTAAATGACAGTTGAATTTTTGCTTCTTCTGCAAATGGTTTTACAGCGTTACGCAAAATTTCTTTTTTGGTCGTGTCTTCCAAGATGCTCTCAATGGCATACGTTTCTTGTAAGTATGGAATAATAAGTTGGTCAACAATTGCTTCGTCCAAGTTTTTACCACCTAACCAGTTATCACCATCTGTATCTTTTACGGACAAAATACCTTCTTCCGATTTTACCAAAGCAGCATCAAATGTTCCACCGCCAAAGTCAAACACACACCAAAAACTATCTTTGTTTATAGCAGTCAAGCCATAAGCGGTTGCTGCTGCAACTGGTTCTTGTAATAGTTGAACGTGCTTGAAACCCGCCAATTTAGCGGCTTTCATTGTTGCCTCATTTTGTGGATTTAAGAATTTAGCAGGAACGGTAATTACAATTGAATATATGTTTTCATCTTGTATGAACGACTTCAATTTCTTTAATACTTCTGCGGATAATTCTTCTGATGTAAAGTCTTTACCCATATTGGAACACTCGTAAGTGTGAGTAGTTCCCATTGTTCGTTTGAACTCTATGAATGTGTTTGTTTTGCCAGCTTCAAATGACTTTAATGCTCGGGTGTTATCGTTTTTCATAACATTGAAAGCGGTATCACCCACCAAAATGTCCTTGCGTTTGTTGAAGTGAACACAAGACGGAACGGTGTCTTTTAATGTGTCAGATTTCTTAATTGTAGGAACTCCGTTTTTCATTCTTGCGATTGCCGAATTTGTTGTTCCCAAATCAATTCCGTAGTCAATTTTATTTCTCATATTTACTTATGTTGTTATTGTTGTTTTAAAAATTACATTCCGACAGAAACCTCAATCTGTGCTGATTGTATCATTTTGTCGTTAAAGTTTACTTGTGGTATCAATACCTTGGTAATGATTTCCGAACCTTTTTCTAAATTTTCATCAGGGATTGAACTGGTTATAATTACTTTCATTCCTTGATGATATTGTTTGCCCAATAGTTCAGGCATTTCATAACCGTTGGCTGAAAGATTATCTTTTAACTTTCCAACTGAACGTTCTAATTGTTTCAATCCTTTAGTTCCTTTATCCATTAGGCTAATGTTTCTTTCAATCAAGTTTATTTCACTTGCTACCTTTAAAGCCAGTGAATGGTCGGGTTCAGCATTTTCAGCTTTGGGACTTTCAATTTTCTGTTGAGCTAACAACTGCAATTCACTTTCAATCAAACTGGTTTGTTTACCAAATTCTTTTACCAAACTTTCTTCAATTGAAGATTTAGTCTTTTGAAGTTGTTCAACAACTTCTGTTTGATCAGTTTTTTGGCGCTTGCTTAATAGCCAATACAATAGACCTGAAAGCAAGATTGCTGAAAGCACTCCGATAATTCCGTAAAGCGAATTTTTGCTTAATGATTTATCAACTTCCGTAATTTTTACGTCTAATTTATTTGCAGTTTGCGAAATAGCGTTGCTGTTATTTTTCGTTTGAATTCGCAAACTATCAATGCTTTTGTTAGCATTTGAAAGTTTACTATTCAAATTGCTGATTTCAGTTTTCAAAATACTGTCTTCTTTTTGCAGCGTTTGAACACTTGCTTTTAAGGGCTGTAATTCTTTAAGCAAATCTTCTTTGCTTAAAGTTTCTGTTTGAGCAAAAGCGTTTACACTTGCCAAAAGAAAAATTGATATAATTGTTTTCTTCATTGTTTGTTTGATGATTTTTAATTACACGCTCTGATTAAAATGATAAGTAGAATTATACCACCAACCCATTTTATCCAATCAGGTATTTTTTCTATGTCGCCCGAAGTTGGCATAGCAACACTTCCTTGATTTTCCCAATAACTGATGTATCTAACTTTATTTTTTTGTAAATAGCTTAGTTTACTCATTACGAATGTTACCAAACTTTTGTATTCATTTAGTTTAGTCGGATTGTTTATGTTTTTGATTTTATCAACGTTTAGCGGTGGAATAACACGTTGTATCAATTCTACAACTTTGTCCCAATTAAGAGAATTTTCAATCATCTGATTTACCTTAGTCCAATTTATAGACTGATTATATCCCAAAGGCATTCTCCTTACCTCATTTTCAATTTTGGCTTTATTAGTTTCATAGGCATCTTTGATAGATTGTAACGCTTGTATCGCTGCTGAAAATTCTCTGTCTTTCATTTCTTCAAGCGTTTCAATGCTGTCTTTAACCCTGTCTTTTGTAAGTTTTCCGATTGCAAGTATTTCTGCTTGCTTTGCTAATATCATAGCTGTTTCTGCATAATCGGAACTGCTGTCTTTTTCTTGACTGTCGTTAAAATAGTCAATACTGCATTGCAGAATTTCGTTTGCAACTTTATCAGAAATAGAAGTGTATTTTAAGTCAGTTGCACCAACAATACTTTTAAGTTGTGTCAAATCGTTTGCAGTGGCTGTGTAAAGTTCTTGTCCCGCTTTTGCTCCATTAGCTTTACTTGCTTTTCGCTTGTTTTTTGCGGTTTCAATTTTATGCTCAATTTGCTCTATGGGCTTCTGAACAAATCCTTTCATAAAATCCTGCTTCGCAACAAATTCTTGCTTGTTTAGGATTTCAAGAAACTTAGGCAGCGATGCTTTTTTGTTGGCTTCAAGGTCTGAATGAAGTTGATTGAGAAATATTAGTTGTAGTTCTTTTTTGCTGGTTTTGTGTGTTTCATCTGCTACAGATGAAACGAATTTGTGAACCAAATCACTTTCAAGAAAATACAGGCTTGCTACAACAGCATTATGTAAATTTCCATTTGCTGGGATTATATTAAGGACTGAGTAGTTATGAAAGGCTGAGTAGTTTTTTTCAGTAACTGGCTTCCAACATCTTTTTCCTTCTTCGTCAGTTTTTGTAATCAGTTTGTCCCAAATTTCATAAGCTGCTTCTATGTCTCCGCTTTTCAAGTTTTCAAATGCTGCTTCGTCAGTAATTGGGTTGCCATTCCAAAACCAAAATAAGGCTGCATTTATCTTGTCATTGTCAAGGTTAAGTTTTGATGCTGCTTCTTCAACACTGTCAATCGTTCTGTGAAATTCACCAAGTGCAGGAAAACTAAAGTCATCCTGCGGGTCTTGTTCGGCTTCAATATATTTTTTGAGCCTACTAATTTGCTTAGTCTGCTCCTTTGCGGTTGCCCCAACAAGCAAACCAACTGTTCTGTATGGGTTGTTTAAAATAATGTTCATTTTATCTTCTTTCAGTTACTATATAAAATTGCCAAGTGTAACCCATATTACTCTCCATATATTTTGTGCCTATGTTTGGTATAACACCAGGGGCAGAGGCACGGTAATTATATGTTCCTGGGCTTAATGTTAATGTTCGTTTTTGCTTTGGTGAAAAAGTGTATGTTTCACTATTGAGTTTCAGTGTTAGGGTTAATGAAGTATTATTGAAAATTTCAATTTCAGGATTGTAAGTCGAAGTTTTACCGCTTGGGGTAAACATACCTCTTTCATTTTTTTCAACAAGGTCTCCAAGTTTTACAAACGACTTATGTATATATCCTTCCTTGCCGGTTGCAATGTCAATTATATTGTAGAAATCATTTTCCGTCTCAAGGGATACAATAAATATTTGTGTTCCCGGTTTCAACGATGAAATTACTCCATAGTCTGTCCCGGGTCCTTGTCGAAAGTTGACCTGTTTAGTCACCCAGCCCAAATATGATTGGCTGAACCCAATAGATGAAGTCAATAGTAAAAGAGTTAAAAAAAATAGTTTTTTTCATATGCTAAAAGTTTATTGATTTAATTATTTGCTCTGTCGGTGCGTTGGCAAAAAATGGCTCTTTTGGTTTTGCGAAGGGTTGGCTTGTGTGTTGGGCAAAACCAAATGTGCCATTTGTGCGGCTGGCTAAAATTGTTTTTAAAAAATGTGCGGTGGGAAAAAATAAAAATACAGAAGCGTTGGCTTTTGGGTCGGCTGTCTGATGGTTCATTTGTCCCGTTACTTTATGTATATTTCTGTCGTTCATTCTTGCTGTGTCGTCTTTTAAGCTGACCGCTAACACCCAAATATACGCAATTACAACAACATAATTATATTATTGCGTAAAACGTACGAACTTATGTCTTATTTTGCGTATTTGCGTCAAAGCGGCTATGAACTATTTAGAGAAATTCAAAAATATTGTCCTCAAAGGTAGTAAAAGATAAATTGTCTAGTGAGAAAAATTGCTGTCATTTTTTGTACATCCGTGTCAGTCAGCACTTGTCCCAAATAGCAATGCCACCAACTCTTTTTCTTACGCAATTGCATCAAATTATATGCAAAACTATATGATTTTTATTATTTTTGCAAATTAACTGCGTATAACATATAAAAATATGGAGTATTACGTATGAGTGATGAACAATTGATGCTATTTCGCAAAATCCTCAATATTGTAACTACAGTGAATATACGATAAAGACCTATTCTAATGCACTTCTCGACTGCTTATAAAGATTGTATAAGGCAAAGGAAAAAAGTGCCATTATGTACAATTATATCCTAAATTATTAGATTTATTGAGGCAATGCTATAAAAGGTATAAACCAAATTATCACTTATTTCAAGGACAATTCAAATATAAAAAATCCCCGCTCTTTCGGGCAGGGATTTGTAATTTTGTTGGTGCGGATATTAATACATTCCGTCCATACCGCCCATACCACCGGGCATTTGTGGCGTTGGCTCGTCTTTCTTTGGTTTTTCTACTATTGTGGCTTCGGTCGTAAGCAACAATCCGGAAACCGAAGCGGCATTTTCGAGTGCAACACGGCTCACTTTGGTCGGGTCAATAACGCCGGCTTCGAATAAGTCACCGTATTCACAAGTTGCGGCATTATAACCATAAGCTCCGCTTCCCGCCTTAACGTTGTTGACGACAACTGATGCTTCTTCACCGGCGTTTGCCACGATTTGGCGTATTGGTTCTTCCAATGCACGACGAATTATTTGGATACCTGTACGTTGGTCTTCGTTAGCCGGGTTTAGATTTTCCAAATTGTGTATAACTCTTAAGTAAGCAACACCGCCTCCCGGTACAATCCCTTCTTCAACGGCGGCACGTGTGGCATGGAGAGCGTCTTCCACGCGGGCCTTCTTTTCTTTCATCTCGATTTCAGTTGCGGCACCAATCTTGATAACAGCAACACCACCACTCAATTTAGCCAGACGCTCTTGAAGCTTTTCGCGGTCGTAGTCGCTCGTTGTCTTTTCGATTTGAACTTTGATTTCGTTTACTCGCTTCTTGATGTCTTCGCTGCTTCCGGCACCTTCTACGATAGTAGTATTGTCTTTGTCAATGATAATTTTTTTAGCTGTACCGAGATATGCGAGAGTGGCTTGGTCGAGTTTGTAGCCTTTTTCTTCGCTAATGACTGTACCGCCCGTAAGGATGGCGATATCTTCAAGCATGGCTTTGCGTCTGTCGCCAAATCCGGGTGCTTTTACTGCGGCAACACGCAGAGTGCCTCGCAATTTATTGACGACTAATGTTGCAAGAGCTTCGCCTTCGACATCTTCAGCCAAAATCAGTAAAGACCTCCCAGATTGCGATGTTTTTTCCAATACGGGTAGAATGTCTTTTATTGCAGAGATTTTCTTGTCATGGATAAGAATGTAAGGGTCTTCGAGAACTGTTTCCATAGAGTCGGCATCAGTAATGAAATAAGGTGATAGGTAACCACGGTCGAATTGCATACCTTCAACTGTTTCCATTGAAGTTTCTGTGCCTTTTGCTTCTTCGACAGTAATTACGCCGTCTTTACCGACTTTTTCCATAGCTTCGGCAATTAATTCACCGATTGTTGTATCATTGTTAGCGGAAATTGTACCAACTTGCGAAATTTCCTTTTTGCCTTCAACGTCGCGACTTATTTCTTTCAGCCCTTTGGTAATTGCAGTAACGGCAAGGTCTATGCCGCGCTTCAAGTCCATCGGATTTGCGCCGGCAGCCACGTTTTTCAGACCTTCGCGATAAATTGCTTGGGCAAGTACTGTTGCAGTAGTAGTACCGTCACCTGCAACGTCTGAAGTTTTGGAAGCAACTTCACGCACCATGTTAGCACCCATATTTTCAATCGGGTGTTCGAGTTCGATTTCTTTTGCGACGGTAACGCCATCTTTGGTGACGGTTGGAGCGCCGAATTTTTTGTCAAGTATTACATTGCGTCCTTTCGGACCGAGAGTGACTTTGACGGCATCAGCCAATTGGTCAACGCCATTTTTTAGCGAAGCACGAGCTTCTGTATTGAATACAATTAATTTAGCAGACATAGTTATATCCTCCGTTTATATTTAATTATTAAAATTACTTTATTATTGCAAAAACGTCGCTTTCGCGCATGATAAGAAGGTCTTCGCCATCAACGCTGACTTCCGTGCCGGCATATTTGCCATAAAGCACTTTGTCGCCTTCTTTGAGTTGCATCGGCAATACTTTGCCGTCTTCCGTTTGTTTGCCTTGTCCGACAGCAATTACAGTACCCTGCATGGGTTTTTCCTTTGCTGTATCGGGAATGATGATTCCGCCTTTTGTAGTTTCTTCTGCGGCGGCGGGTTTGACAATGATTCTGTCATGTAATGGGTTTAAAGCCATTTTTACCTCCAAAAATTATGTTTATTAAAATTTTAAAGTTAATATTATTAGCACTCTTTTGA
>CAZWXI010000087.1:0-11523 GCA_964637845.1 uncultured Hyphomicrobiales bacterium | reverse complement strand
CCCGTACAGTTTAGCAGTTACAAACACGAACGTTATATATGTATCAGCAGGTACGCATGTGTTTTACACAACCAACGGTGGCAACAGGTGGGCTTCCGGACCTCCTTTAGGGGGTAAAATAACCGATATTTATCCGGGCAATGATGGTCATGTTTACATTGCCACATTTGACGGAGTTTATAAATCAACCTCAATCAGCGAATTCCGAAAATTGACACCCGGATTAACCTATGCTTCTAAAGTATTTGTGGATAACAAGGGTAGAATTTACGCATCTGGAAGTTATTGGCTACCAAAAAATTATGCTACCTCTCTCACGGTTGTCCGCTCCAAAGACGGAGGCAACACATTCGAAAGACTGAGAGACAATTTCCACGCTGAAACAATCACCTCCTATTTCGTTGATGAAAATAATAATTTTTATATGGGAGGCGAATCGGGCATGATTTACCGCGCAATTGACCCCGATTTCCTCAAAACCCCCAAAGTGATAACACCCAAAGACAATGCCTTCGACATAGAAAACAGCCAAGAACTTCTCTGGCACCCATCAGAAAAAGCAGAACTCTATCAAATAGAAATATCCACCGACAACGAATTTATTTTCAGATTCGAACACGTTACACTTGCCGATACATCATATAACATTCAGCAAGCATTTACACACAACACAAAATATTTCTGGCGGGTTAGAGCAAAAAATCATTCGGCTGTAAGCCCATGGTCGCAAACTTACACATTCACGACCAAAATCGCCCCCCCCGTGCTCATTTCGCCCGTAAACGATTCCGTCGGTGTTGCCGTAAAAGCCCAATTAACTTGGCAAGAAGTATGGGGTGCTCAAAAATATGAAGTACAAATCTCACGAGACAAAAACTTCGCTACAATTTTCCATACCAACGCAAACATCGTCGCTACTCAATACACCACACCAATACTCGACGGCTTGACTAAATACTATTGGCGAGCCCGAGCGATAAACGAAAATTCCACAAGCTATTGGTCGGAAGTTTGGGCTTTCACTACCGTTTTAGGTCCGCCACGGCTCATATCACCCACAAATCATTCCATCGGCAATGACGTAAACCAGACATTCGTTTGGCATAAAGCACTCGAGGCAAAATCTTATAACATCAAAATCAGCACCAAATCCGATATGAGCGAACTTATCTACGAGCAAACCGCAATCCCCGATACTTTGCACAATGTAACGGGATTGGCATTCAATACTAAATACTACTGGCAGATAAACTCATCGAACCAGTTCGGTACAAGCGAGTGGTCCGATATTTGGGATTTCACCACCGCATACTCCCGCGTCAGATTAGCCTCACCCGCAAATAATGCCGTAAATCAACTCATCAAACCCGAATTCACTTGGGAGGCGTTTGGCGGTCCCGAACTCTATCACCTACAAATAGCCTCCGATGCCGACTTCAAAAACCTTCTCTTGCAGGACAGCATCGAAAACGCAATAAAATACAGCACGGAATTATCGCCCTTCAGCAAATACTACTGGCGAATTCGCGTCGAAGACGATAAAAATTTCGGACTTTGGTCTGATGTGTGGTCACTTAAAACACGCCTTAGAGCAGTCGGCTTGCGAATTCCCGCAAACGGTACCAAAAACCTTACATCTTCTGTCCAATTCATTTGGTTTACCTTGAATAACGCCATCAGATACCACTTACAAATAGCAAACGACGCCGAATTCAACGACCTGATTTTCTCACAAGATACAATAAGCAACATTGCATATACATTTAATCAGTTACCACAGAACTCGACTTACTACTGGCGAGTCAGAGCATACAGCGAAGACGGCCCGGGTGACTGGTCGCCCGTTTGGACATTCTCAACAGGCGCAGGTGGACCAATTCTTGTTGCTCCCCCAAATAATGCCGAATTTGTCCCACTTGATGCCACATTCCAATGGGAACCATACAACGGCGCAACATCCTACGAGTTTATGCTGTCGAAAGATGCCGGCTTCACTAAGGTAATTGCCGATGTAAACGGAATAAACTCAACAACTTATACAGTAAATGGCTTAGAAAAAGATACCGAGTACCACTGGCGCGTCCGCGCTGTCCTTAGCGACGGCAAGTCTGATTGGTCGCAAGCTTGGTTCTTCAATACCGGCTCAACCAATTCAATCAGCGAATACTTCGGACGCGTCGGCGCATTCCCAAATCCTTTCTCGAACTACGTCCAATTTGAATTCGATGCCAAAACTTTCGGCAGCTACGAACTCAAAATATACGACGCTACCGGCAGAACCGTCGAAAGCATAAACTTTGGCTACCTTACCCCCGGTACACATAAAACTATTTGGCACCCACAAGCAATTAACCAAGGCAGATATTTCTATCGCATAAAGGTCGATAAAATATCATACACAGGAGAAATTATCTACGTAAAATAGACTTTAAGTCAACCATTACGCCAATGCCGCACCATATGCTGAGTGCGGCATTTTATTTGCACCAAAAGAGCATGATTTAAAGAAAAACACATTTTTACCGATATCTGATTATATTTGTATTAATAAACTTAATATTACGTGTCTTTTTTTCAATGGCTGATATCCAAGAAGAAAAATTAAAACGCATACTCGAGATGAAGGCTAAACTCGAACCCAAAACCTATTTGGAAGAATTAGCCGAAATCGGTGTACTCGAATACTACGTAAAAGACTACCTCAAAGAAAAATTCGATACCGACCACGAATTCAGAGATAAAATATACGAATACATTTACAAGCATACCAAAGACATCAACGAGGATCTCGAACAATACTATCTCGAGCAAATCCTCGAAAGTCTAAGTTTCTTCAACCAATATACTTCCGAATGGCAGGCAATAACCCCATAAGACCCGAAATCAGAGGTTTGTTCGACAAAATCCGCGAGCAAGCCCTTAAATACAATCGCGCCTTCGAAAAACTCGAAAAAGACCGCGAATTCTACGAACACTTTGTCTCAGAATTAAAAAAACAAGTTCAAGAATTTTATAAAATCATAAACAATGATTTTTATAGCATCAAACAAAAATACGACGACGTTATTAAAATATTAACCCTCGAAACCAATAAAACACTCGAAAAATACTCTGAATTACACAATTTACAAGAACTGCAGGAATCCTACTTCAATGCCGTGCAAGAAATCAGCCGAATACAAGAATCGCTCGAAACACAAACAGAATTCCTGAAAAAAGAAGCTAATTCCTTCATCAACCTATTAAACGAAGTTAAAAACAAAGCCACAAAAGAAGCAGACAAATTCCTCGAATCAGCCGATGAAAAACTACACGAATCAATACACAAACGAAGTTCGGATATCGAAGAAAAATTAATGACAAAACTCGTCTCAGTCGAAAAAAGAATCGTCTATTTCGACCAAATTTATTGGACTTTCCAAGACAAATACCGCGACGAAATCAGAAACTTCTACAAAGAAATGGATGCCCTCAAAAGCCTTTTCGGCTCAATCAATACCCGAAGCAGCGCCGGTGCCGATATAAATTTCTTAGAAATTGAACTAACAAAGAAAATTGAAGAACTGCGAAAAGAACTCAACCGCTTAGAAGAACGCAACAATACATTTGAAGCGGTCATCAAGCGACTCCCTAAATCACTTCAAGAACCCGGTGCAACCATAGCTACACAAAATGATGATGAAAAAAAATTTACTGAAATCAACAAAAAATTATCCAAACTGACTCGCGACTCCGACACCTTACGCAAAAGCCTATCGACAGCTACCGTAGTCGGAGCAATAGCCATTGTCGGAGCTATCATGGCAGTCGTGCTTGCAATATTCAAGTAACACCCTTTAATAATTATCCCCTTTTTTCGTATCTAAATTTTTTCATTAATACTTTTCGAGCATTATGTTTCCGTCAATAAATGAGCAAATGGACGTCATCAAGCATGGAGTAGTAGATTTACTTCCCGAAGATGAACTCGTGGGCAAACTTGAACGCTCGCTCAAAAACAACAAACCGCTAAACATCAAACTTGGTGCCGACCCAAGCCGTCCCGACCTCCATATCGGACACGCCGTTGTACTCCACAAGATGAGACAATTTCAAGACCTGGGGCACAAAGCCATTCTCATCATTGGCGATTTTACCGCCATGATAGGCGACCCCACAGGCAAATCCAAAACCCGACCACACCTCACTCTCGAAGATACCCGAATTAATGGACAATCATATATCGAACAAGCCACCATCATACTCAGCAACGAAAAACTCGAAGTAGTCTATAATTCTGATTGGCTCAACAAAATGAATTTTATTGACGTTATCAAATTAGCCTCTAAATATACCGTTGCACAATTACTCGAACGCGATGACTTCTCTAAACGCTACCAATCCGGAACTCAGATAAGCCTCCACGAATTTCTATATCCGCTCGCTCAAGCAATGGATTCGGTCGTTATTAAATCAGACGTGGAATTGGGAGGCACTGACCAGAAATTCAACCTCCTTGTGGGACGCGAAGTCCAAAAGGCATACGGCGAAGAAGCCCAATGCATACTCACAATGCCCATACTCGAAGGCACCGACGGCATACAAAAAATGTCCAAATCACTCGACAATTATATCGCCATTACCGATTCCCCAAGAGAAATTTTCGGAAAAGTAATGTCAATCCCCGACAACGTAATCACTCGCTACGCCAAATATGCTGCATTTATGCCCGATTCCAACGTTAAAGAAATGGAAACAGCACTTGCCAACGGCTCACTCCACCCGAGAAACGCAAAAGCCGAGACAGCCATGAAAATTGTCACAGTTTACCACAATGAAGACGCCGCCAAAGCCGCTTTCGAAGAATTCGAACGTATATTTGTAAACAAAGACTTACCCGACACCATTGATGACATCGAAATTGAACTCAAGTCCGTCGTCATAAGAGCCGACGACATGCTCGTTGCTACTGAATTAGCACCTTCGAAGAAAGAAGCACGCAGATTAATCGAGCAAGGCGGAGTATCCGTAGATGGCGAAAAAATAGAAAATCTTTTCTCGGAAATTGATTTAAGCCATAAACGTTTAATTAAAGTAGGAAAAAGAAAGTTCTTATACGTAAAAGCCAAATGACTCTGAAGAAATTGATTTTCGCGACAATATTTACCTTTTATATGGCAATAGCAGCAGTAAGTGCGGAAAATTATATTGCTCGCCGCTCCGTACCTATTGTCCATACATTGGCTTTCACTCCCGTTTATTTACGAAGAAAGCCCTTGAGAATATAAAGAATGTCTATCCTGCTCATAGATAATTTCGACTCCTTCACTTACAATATCGTCGAAACGCTTCGCAAACTCAAGCACCAGTGCGATGTTGTCAGATACGATAAATTCAAGGTTGATACAACAGAAAATTATGACCACGTCATAATTTCGCCCGGTCCGGGGCACCCCGATGAATACACAAAACATTTCGCACTACTCAACGGCTACCGGAAAAGCAAAAAAATATTAGGAATATGCCTTGGGCACCAATTAATTGCGGAGTTTTACGGTTCGGAACTTTACAATTTGCCACGAGTACGCCACGGCATATCGTCAACTTTGATAGAAGTCAGCCCCGATGAGCCGATATACCAAAAGCTCACACAACCAATCAAAGTAGGCAGATACCATTCATGGGCTGTAAGCAAGCAAAAAATTCCCGCTCCGCTAAATATCACTTCTTATTCAGATGATGGCGTCATCATGTCATTGAGACATCGCACCGAAAAAGTAATTGGCATACAATTCCACCCCGAATCAATCATAACCGAGCAAGGACAAACGATGCTCCAAAATTGGCTTAATTCGGATTGATGTTTATCATTGTACCTATTTCCTCGATATCCACATTTTCCCATGTTTTTACGGGACATGCAAGCACAAGACCGTCACCTTGCACTTGGAGGAAGTGCTTCCAATCAGTTGAGTTCAGTCCAACGGCAAGATTCATCTTATTGCGGGCGATTTTCATCTGCGATACAAAATCCCCCGGCATCACGTATAACTTGGATTTCTCATCAATTTTGAGATAATCTCTCAAATCAAATTTTCTCAATCGGCAAAATTCGTACGCAAGCTCCTCCATTTTCGTGTTGACGTAAAAATAATCAGTCTTAATACGTATCTCGAAAATCCTGTCCTGAAAATAATCTTCCCAATAGAACTGCAAATAACCATTAGCATACTCGATTTTCTCTATCCTCGAGTCGCCGTTCAAATCCTCTATCGTCATATACTTATAATTTTCATTTGAAAATTTCGCCCGTTTCAGAACTCCAAAACAGCAAATCCAATTCATCAATATTAACGTTTATATGGTCAGCAAAATTTATGAAATTTTGCTCAACTTCCAAATATCTTTTTCGGGTCCCAATTTTTGGCAACTCATCATATAAACCACAATAAACCAAATGCTTCAAGATATGTCGGTCTAAAATAGCAAGCCCCCGAAACCCGATATTCCGCAAAAAATGACTACTCTCCTTCATCCCGAAACCCTTGATATTTCCCACAAACCACTGTCGAGTATCAAATGCCGAAAGCCCCGAAAGCAATACTTCTTGTACCCGCGGAAAAATTCTTTTAATATCCATCAGACGCTTTGCTTTACCGTTATGAAAACGAATGTAATTCCTTGGATTTCTCAAAATCGGCGTAGGGTCAATATCATTATGAAGAAAATCCAAACTCTCAAGCTCCTGTTGCACAATAAATGCACTCTTGGCTTTCGACTGAGGAGTACAAACACAATAACATAATTCATAGAAACATTTCTCTTGCGGTACTTCGGCAAACTCTTTCAGTTTGTCTTTTATTTCAACTTTGATTTGCTCATATTTTAGACGCATCAATTCAGGCAATCCAGCCGTCACGGCAAAGTCCTCAAATATGTGTAACGTAGTAAAACCTCAAGCAATAGCAAAACAAAAGCCACTATAACAAATGGTAAAAACTCCTCTTTGAACTTTTTGAACACCTGCACGTCAACCTTCGTCTTTTCAAGCTCATCAATTTCCGTGTAAATTTCCTGCAACGCCTTGTTGTTCGTGGCACGAAAGTATTTTCCACCCGTCATTTTTGCTATTTGCCTCAAAATCTCCTCGTCAATCTGCACTTCCACGTTCCTATACTGAGTACCGAATTGCGTCTTTACGGGATATGGCGCCATCCCGCGAGTGCCTATACCAATCGTATAAACACGTATTCCATAAGTACGGGCAATTTCCGCCGCAGTCAAAGGAGCAACAAAACCCGCATTGTTCACACCATCGGTAAGCAAAATCACCACCCTACCTTTTGCTTTGCTCTCCTTCAATCTCGCAACCGAAGTAGCAAGCCCGAGACCGATTGCAGTTTGGTCCTCCACCATGCCTTCCCTGACCGAATTAAGCAAATTCTTTAACACGGCATGGTCAATCGTTACAGGGCACAAGGTCAAACTTTCGCCCGCAAACACCACAAGCCCGATTCTATCGTTCGGGCGATTGTCAACAAATTCGACAGCAGTTCTTTTAGCCGCTTCTATGCGATTTGGCTTGAAATCCTCTGCCAGCATCGAAGTCGAAACGTCAACCGTGATAATTATATCAATGCCTTCCGTTGTAATAGTTTCCTTGCTTGATGATGACTGCGGACGTGCAACCGCAAGCACTAATGCCGAAAAAGCCAAAATCTTCAGAGCAAACGGTACATGCCTCAATACCACTCTCGGCGATATCCGCAATCCCGACAATGCTGCTTCAGACGGCACCGTAAACGTCGGATAGTGCCTCCTTTGCCTCAAAATATACCACGCAATAAAGAACGGCACAAGTATAAACAAATAAAAATATTCAGGCTCGGCAAATTTAACGCCCTCAAACATCCGCTTTTACCTCCTTTGACTCAACGGTTTCGGATGTTTCGAATATAATTGATGATTTAGTCAAATTTACAAAAGCCACAGCCATAGTCATACTATCATAATTCTCAATATCTGTAGGTATATATTTGGCAAACTTAGTCAAATCGGCTACGTTGAGCATCTTGCGAAGCAATTCGAGAGCCTCGTCACTTATGTCTTTAGATGCAACGTCATGCAGAATTTCGTCGCTTGTCATTTCGTGAGCGTTCAACTCAAATACCCTATGTATATAAGTTCGCACAATATCAGTCAGTTCGGAATAATAATGCTTGTGCCTGCCTACCTGCCATAACTTTTTATTTTCCAACTCTTTAAGAGCTTGCAATGCTTCCAAGTCAGCAGGTATAGTCGGGTCGTATTTCTCTACAACTTTCTCGACCGGCTTCCTTTTGAGCCTGCGAACAAAAATCACAATCCCCGTAATCAACAGCCCGACACCAAGCACTATAAGCACGTAAATCAGTACCTCCGCTAAAGTCAGCGGTACGCCGATTGGACCCTTTATATCCTTAATTTCGCCTGCCGTATCAATTGCGACCGTAGCAAAATACAAAACAAATTCATCGGAATTTGCCACCAATGGAGTGCCATAGCCCTGCCGCTCATAAACAAAAGGCAATTCGGGCAAAACAACCATTCCCGTATCAAAAGAAGTTACCGTCAGAGTGCGCCGAAGCAATAGTCCATCGCCGACGATGCTCGTATCAATTTTCCCTTGCTCTATTATGTCAATTTTACCAATCGTATCGCTGGCGATAACGGGAAAAGTTACCTTATCGCCCGATTTACCTTTGAATTCGAGCAATAAGCGAACCCTCTCTCCAATTAAAACATTATTCGTATCCGAACTAATGCTTATTTCTGGCGTTACAGCCCACAGATGGATTGCAAATAATAATATTAGAAAAATTATCGAAATTATTCTCATTGTCACAATTTATCTTACAATGTTGAAAGAAATTGTATGCAAAATCATATCAGATGCCAAACTGCCCGTAAGAGCCTCTCCCGTAGTAAATCTCACAAAATAATTACCCTGCGGCATCCGGCTGAAATCATATGCTACGTCGTAACTGCCTGCATTGAAAAACTCATCAACCAATACAGCCAATTTCCTGCCGGAATAATCATATATAATCGCCCTAACATGCGCAGGATTATTCAACTCAAACCTCAAATACCCAATATCCCTCAGCGGATTGGGCGACAAGCTAACCCTGTTATTTGCCAATATGTCGGATACACTTGTCGGCTCACGCGTCATAAAATACGACACCACCGCGAAAGGTCCTTCGTTGCCGTCTTCAATCGAGCTTACACGCCAAATATACCTTGTGTTGCGTGTTAAGCCTTTTAATTCAAGTGTGTTGCCCGTCACAACGGTATCAAGAAAGGGATTATTTATCGAAAACCCCGAATTTACCTGCACCCTGTAAGCATTAATACCGTCAACAGGTTGCCACTCAAGCACGGGATTTATCGGTACAAATAAATTCGCATTTTCGGGATACAACAATTCAGGAGGTCCAACTATCGTAGTAAAAGACCACACATTAGACCAGGTCCCCGTCCCATTTGAATTTACCGAGCGAACTCGCCAATAGTACGTTTTCCTCCCATATTCAATATTCGGTAAAAATACTTTCGTGCTACGAATACCATGTATTGTCGTTACATCGCCAGAAAAATCTTCTGTTTCGGAAATCTGCATCTCATACATACCCGAATTTGATGCCTCGCTCCATCGGAAAGTCAATGTATCCTTGATATGCCGTTGATTATTTACAGGTGCAAGCAACTGCACTGCTCCCGGCAATACCGATTCATGAATGTAATGACCGGTGAAAATACCAACAGCATGCGTTCCTACCGCTACATATGAATCGTTATGCCGTGCGTCAACCATATGCACCGTGACATTGCCGATTTTATTCAAACCCTCTTTTTTCCAAACAGTAGAATTACCATTCAAATACGCAGTAGAGAAGAGCCCAACGCTCGTACCTGCAAAATAAATTCGTTTATCGCCCTGCTTAAGTATTTCAATCCAATTTACCGCAGGACCTGCTCCCGAACCATTAGAATTTTCCTCAAGATTGCCCGAAACGGAAACCCATGAATCACCACCGTTGGTAGAGCGATAAACACTTAATATACCATAATTACTAAACGAAAAGATTACATCATCTGCATCATCAGGGTCAGTAGCAATACTGCTCACATAGCCCGCAGAGACATTCCTCGGGCTTACGTTGATTATATCGGGGTCACCAAAATGAGCATTATTGATACGATATACTTTACCCGCAGATGTACCGTAATAGACAATATTCGCAGGATTTTCCGATACATGAATGGCAGTAATACGCTCGCCTGCGGAAGCAAAATCTATTCGCGTTTTTGATAAACTGTCCCATCCGATTGAGGTCGAGTCTCGCGAGTCCACCATCGGAATTGACGCCAAATCATTGTTCCGCCACAGCATTTTCCCACCTGCAAGATACATCTTATTGTTGTCGTTCGGGTCGAGCGCAAATGGCGTATTCCATATGAAATCCCGCCCTCCGATTGGGTCAATCCTTGTTTGAATAAGATTTTTGCCGGTTTCGTCCTGCTTAACTCTGAAAATCTTGATCCGCGGCTGATGAGAAGAATTTTGCGATACATAGTAAAATTCAGCACCTGCGGGGATCTGACAATAAAAACCGTCTGCACGCAATGGCTCTTTCCATCTGTCCATAAGATTTTCCGTTTTGGCTAACATAGTACCGTTATCCTGCATCCCGCCAATAACCTCCTTACTATTGCGAGCCGAATGCTCAACGGCTACCGTGTAAAACTGCGTCGTATAATATCCGTTATTAAACGAAATCCACTCGACAACATCGGCTTCGCCGTCCATCGTCATATGAATACCCCCGTCAGAACCTGTATATACGCGATTGTAATCATGCTGCGAAAACAAAATCACGTGCAAATCAGCATGATGATTCGGATACCGATGGTTATAATCACAGTCATTGAATGGACATGTACCCCCAATCCACGCAAAATTCGGGGTACGAAAACCATCATCCGAACGATAGAGTGCGACAGCACCCAAATAAACTATATCGGGATTATCAGGCTTAACCTTTATTACCAAATTATAGCCCTGTTGCGAATTCATTTGCCCTTCGGTACGGTCCGGTTTCGGCAAATTCATTGAACGGTCCTCCCATTGACCGTTATCCCCCGAACCGTCACCACCCAAATATTTATAATGCCAAAGACTGTGCCTCAAACTGTCACCGCGACTGTTAAACGTCAACAATCCGTGCCCCGGAGTATGCCCAACGAAATATACCTGACTTTCATCTGACGGAGCAATCCCGATTACCACACGCTGATATGTCCGCGGGAAGCCCTTAGGCGTTATATTCGTCCAATTATTCCCGTTAGTCGAACGAAATATGCCCTGAGTAATTCCGTTTGTACTGCTCAATGTCGCATAAAAAACACCACCGGACGTCACGGCAATATCCGTGAATGCAGCACCCGTCCCCGCACCAAGCACTGTACGCCAAGAATTACCACCGTTTGAACTATATATTA
>CAZWXI010000086.1:0-11534 GCA_964637845.1 uncultured Hyphomicrobiales bacterium | reverse complement strand
ACTCTCCGGCGAAGCAACCGTAATTGCCGAATCCGAAAATATTTTAAAGCCTTATTCCAATAGGTTATTAGCTTCTTTGGTTGAGGACTTCCTCTTCGGACAAACAGAAGAAACCCTCAGTCAATATCGTGAAAAATGTCAAATAACGCAGATCGGAACGGATACCTTCCTGATAGTTGCTCGTAGTATCGAAACAAAATTATCGAGCTTTTATACAAACCTTGACAGTTTTCTTGCAAATTTACCCGCAATAATTTATACTTGCGAGGCAAAAGACAACTTTCAAACAACCTACATAAGCAGTAACGTAAAAAGGATTCTTGGCTATGATGCTGACGATTTCCTCAATAGTACTGATTTTTGGGATTCGATAACTGACCATCGAGATATTGAGCTTGTTCATCAGTCTTTACAAAGAATAATTGAACGTGGCTATTTCGAAAGTACTTACAGAATCCGTAAGACTTCGGGAGAATATCGTTGGTATCGCGAATGTGCTAATTTAATTTATAATGCAGAAGGTAAGCCAACTGAAATTGTTGGCTATCTGACTGATGTTGATGAGCATGTGAAACTTCAATCACAGCTTGATTTAGCATTAAACGAGCAGAAAACTGTTTTCGAATCCATACCCGGAATTGTGTTTATTTACGACAAAGAAATGAACATTCTGGATTGCAGTAAGCAAGCCTTGAAGCTATTCGGTTTAAATGATAAAAGTGAAATCATCAGCAAAAAATGTTGCGAATTTTTTGATTGCGAAAGAAAAAATTCAGTGGAATGTCCGGTAATGAAAGTGCTATTACCCGAAAACTTGCATAGCACTGTGGTTGTTGATGAAGAAAAATTATACGGGAAATCATTCCAAATAATCAGTTCTGCAATTTTAAACGATTCAGGCGAAATATTGGGAGCAGTCGAAATATTTTTCGATATTACTGAACTGAAAAAGTATCAGGAAGAATTGAAAGATTTAATTAGTACACTAAAAATCTCCAACAAATTGAGCATGGAGAGCAATGCCAAAATTAAAAAGCTGAATAGCGAACTAATAGAATCACAAAGGGAATTAAAAGAGTTAAATACGCAGAAAGATAAACTGTTCTCAATCATTGCACATGACCTACGAGGACCATTACAAGGTTTCATGGAACTGACAAAAATTATAACTGCTGAATTTGACAATATGACCGGGACTGAAATTTATGACCTTGCCAAATCAATGAATGATACATCACAAAATATATACCGGTTACTCAATAATCTACTCGAATGGTCAAAAATTCAGCGAGGTAAAATCGCTAACAATCCAAGTGTTTTGAACTTGAGAACAATCGTTAAAATGAATATTGACCTGTTCACAGCTAATTATAGAAGTAAGGATATAAAAATATATAATTCCGTAAGCAATGATATCAAAGCGTATGCTGATGTGAATATTTTGAACACAATTATTAGAAATATATTGTCTAATTCCATAAAATTTACTCAAAGAGGCGGTTCGATATCATTTGAAGCAGAATTAGAAGACAACAAGGCTAAATTGACTGTTGCTGATACGGGAATCGGTATGGCAGAGCAGCAAATACAAAAGATATTCACATTAACAGGGTACTTCACAAGCAAAGGAACTGAAAACGAAATAGGTTCTGGTTTAGGACTTGTGCTCGTCAACGAATTAGTCACGATCATAGGAGGCAAACTCAGCGTCAAAAGTGAAGTCGGCAAAGGTACAAAGCTTTCCTTCGAAATACCATTAGCAGATTAGAGTAGTTCATAAGAACCCGAATCAGGATAGCTATGTTCAACTCCATCCTTTTGTATTTTTAACATTATATTTTTAAATTCATCAATCTGATTGATTGTTATGGCAAAGTTTAGGAAGTCATCAAACAAATAATATGACATATGAGAAATACTGGTACTAAGTTCATACGCGAAATCAAGTTTCGTAATCAATATATAAAGATTCTTAAACTGTATTGTTAATGAAAAGTCCCCCGCATTTTCAAGTAATTTAAGCCCTAAATAAAGCGTGTTTCCATTGTAACCGAACTTAATCTTTTCAATTATATAAGATGTTTGATGCATAGCTGAGTTTAATTGCGAAAGACTTATTTCACCTGCATTCTGCCAAGAAACAGATAGAGGCGATGAGTCTAATTCCGGCTTAATTTGCGCAATTGGCTCCATAATCCCTTTGATTAGAGTTTGTGTTTCTATGGGGACAAACACTTCCTCAGGTGCATCCAAACCGGAAATCTCATAAATTTTTGCAACATGGTGCCGGAAGAGTCTGTCGAATTCGGGTTTATTGTCTGTATGATGTTCGGGACCATACCACCAGAACCAATCTGAACCTTCGGCTATCATAATTTCCTTTAGTACTTCTTTTCCGGCACCTTCATCAATTGTTGTTTTAACCCTTTCAAATTCTTTTCGGGCTTTGGAGAGCATATTCCAAGCTTTAATGTCATCCTCGTGGCCAATCCATATATTGAAATTACCGTTAATCCATGATCCCGCTCGAATCGAATTAATGGATTCAAGAAAATTTCTTTCCTTTATATTCTGCATCCCTTCACTGAAAGTAATAGTTCGCAAATAATCGCTTTTCTCAAGTTTTAAATATAAAGAACGTAAAAATGGGATACCGTTGTCGCGATAAAACTCCCAACAATTTTCGCCGTCTAATATCACAGAAACTACTGCATAATCCAAAGCATCTTCACCATATGTATTAATAATGTCATTTCTCACATTGAGTAAGTAATTAATGAAATCAGCCGAAGCATCATTTTCATTCCAAGATGAATAAATAAAACCAATTTTATCCGATAGAGTGTGGTCTCTGAAAAATCCGACTATTTCTCCGTTTTTACCTTCATATAATCTTGGAAAGTACTTATCTATTTGCTTATAAGAAGAACCAACTGAATATGCAAGAACACTTTCGTCACTTGCGAACCATTTAATACCGAGTTTGCACATGATATCCAAAGTCTCATTTGAAACCGAACCCTCCGAGGGCCATACACCTTTGGGAATCTCGCCGAAAATACTTGAGAAGTAGCTCATACCTTCGCGAAGCTGCAATTCGGCATCCTCAGGATATTGATAAACCGGATCTGGCATAGTGTTACCGGGATTCGATTCCAATGCAACACGACTGTCGCACAAAAGGGGTAAAATCGGATGAAACATCGGCGAGCAACTCAACTCTATTTGCCTAAGTTCTCGAAGTTTCTTGTATTGGTAGGTAATTCGCGACAAAAGTAAATTTTGCTCACTTATAAGAATGGTTTTTTCTTCCTCCGTGAAATTTCGCCCTTTAGTTATTAGTCTGTTTATAAAAGAATTCTTCGATGAGTAAAAGCCAAACCAAGCCAAATTATACCAGACTTGGAGGTCCCTCCAATCTGACGATGCAAAGGTTACCAAGGCGTTTTCCGAGTGCTGTGAAGCATCGTGCAACTCTTTATAGCGTGCGTGGGGTTTCAGAAGATTCTCATAATTAATTTGGAAGAAATATTTTAAAATTAATCTTTTATCATTCTCATTCAATTCATCAGCATGAATCTGTGTTAATCGCCTGATTAAATCAGTACCATTTGCCGTGATATAATCTTGAATTTGTAAATTAAGTGAAGGCACGAAGTTAAAAGTTTGCTTAATCGAGGGAAATTCGTAAAGCACTTCCGGCAAATCAAAATAGTCCTTAGTGCCGTGAAAAAGCACCCACGGCAGTATGAACTCATTGTCAATTTTATAATATGGTTGATGCTGGTGCCAGAGAAATGCAACTTTTAGCTTTTTGTCTGTGTTCATATATAATTCCGGAATCATAAATTTTTGAAACATTTTCAACATTTTAGGACGTAAAGAAACAAAAAAACGGTAAAAGTCAGTTTAATTACAGGATATTCACGTAAATTTGTAAGATATTTTTAGTCTGAAATGAAAAATTTCACAATAAATTAATAAGAGGATAAACTAATGACAAAATTCAAAAATTTCATCAACGGAGAATGGGTAGAACCTAAATCCGGCAAATACTTTCCAAACATTTCTCCCGCCAATCATGAGGATATAATCGGTGATTTTCCCGACAGCAATCAAGAGGATGTCAACTACGCCGTCGCTGCTGCAAAAGAAGCATTCAAAATGTGGAAAAATATTCCTGCTCCCAAAAGAGGCGATATTATTAAAAGAGCGGGGGACATTTTTGCTCGTCGCAAAAAGGAATTAGGCAGGATAATGACTCGCGAAATGGGCAAGCCTACTTTCGAGACCGAAGGTGACGTGCAAGAAGCCATTGACACCGCATATTATGCCGCATCGGAAACAAGACGTCTTTTCGGCTTCACGGCACCATCTGAAATGGACGCCAAGACCAACATGTCTTTCAGAATGCCAATCGGAGTTTGCGGTATAATAACAGCTTGGAACTTTCCCGTCGCGGTCCCCTCGTGGAAAATCCTCCCCGGACTCGCCGCAGGTAATACGATTGTTTACAAACCATCTAAAGAATCACCACATTCCGGAGTTATTTTCGCAGAGATTTTCGAAGAAGTTGGATTACCCAAAGGTGTATTCAATCTTGTCTTAGGTAAAGGTTCAATGGGGAATATGATTGTCGAACATCCTGATGTGAACTTAATCGGTTTTACTGGTTCTACTGATATCGGTTTGAAACTCGGTGAAATTTGTGGACGCTTGAACAAAAAAGTTTCTTTGGAAATGGGCGGCAAAAATGGACAGATAGTACTTGATGATGCAAACCTTGAACTTGCCGTTGATGGAGCTTTATGGGGTGCTTTCGGCACAACAGGACAACGTTGCACAGCGACTTCGAGGGTAATCGTAGAGAAAGGCGTATATGATAAATTTATTGAGATGATTGCTTCACGAGCAGAAAAGCTCAGATTAGGCGACGGATTAGACCCCAAAACGGAAGTTGGACCAGTAATTCACAATAAATCACTCGAAAATTGTGTTAATTATTGCAAAATCGCTCTCGAAGAAGGGGCAAGACTTGTTTGCGGTGGTGAACATGCGACAGAAGGAGAATTAGCGAAGGGTTCATTCTTCAAACCGACAATCTTTGCAGATGTCACGCCAGACATGAGATTATTCCAAGAAGAGATTTTTGGACCAGTCCTCGCAATTGCTAAAGCCGAAAATTATGAACATGCGGTGAAATTACACAATGATTGCGACTACGGATTATCCTCTTCAATTTACACAAGAAACGTCAATTACGCATTCAGAGCAATGAGAGAACTCGAAGCCGGTATAACTTACATTAATGCGCCTACAATAGGCGCTGAAGCACATATGCCCTTCGGTGGAGTCAAGTTTACGGGTAATGGTCATAGAGAGGGCGGTTGGACCGTATTTGATATATTTACAGAATGGAAAACCGTGTATGTAGATTTTTCGGACAAACTTCAGAGAGCACAAATCGACAATTATGACAAATAATTTATTTTGTTTTAGTTAAATTATTGCTTATTTTTGTATTGTATTGTTCATTGATATTTATCTTATCAAGAAAGGTTGAGGGATAGGGCCCTATGACACCTTGGCAACCTGCCTGAATAGGCAAGGTGCCAATTCCTTCCTTCTGTACGCAGAAGGACAGATAAGTTAAAGAGACATAAGAAAATTTTTTAGCTCTTTTGACTTGTCAGAAGAGCTTTTTTATTCACTCTTTTGCCCAACCACACTCTTTCAGTTTAACTATGCAAATTTTCTAATATTTTTTAAGGAGATTTTTTTATGAATGAAGCAACAAAAATCATACACTCAATTCCGGTTGACCCATTAACAGGTGCAATATCAGTGCCCATTTACCAAACATCAACATACGTTCAGGAGGAACCGGGAGTAAACAAGGGATTCGATTATAGTCGAACCAATAATCCGACTCGTTCAATACTTGAAAATTTGATTGCAAAATTGGAAAATGGCGTAAAAGGATATGCCTTTGCCAGTGGTTTAGCGGCAATAGATTCAGTAGCTAAGTTATTGAATCCCGGCGATGAAGTCTTAGCTGTTGATGACATTTACGGCGGAGCCTTCAGGTTATTTACGCAAGTTTACAGGAAATTTGGTATCAGTATTAAATTCGTCGATACAACCGATGTAAATAATGTTGAAGATGCAATTACACCAAATACAAAACTCATTTGGTTAGAAAGCCCTACAAATCCACTGCTAAAAATCTCTGATATAGCAGAAATTACTAAATTAGCTAAAACTCGTAATTGTTTGGTGTGCGTGGACAATACTTTCGCAACACCCTGCATCCAAAAGCCGTTAGATTTAGGCGCTGATATAGTCATTCATAGTGCCACAAAGTATCTTGGCGGGCATAGCGATTTAATAGCGGGACTCGTCGTTACGAACAGAGAAGAATTGGGGGAGCATATCAAATTTATTCAAAATTCAACTGGCGGGATATTGTCACCTTTCGACAGTTGGCTCGTAATCAGAGGACTTTCTACTTTGCCGCTTAGAATGAGGGAACATTCAAACAATGCAAAGCAAGTAGCTGATTTCTTGGTATCGAGACAAGAAGTTGCTAAAGTTTATTTCCCGGGAATTGAGAGTCATTACAATTATGAAGTTGTTTTGAAGCAGCAGAAATATTTCAGCGGAATGGTATCATTTTCTCTGAAGGAGGACACCGAGCAAAATGCTGCAAAATTAGCTACATCAACGAAATTATTTAAACTTGCGGAAAGCTTGGGTGGTACAAAAAGTTTGATATGCAGTCCGCCTACGATGACACATAAATCAATACCTGTAGAGAAAAGACGGCAATCGGGAGTTGTGGATAGTTTACTGAGATTGTCAGTGGGATTGGAAGATGCCCAAGACCTAATAAATGATTTAGAACAAGCATTAGATAATGTTACATAAATGGAGACTTTTAATGCTAAGGAATAAAATTAAAATTGGACTCTTTGGCTTTGGTTGTGTCGGGAAGGGTCTATATGATATATTGCAGCAAACACCCGGATTTAAAGCAGAAATCATAAAAATATGTTGCCGTAATCCCAATAAGGAACGCATTTTAAGTAAGGATTACTTTACTTTTGATAAGCACGATGTTTTGCAAAATGACGATATCAATGTTGTGGTAGAATTGATTGATGATGCCGATGCGGCTAAAGATATCGTAGTCTCGGCATTAAAATCAGGTAAGGCAGTTGTAAGTGCCAATAAGAAAATGATTTCCGAAAATTTCGAAGAATTAATTTTGATGCAAAATTCTACCAAATCTCCCTTGCTGTACGAAGCCGCAGTATGTGGTAGCATCCCGATATTGAGAAATTTGGAAGAATATTATGATAATGATTTGCTGAAATCTATTCAAGGAATTGTAAACGGCACCACGAATTATATCTTGACGGAAATGTATAAAAATAAAGTATCGTTTGAAACTGCTTTAAGGGATGCTCAAGGGCAAGGTTTTGCCGAATCTAACCCTAAGATGGATATAGATGGTTCTGATGCAAAGTACAAACTTCACATTATAATGGTTCATGCTTTCGGACTTGTTACAAATCCCGATGAAATATTGAATATAGGCATCAGAAATGTGAATGAATTTGATATTAATTTTGCAATTGAAAAAGGTTTTAAAATCAAGCTGACTGCCCATGCGAATAAATTAAACGGGAATAAAATCACGGCTTTCGTTATGCCGGAATTTGTAAAGGCTTCAAATGAACTATATCAAGTTGATGGTGTATTTAATGGTATTGTCACTGAGAATACTTTCGTAAATCGGAATTTTTTTGTGGGGAAAGGCGCAGGTGCTTTTCCTACAGCATCAGCAGTGCTATCGGATTTATCCGCACTAAGCTACAATTACAAATACGAATACAAAAAGCAATATCAAGTGCCCGATTTCAAGTTCACTAATGAGTTTTCAATAAAAGCTTATGTTAGATATAGTTCTGATGTGATAGATTTCAATTTATTTGACGACATTGTCGAAGAGTATCGCTCCCTTGGTACGCAATACATAGTCGGTAATATTAAGATTGATTCTTTAAAGAAATTAAAAGAATCAGGCGGCGAAGATTTAAGTATAATATTGTTGAACTGAATAGTCCTAAAATACGTAGCCCTGATTGATCATCTGCTCATAGGAACTTCGAGTAGAAGCACATAAGAATCGACAATGGCTTGTATTTTGACAGTTTCCGTTTCAAATATACCGATTGCATCTCGACGATTCAAGATATTACCGGCAATTTCCGCATTACCTTCGATCACGAAAGCATACAGTCCATTTGTAATATCGTTAAATTGATACTCAAGTTCCACGCCTGCATCAAGCTCCGCAAGATTCAACCAAGCGTTTTGGTAAATCCAAAGTCCTTCATCGTCCGGATTGGGAGATACGATTTGCTGGAATTTATTCCTTCGTCCTTCAGAACTGAATAGTTCTTGCTGATAGCGTGGTTCAACATTTCGTTTATTTGGATAAATCCAAATTTGGAGTAAGTTAATTGCTTCTGTCTCACTATGATTGAATTCAGAATGCTCTATGCCTTTTCCTGCACTCATGACTTGAACCTCGCCTGCATTTATGACCGACGAATTGCCCATGCTGTCTTTGTGAGCAAGAACACCTTTTAACGGAATCGTGATGATTTCCATATTGTCGTGTGGATGTGTGCCAAATCCCCTGCCCGGCTGTACTATATCGTCATTAAGTACTCTCAATACTCCGAAACTCATCTTTCTTGCTTCAAAATAGTCTGCAAAGCTGAATGAGTGACGTGCTTCCAACCAACCATGATTGGTGTATCCTCTCTCTTCCGATTTATGAATAATTGTCTTCATAACTTCTTTATTTAAAATATAACATACTTACAAGACGTATGTATATACATGTATTGTATAGATAGGCAAACGTGTCACATTGGTACCCTGCACCGGATTGGCTCAACCTTTTCTAAGGGTAACAATTCTGAACCCCCTGAACGACCGCACCTGAAGAACTTGTTGTAGGGTTTGTTCTACCAAGTATCAAATTGGTAATAAGGAACGCTTTTCCATACAATCCGCCATTATAACCATCACCAATTAAAACAAGACGTTTGTTAATAGTAACATTTCCGTATGATGTCGTTGACCAGCTACATGGATGTATCTCCAATGTCAGAGACATCAATTGCTTGTTGCAGGTTTGTATTTGTGCCGATATTGCCGAGTTATTACTTAGTACAGATAATAGCGTAAGACCGCTATACAATAAAAAAGATTGTAATCACCTAATAGCAAAATGTGCTTATACTAACTCCTAAGTTAATGCTTATAAAAAATTTTGATATTCTAGAATATAAGATTCTGTCTTAAAGATTCCATTAAAAGCAAATTAATTATTTTACATTTTTACTTTCATAACTATTACAAAAAAAGGAATGCTATCGCTCCTTTTGAATTTGTGCAATTTTATTAAGATTAGTCTTCTAAACTTCCAATAGCTTTTTCTACTTCATCAAGTATTTTACCTGATTTTACGAGTTCTTTCATAGCATTATGGTCATTGAAAAGCGGTCGGTCAATATCGAGGAAATCAACGTGTTCACGGATAACTTCGTAAGCACGGGTTACCCCATTACCCTTGGTAAATTCACGGAAATCGAGTGCTTGCGCAGCCGCCATCAATTCGATACCGATAATTCCATAGGCGTTATCGAGTATTTGGCCATTTTTGATTGCCGTATTCATACCCATAGACACAAAGTCCTCTTGGTCGGCGGCGGCTGGTATTGATTGAATGGAAGCTGGATTTGAAAGAATTCTTTGCTCAACTATCATCATATCGGCAGTATATTGACTGAGCATCATGCCGGAGAACATCCCTGCACCTTTTGTGAGGAATGCAGGCAAGCCAACCGACAATGCAGGATTGAGCAGACGATTAAGGCGGCGCTCTGAAAGTACGCACACCATAGTAAGAGCAGCACCTGCCATATCCATAGGTAATGATACGGGAGTACCTTGGAAATTCGCGCCTGTAAGTGTGAGATTATCATCAGGCAGAAATATGGGATTATCACCGACACCATTTAATTCTACTTCAACTTGTTGACGTGCATAATGGCAAGCATCATGAGCCGCTCCGATTACTTGCGGAGTTGAACGCATGGAATATGCATCTTGGACTTTAGTTTTCATTTTGCCGGTGAGCAAGTCGCTGCCTTCAAGACATTTGCGTATTGCATTGGCGGAACGCACAGCACCAGCAAATCCGCGTAATTGATGTAATCTAACATCATAGGGTTTCATATTTGCTAAAAGTGCCTCGAGCGACATTGCAGCCGCAATTTCAGCTTGTTTGATAAGTCGATTGAAATCATACAATTGAATTGCAGACATTGCAGTCAGTAAATTTGAACCATTTATAGAAGCCAGACCATCTCTTGCTTGAAGTCCCGGAACTTCTATACCAGCTTGCTCGAAAGCTCCTGAGGTTGGCATTCTTTCTCCCATATAGAAGGATTCACCTTCGCCCATTAATGATAACGCCATTTGCGACATTGGCGCTAAATCTCCACATGCACCAACAGAACCTTTTTGACAAACAACTGGAGTAACACCTTTGTTGAGCATTTCCGCAAGAGTAAGAGTGATTTCGGGTCTGCAACCTGAATTTCCATGTGCGTGAACATTGATGCGGCTTGCCATTGCGGCGCGAACAAATTCAATTGGTGTCGGTTCGCCAATCCCGGCGGCATGGTTGTATATCAAATACTTTTGGAACTCTTTGATTTGCTCATCTGCTAAAACGATTTCCGAAAATTCGCCTATGCCTGTATTCACGCCATACATAATTTCGCGTTTCTTAATTTTGTCTTCGAGCATGGCTCTACATTTTCGGATTAATTCGAGAGATTGCTCGCTAATTTCAACTTTTTCACCGAAACGACCTATTTGGACTATCTCTTCGATTGTTAGTCCGTAACCGTTCAGTACGATTGGCATCTTATCCTCCAATATATAACAAAAACTGAATTTAATAATTACAAAATTAACAAAAATTCAGTATTTTTTGACTTTTAATATTGTAATATGTTATCCTAATGACTATTTTTCGTACATCATTTCAATCAGGTAGGAATATTTTGATTCTACAACGTGTCGCTTGATGCTCATTTTTGGACTTAATTCACCACCGTCAATGCTAAACAGTTCTGAGAGTAGTTGAAATTTTCGTACTTTTTCGTACTTTGAGAGGTCTTGCTGATAAAAATCAATGTCTTTTTTGATGTGGTTCACTATTTTTTCATTTGCAATCAATTCATTTACCGACCCAAATTGAATGCCGAATTCAGTTGCTAAATCTTTAAGTTGTTCGAAATTGGGTGTAATCAAAGCAGTTATGAATTCACGATTCTCGCCGATTATAACACATTGCTCAATGAATCGGCTTTGGCAAAGCAAATTTTCAATTGCTTGTGGGGCAATATTCTTTCCACCTGATGAGACAAATATATTCTTTTTGC
>CAZWXI010000085.1:0-11742 GCA_964637845.1 uncultured Hyphomicrobiales bacterium | reverse complement strand
ATGCTAATTTCAGAACTTTCCGAAGGTTCCAAACCTTCGTAAGGTTTCGTAAATGTAATATACTCGCTGGCAGGATTGGGATAAACTATAATTGATGATGAATAATCAGACTCTACACTTGTGCTTGTCTTTGGTATCACTTCTATTTTTATTGTGTCTGTTATAGAATACCCGCAATCATTTTCGTGCCGGAACTTGGCAAAATAATATCCATGATCAGCAAAAGTTACCTCCTTAATGTACCTATACCACAAACCGTAAAGGGCTGTTGTTTGTTGAATCAACTGCGGTTTGCTGTTCAGATATGGCATATAATACAATTCCACATGAACTGTTTCTTCTTGCTCGTTTAGAAACTGTACATACATGAGAGTGTCTAAATCGCCATAGGACACAACTTTATCATTGGGCTGTTTAAAGATAGCAGGTTTTGCATATACTCTTATAACAAATTTGTTTGAAAAGATTGCTGTATCACCAAATTCCGTACCGTGTTTTGTTATTGCAGTTATACGATAATGTCCATCATCCAATTTTCTCAAATTTTTAAATGTCAATTTGTTAGTAGCTCTACCTTCGTAAAACTTTTCATCATTCAAAGTGTTTCCATTATTGGATGCCCAATAATAAGTCAATTCTGATGGCTTATGCAAATAATAATTCATTTGTAGTGTGGTACTTTCGCCTTCGCAAAATTCTCTGTATTGGTTCCATGGGTCTCTCCCCTCGAATTCATTCAAGTTATCTCTTATAGTAACAGTATCGGAATAAGATGAGCCACACTGATTGCGAGCAACTACCCAATACTTTGCATCTTTATTGCTAGTATCAACTCCGTAATTAATATTTATTTGCCCTATGTTTGCATGAGCCCTATTTAAATCATAAACATAATGTACCGCTTGAGGACTCCAAGTATGTATTAATTCACCGTCTCGGTAAACATCAAGATACGTGGAATCGCCGATTTCATAAAATATTGATAAAAAGACTCTAGTTCTATAAAGTATTCTTGCAGTAATATTTTCAATTCTTAGAGCAACAAGTTTTGGTACTTTGATAATTTTCATATCAATACTGTTTGATACTAAATTGTAGTTCAAATATTTAATTCTCGCTTCAAGTCGGTATCTCCCTTTGTCTTCCGGCAAAATTGGAGTGAAAACCAATTTATCGCTTTTGGCACCTGAAACATTTGCCTTATTAATAATCGGTTTATCATCTTTGAACCATTGGAATTCAATTTCGTAGTTATTCGGGTTATTGATTTCTGCTTTTATTGTGTGAATGCTGCCGTTGCAAGGGTCCAATTCATCAATAGCCAAATTAATGACAACATCATCCAAGTTTTTAATGATGCGGACAGTTTTAGTTACCGCTGCTCCACAACTGCCATTGATTGAAGCAAAATAATACGTAGTGTCAGCAAGATGAGTTAAATTGACATTCAATAAATTTGAATTCGCACCACTAAAGATATCATTATCTATGATTTCATGTGGAAGATGTTCGAGAACTTTGTACCATTGGATTTTGATATTTTCGCCACTCATTAGTGCTTGAGCGATAGGCAAACCATTGACATGAGCATCAAAAGTCAAAACTACTTTTCCTTCCGACGTATTAATTCTCACATCCTCAGGTTGTCGAGTAATGGATGTGAGGCGAATTGCATAAACACTTGCTATGCGGGATTGGACGAATTCTGTGTTGTCTGCATTGGAAACACGACAAGAGTAATTGCCGGATTGAAAATGTTTGAGTGATTGGAATATCAATATTGATGAATTTGCTCCAAACAACATAATATCATCCATGTACCATTGATATTTCAATTTTTGTCCGGATTTTGATTCTGCAAATACTTTCAAAATTACTTCAGAACCGATACATTTAGTTACAGAAATCGGGTGGTCTGTGATTACAATATCTTGAGCTTGCAAATTGATTGCAAGAAACACAAAAAATATAAATATATAAAACTTTTTCATTTTCTACCTCGAATTAAATAAAAATCTCTTTTCCATTTTGAGCTATTTTTTTTCTTCTTCGTCACAAACTCCAAAACATTCCCCGGATGGGCAAATAGGATTTATACCAATTTGAGCAATTTGCACAGGTTCCATAGGATTCCCCCTACTATCAAGGCAAAGTTTCCAAGTACTATGGCAACAGATAACTTTTTCTGTACAAGGGACCAAATCTGTTGGTCCTGAAGGACCTGAATTTTCATATTGAAAACAAGCAGACCAACTTACTGCTAAATTTACTTTGCAACTATCAGGTTCTAATCCACTTGCACAAGGCGTATCATAACCATTTTCAAATAAAATATGTTCTGCGGCTGCCATTACTAAACTATAGGAGCCAGCAATATCAATCCGACAAGCAGGTATATTGGGCGTCGGATAAATCCGATTAACTCTAAATTGACAATAATTTATACCCTCACATAGTGCATGTCTATATGTCCATACTACAGTATATGTGCAATTATCATAAGTAAATTGACTAATTGAGTCAGAAGACCAGAGTACACTATCACAATATATCGCACAATCGTAACAATAGGCTTTGTTTGTATAAGCGAAATTTATTAGATATACTCCAATACAAATCAAAAATATCTTGAATTGCATAAAAACTCCTATATAAAAATGAATAAAAACAAAAAGTTCATTCTCAATCTTACTCAAAAAATAATATTGTGAACTAATACTTAATTGAATCTTAAACACATTTTTTGTCAGAATTATAACTTATGTAAAAATATAAAATAAATTTTAGTATGCAAATAAATTTTATAAATTTTTCATTTTTCTTTTACCGCCAATACCACAAAAAAGCTGCCCTTACGACAGCTTTTGAAAATTTTCATATATAAGCGAATCTAATCCACAAACTGTATTGCGTAATATTTGGGAGTAAGTTTTTCGCCGGTTGCTTTTTCAATCATGTCATTCCACGTATAACGCTTGCCGGGTTGGAAAACGTTTTTGATTAGATATTCCCCTACTTCAGGATGCCCCATAAAGCTCATATTAGCGTTGGGAATATCTTTCAGTACTTGCTTAGTGATTGTGTTATATAATTGCGAGGCAAGTAGCTCGCCGAGATGA
Source organism: uncultured Hyphomicrobiales bacterium (assembly GCA_964637845.1). Taxonomy (GTDB): domain Bacteria; phylum Bacteroidota; class Ignavibacteria; order Kapaibacteriales; family UBA2268; genus PGYU01. Next base: position 8,623 of record CAZWXI010000085.1, on the reverse strand, counting down.
TAATTGTGATAATAGCATGGTGAAGTAGCAACGTGAATTTTAGTTGCCCAATCAGGCATATCTCTTCCTTCCGGCTTTTTAATCATTTGATATTTTTCTACCAGATCCCACCAGAGTAAATTCAAATCTTGTTCGGGGTTTGCGTACATGGCTTTTTCGAACCTGTACATTACTTGTGACCAACGGCTGAATACTAATTGCTGGAGTTTGAGTATATTATGGCATGTTTGAGCAATTGATTCTTTCTCTTCTTGACTGATTCCAAGCATGTCTCTAATCCAATTTGGGTCTGAGGGCATTCTCCCGAATAGCATGGCAATAGCTTCAGTTGCGAATATGTGTGCAGGTTCTTTGAGCGACCAAGGAAGACTTGCGTCATAATGATATTCGTATAGTGCGTGACCATATTCATGCAACATAGTTTCTGCCCATCTTGCATTAGGTACAACATTGCACAGAACCCTGATGTCCTTGGCATGTCTGTCAATATTAATGCAATAGGCATGTTGATTTTTATTCGGCTTTTCGAATAAATCACTATTGGCCACCAGTTTATCAATCGGTAAGTTCAGAGATGCAAAGTAATCAATGCTTAATTTAATCAGGTCTTGATTTTTATAATATTTATCCAAATCAACTTCATAAATCTTAGGTGCTTCTTGGAAATAACGATTTTGGTAATGCCAAGGCATCAATTTGTCAATTGTAATACCGTTCTGCTTAGCTAAAACTTTGTCCATTTCTACTTTCAGTTTAACAAAAGTATCTCGTGTTAGGACATCGAGTTCATCAAATAATTTCTCAATATGCTCGGGGTCTTGTTCACTGAGTTTAAGGCTCATTTCATGAAAATTTGAGTAGCCCAATTCAACAGCTATTTCATTCCTCAATCTCACCAAATTCAAAATATCGTCCTTAACGAGTGGTCCGATATTCTTATGAGCTAACCAAACAGCCTGAAGTTCTTTAGAGTTCTTAGAATTTTTCAAAACCTCTTCTACTTGGTTGTCAGTAAGTTCTTTGTTGCCGACTTTTGCTCTGTAATTGGAATACTTGTTTTCAATTTCGGACTGCATTACCGATAAACGATTCAATTTGGCGGTGTCAATTTGTTTTGACAGCATCCCGAGATAGATAACCTCGAGTCTGCGAGCCATTAATTCGTCCTGAATCATTTCTGATGCTTTAAAATCTTTAACTTTGAGAAATGTCTCTCGGTTTGCAAGAATTTCGTTGAATCGGATATCGGCTTGAGATACCAGATCCCAATTTTCTTTGTTCGAATTGAGCGATGCTTCCCAGTACTTGAGGGCAACATCTGTGTACGCTTCGGCTACAATTGCTTCCAGTGAGTCAGCAAAACGTGTGAAATTAGCTTCCATTTTGGCTATTTCCTCTTGTTTCAATTTTTCGACATTTTCGCCACATGAAATAAACCCTATCAGCAGTGCAGATAAGATAATTGCAATTAAAAATGATTTCATAATAAACTCCTATTGAAAAAGATAAAGCACCGAAATTTTTAAATCCGGTGGATGGATTATATTTTATTTATTTGTATTGACGTAAAAATTCAAGCCTGTCTTGAAGCTGTGCAACAGGTACGAGCAATCGTTCTTTGTCCATGATGGCATCTTCTTGGGATTGGAATACAAGTTCATAGTCCTTACTCATAACAATTGCTTCCTCGGGACAAACTTCTTCGCAAAAGCCGCAATAAATACATCTAAGCATATTAATCTCAAACTTAATGGGATAACGCTCCTTTTCTTTGTCTGTCTCATCAGCTTGTACTTCTATCGCAAGTGCGGGGCATACTCGTGAACAAAGACCACATGCCACACAACGCTCACCCCCGATATCATCGACAAGTACTGGACGTCCGCGGTACGAACCGAGCGGCTCCCACCTCTCTTCGGGATATTGTCGTGTAAATTTTGGTTTAAACATTTCAGCAAGTGTCAAACCCAAACCTTTAGCAATTTCCGGAATATATAATTTTTCCCAAAATGTTCTTCTTTCGACTTCTGTATTTTTTGTGTTGTTCATCTAACATTTTTTTTGATTATAAGAAAAAACTAATAATAAAAACTGATCCCAGTCTAAATTATTTGAAAATAAGCACACCGGCAGCAGTTAGCAATACATTAATAACCGATAGTGGCAAGAGCACTTTCCATCCTAAATTCATTAACTGGTCATAACGGAATCTCGGTATTGACCATCTAACCCAAATAAAGCAAAATAGCATGAACAAGACCTTTGCAAAAAACACGGCAAAATGTACTGCGGCTGTCAGAATGGCACCCTCTTGCAGTCCAAGTGCTTCATAGGCAAAAGGTAATGACCAGCCTCCCATGAAAATGAGAACTATCAGCACTGATGACGTTGTCATGTTGGCGTATTCAGCTAAGAAAAACATACCGAATTTCATACCAGAATATTCGGTATTGAATCCGCCAACAAGTTCAGGTTCAGCTTCAGGCAAGTCAAATGGAGCTCTGTTTGTTTCAGCAAAAGCGGCTATCAAAAATATAATAAAACCGATGGGTTGTAAAAACAACAACCATCTGATTCCTCCCCAACCGGTCTGGAAATCGACTATATCATTTAATGAAAATGAGCCGACAATTAAAATCGCACCTACTAATGATAGACCCATTGATAATTCGTAGGAAATCATTTGAGCAGCTGCACGTAGCCCTCCAAGCAGTGAATATTTATTGTTCGAAGACCACCCTGCTAAAGTTATGCCATATACACCAAGTGAGGTCATAGCTAAGATATATAAAATGCCAATATTGATATCGGGCGCCAAACCAAGATATATAATTCGGTCTTCAAGTTGAATGTAGCTTGAAAATGGTATAACACCCCAAATGGCTAAAGCAATACCGAGCGAGATTACGGGAGCAAGAGAATGGAAAAATTTATCGGCATCTTTGGGAACTATATCTTCTTTCAAGAAGAGTTTTGCTACATCGGCAAATGGTTGCAGCGTTCCCCATGGTCCGACACGGTTGGGACCGATACGCCCCTGAATGAATGCGGAAACTTTACGCTCAAGATAGACATTCAATGCCGCCATCAATTGTATGGCAAGGACAATTGCCAAGCCTTTGGCGAGTGCTTCAACAATTATCCAAGTAAAATCATTCATATCGTTGATAGATTATTATTCAAAATTATTTTAATTCGGTTTGTAAACGTGTGATTCGTAATTACGAATTTTAGGGTCGGGCTTGTCGGCTCTACCTAAAACGAGTCCTTGATATTCGTCTAATTTCTCGTAATCCATATTGGCAAATGCGGGAAGTTTTGACGCAATTTCATCAAAAATATCTTCGGATTTTTTGTAATCCCATCCGGAACTCATATATTTTGCTATTCCGGATAAAATCTTCCAACTCTGTTTGCAATCACGTAACTCATGCTGAGTCCATCTGTCATTGAAGGCACCAAACTTATCGAGCCGACTCATTTTCATACCCATGTAACGCAAATTCTCTTTAGTAACCAAAGCAGGTGTAAAATGCTGTACTCTTCGGTCTTTATTTATATAAGTGCCTTCGATTTCAGCATAGGTAGATGAAGGTAAAACTACGTCCGCCTTTTGTGTGATTTTGTTGTTATTATAAAATAAAACAACTAAAAACTCGATATCATCAAGAGTTTCAATTATATGCTCATTATGTTTAAAATCTTCTTCAAGTACGACGAGAGCACGAATGTATCCCTTTTTAATATTCTCAGGCAATTCTTTAGCTTTGAACTGACTATTATCATGAGATATACCAAGAGAAATAACTCCATTTGTATTAGGCGCTCTATCTGAAACAGCCAAGAAGAAATTGTCCTCAAATGATTTATCAATGTGCTCGAGGTAGTCCAGATTTGGTGATTTTACTATTTGTTTGGCAAATTTCATGAATGCATAATTATCTTCGTTAGTTGCCTTAGCTGATGCAATGAACATGATTTCATTTGGTTTAAAATTTGCTAAACCGTCGGCAACTGCTTGGTATGCTTCTTGCCAAGTGGCATAAACCTGCTCACCAGATTTTCTAACAAGTGGTTGAACAATTCTGTTTTTATTTACAAACTCGTAATGATTAAGTCTCGCATCGTCGGTCAGCCAATATCTATTTACGTACATATTGGTGCGTGGCTCTATGCGAAGAATTTCATTATTGCGAACGCCGATTTTTATGTTTGAGCCCGTAGAATCGGCAAATGATATGGAATCATTGAAACTCATGTCCCAAACACGGGATTTGAATCTGAAGTCTGGACTTGTCAAAGCACCCACAGGACAGATTTCAATTACATTCATTGAATATGGGTTATCTAAGTGAGTACCGTCAAATAGCTTGATTGTAACGTGGTCGCCGCGTTGCACAAAAGTGAGCACGTCTTGTTTGGCAATTTCATGAGAATAACGAATGCAACGAGAGCATGATATACAACGCTCGGCATCGAACATGACATTCGGTCCCCAAACTTGACGCTTATCTTTGTGATTTTTCAGTTCATCGAAACGACTCTCGCCCTTTGAGTATCTGAATGCATAATCCTGCAACTTACACTCGCCCGCTTCGTCACATATCGGGCAATCAAGTGGATGATTTATCAGCAAAAATTCCATTACAGCTTCTTGGGCTTCAACCACTTTGGCATTTTTGGTATTGACATATAAGCCATCAGTAACAGGGGTGGCGCATGCTATTTGCAATTTCGGGAAAAAGTTAACAACCGGATTACCGTTTTCGTCCTTTTCTATCATGCCATCAGGAAGTTTCTTCGGCATGCCTGTTTCAACAAGGCACATACGACAATTACCTGAAACTGATAATTCAGGGTGCCAGCAAAAATGAGGTATTTGTAAACCGTTTTCATATGCCGCTTCTATAATAGTCTTACCTGGTTTAGTTTCGATTTTTTCCCCGTCTATAAAAAAATGAGGCATACACAATGCTCCGCTTTATATTATTAATGTATTCAAAAAAAAATCTCAATTCGAAAAATTTTAGTATGCAAAATACGAATTATCCTTGTCATATAAAATACAATCATCAATAATAGGCAAACTAGTTGATCAATTTAGCTTCAGCAAGTCTCCAAATTTTCTGACACGGGAAGCAGTTGCGATAGAGAGCTTCCGACATAATAATAGAATCTATTCCCGAGAAGGTCATTCTGTTTAAATTTAGCAAATCGTCTGTATTGTAAATTCCATCATACACAGTTATTTTCAAATTATAGAATGAGGCTAATGACTTGAGAAATCCCAACCTCATTGGGTTCAATTGTAAATCATTATATTTAATGACTATACGTTTAGCCCCAATTTTAGTCAGCATTTTTAAGTAATCGTCTAAAGGAACCTCAGCATTCAAAATTTTATTCATCCCATCAAGCACACACAAAAAGACCACTCGTGACGCAGTATAGGAAGTGATAAGACTCTCAACAGCCAATTTATTAAATTCATCTACTTTATCAATAATTAAACGATAAATTCCGTTATCCAGTAAATTTTTGCATATATCAATATCAAGAAACTTTGAATATAATTGGATGGGGATATCAAAATTCTTGCATATATCGGCTATTACGGCAAGGTTGGATTGATTGTCAATTCCTGAGAGACAATCTACATCATTAATGTGCAGAGCTTTGGAATTTTCTTCCCTCAGTAGTTTCACCAAGTTTAGTGGATTATCAAAAAGGTTTTTATAGTAAGGACCGGTACCAATTTCACCGTCAATACAACCGAGACATTTTCCACGACTTAGAGCTATTGCAGGTATCACTAACAACATACTATTTCAACTGGTGTTTCAACGCCATTTTTATAATATTCTCGGTAGTTAAATCAATATTACCGGCTTCTTTGACAACAGTTCTGACAGTTTTTTCGGCTAAAGCATAGTTATAGCCTAAAGCAGTAAGTGCAGCTACAGCATCATCAACATTGGTTTTAAATTTTGGTTTCGCATCGGTTGATGAAAATTTATTTATTTGAGTGAGTGATTTATCGCCTAATTCGAAAATAACTCTCTCGGCAGTTTTTTTACCGATGCCGGGAAATTTTGTCAATTTTGTAATGTCTTTGGAAAGCAAAATGTCTCGAAAATCATATGGAGTTACCGCTGACAATATGCCTAATGCGCTCTTTGGTCCGATACCCGGTATGGAAATTAGGAGTTTGAAAAGTTCAAGTTCATCCGCATCATGGAAAGCATACAGAGAAATTCCGTCATCACGAGATTGCATATATGAGTACACAAAAACGGGTTTACCCGGTTCGGGGAGTTTCTCATAAGTGTTCAATGAGGTTCCTGCAATGTAGAAAACTCCGTTGCAATTGACTACAATTCCATTAGTTGACTTTGAAAACAGTTTACCTTCTAAAGCATAAATCATAATTGAAATCTCCTAAGAAACAAAAATAACAAAAAAAATAGTATTGCTGAACATACCAGTACCTATTGAAATTTCAGTGTTAAATGTAACAAGAATTTAGTTTGTGAATGATATAAAGGTTTCACTCGTTAATATAAAAATAACATTGATATTGTAAAATATATATTTAACAAGTAAATTATGCAAGACGTTGAAAATTATAGAAGTTTTCTCATTAATAATGAGCACAATTACATCCTTCAAACATACAAAAGGCTTCCAATAGTCATAGACAAAGCCGATAAATGCCGCATATTCGATATAAACGGCGATGTTTATCTTGACTTTCTTGCCGGAATTGCTGTTAATGCTCTCGGTCATAGTCATCCCCGAATTATTGAAGCTGTTCAAGAGCAGTTGTTTAAATATATGCATGTTTCGAACTATTTTTACCAAGACATTCAAATTCGACTTGCTAAGAAATTATGTAATTTGACCGGTTACGGTAAAGTTTTTTATTGTAATTCAGGTGCAGAAGCTACCGAAGGAGCCATCAAATTACTAAGGCGTTGGGGGGTGCAGCACGGTAAAAGCGAAATTCTTGCCTTTACAGGCGGTTTTCACGGACGTACCTATGGTGCTCTATCGCTAATGGATAAACCAAAATACAAAGACACAATGGGACCATTCCTCCCGGCTACAAAAGTAATACCTCTAAATGATATTGAATCATTAACGAGTAATGTAAATTCATCAACCGCCGGCATTATGCTTGAGTTTATACAAGGTGAGGGCGGAATCGCCGAACCGACCGTCAAGTTCATCGAAGTTTTAGAAGAATTGAGGCGCGTCAATAACTTCCTGCTAATTGCCGATGAAGTGCAGTGCGGTATGGGACGTACAGGTAAGTTTTTTGCCTTCGAACATTTTGACGTAAAACCCGATGTCGTTGTTATGGCTAAAGGCATAGGTGGCGGATTGCCTTTAGGAGTATTGCTTGTTAATAAAGCACTCGACAAAATATTTGAACCCGGTATGCATGGCACAACTTATGGTGGCAATGCTATTGCTTGTGCCGCGGGTTTGGCTGTTCTTGAGGTTTTAGAAGCGGGATTGATTGAACATATAAATAATATCGGAAATTATTTTGAACAAAAGCTTCTTAATATTCAATCAAATTATGAATCTATTGTTCTGCAAGTTCGTGGACGTGGGCTAATGCAAGGTTTAGTGCTGTCTTTCGATGCATCAGAGCTATTGGATGAATTACTGAAAAGAAAAGTCATAGCAAATGCTACATCCGGAAATGTATTGAGAATGGTTCCTCCATTGATTGTTGGTCGGACAGAAATAGACGAGTTCATTTGTGCTTTGAACGAATCCTTATATACAATCAAAGCTACCAAATTATCCTAAATCTGTAACTTTTGTTACATTCAAAGCGTAATTTGTTTATATAAACGGCGCATAAATGATAAGAGTTTTAATTTTACTAGTCTTCGTGACATTCTCTGCTTGTAGTGATTTAAATGGTCCAATTGGCAGTTTGGAAAATTTTAAGGGCAGTTGGAAATCCGTATCTATCACTATCATTTCCGAAAGCGGAATAATAGTTAGCAAGCTACCTGAAAATTTTCACATATTATTAGTTTTAAATCCAAACATGACTTTTGAGTTGGTGCGAAAAGCCGACAATTTTCTTGTTAGTGATTCCGGAAATTGGGATTTAAGCAGCGATAAGGACTCGTTGGAGTTATTTTGCGAAAATGGGGTGATATATTACTTGATTTTTGATAGTTTAGACTCTAGGCTTAAATATCACTCCACTGAATTTATTGCAATGGAAATTGTCGAAGTCGATGCTTCACTCATGAAGACTAATTAATCCGGCGGCTATGTGCCATTATCAATCCTTGATCAACTATATTTTTTGGAACTTCAATATCAAAAGCTACCATAGCATCAGCGCTAATGTTTTGAAGTAGTCTATTGAATTCCGCTTCTGCCTCCTCAAATCTACCAAGATATAAAAGCGAATACCCCTTTAAGTTCCGTGCATAACGTTGCTCGGGAACAATTTTAAGGGATTTTTCAGCATAGTGAAGTGCTTTTGCAAAGTCTTTTTGATTACCCTTAAGCTGGGATAAAGTCGAATAAGTCGATGCTTTAATGCTTTCAGATAAATTACCGGTCTGCAAAGCAAACTCGAGCGCATGAA
>CAZWXI010000084.1:0-12799 GCA_964637845.1 uncultured Hyphomicrobiales bacterium | reverse complement strand
TCGCCTGTTGACCAGAGGTAATTCAACGAACTGTCGAACACAGAAGAAAGCATCAATGAACCGCCCTTGCAAAATGCCGTATCGTCCGCGGTAATTATTACGTCGGGCTTTTCATGGACGAGCACGTTTACTTCGGCTGAATCGAAACAGGTGTTACCGTTTGAGACAAAAATTTTGTACCTGCCCGTTTCTTCGACAATTCGCGACGCACCTGAAGTACCGTCTTGCCATCTGTAATCAAATCTCAGATTAGGAGACACGACCTCAATTAACCTACTGTCGCCAAGGCAAAATTCTACATGTTGCTTGTAGTTAAGTTCAACGGTTGGAATTTCGTAAAATATTATATTGGCTTTGTCACTGCCTTCGCACCCGTTTTTATGGCTGACAGTGCACTCTACTGCCATGGAAGAAATGACTTCGATAGACTTTGTAGTTTCACCAGTGGACCACAGATATGTAAAGTTGCTTTCAGAAGCGGGATAATTCGCATTTGCGGTAAGAATAATCGTATCTCCAACGCAAGCGCTTCTTTGTCCTGCAATTCTGACGGGTAATCTGTCTGATACAACTACAGAAACTACTGCATTACCGGTACATCCACGAGCATTGGTAACGGTGACGTAATACAGACCTGTACGACTGACAACAATGCTGTCGGTTGTTTCGCCGGTTGACCATAAATAAGTATAACCGGGCATTTTTGGAACGACGTGTAGTGTTAGGGTTTGGCTTCGGCAAATTGCGACTTCGCCCTCGAAGTTGAGTCGAACAGAAGGCTTTTCATAGACGTATAGCTCTATCATAGCCGAATCTACGCACCCTTCGGGAGTAACGGCATAAGCAACATAGCGGCCACTTGTATCATAGAATTTTCTTGAAATCCCTCTGAAACCGTCATTCCAAATATATATGTAATCATTGACGGGGTTTAAAACGCTAACTTCAAGTGTGTCACCTTTGCATAAACCGATTTGCCCATTTCGGTTCAATGTAATTTCGGCGCTTTGGTTACGTTCGAGTTTGCGGGAAGCTACGGCAGTGCAATTATCTTCTACTATAAGTGTGACTGTATAAGTACCGGACTTAGTTACAATTAGCGTATTAGATGTATCGCCGGTTGACCAAACGAAATAATATTTGAATTTGGACAAATCGGTAACAGAACGTGCAGTTAATGATGCTGAGCCGGGTACACAAATTACTGTATCACCATCGATGATAACTCCTAAATCGTCTAATTTCACCACTGTATATGTTGTTGAATCAGCGCACCCGTTTTTATTTATTACTTTTAATGAATAATTGCCGGGTCGAGTGACCAATATAGCAGGCGTGGTCTCGCCCGTTGACCATAGATATTGATTATCAACACTTATATCTTTTGCTCGCAATTCCGAGCCTTTTTACCCGCAAATCACTTTTGGACCCAATATTGTAGCATCGGGTGTTTCGAGAACAGTTACATCAATATATGCCGTATCGAAGCATCCGCGGCTGTTTCTGATGATTAAATGATATCGTCCGGGATTGCCTACCGTGATGTTCCGGGCAGTCGAGCCGTTTGACCATCTATATGCAAAAAACGGATGAGTCGTATCTGCCGATAAAGTTGTTAACTGCCCCTTGCAGATTATATTTTTCCCGCTGATGTTAAATTTTGTTCTTTTGTTAACGCGAATATGATTTTTGAGTGTGACAATTATGTCTTCGTTATTGACTGTATATTTTACAGTAAGCGTGTAAATACCGCTATCGGCTATTGTAGCTTGAACAAAATAAGGTTTAGACAGTTTTGAAGTGAATCCGCCGGGGCCCTTCCATTCGAATTCAAATTGGTACTGTGATGTATCCTGTAAGGCATCTAACGGGTCGAGTGTAAAGGGGTCGTTTTCGCAGACGTCAATTCTGTAATCAAGCGTCAATCCTTTTGGCACGGCGTTAGGCAAACCCAACTGAGATGTATTACTATCTAAGGAAACACTGAAAAGCCCAGGGTTGCCAATATTTTCAGGGTTCCGCATTTCAATTAATCGATTTTCATCTGCTATGGCTATATAAATTCTACCATTCGGACCAAGTTGGAATGAACCTATATGCCCAACAGTTCTTTGTAAAACTCTTTCGGAACTTTTAATTGAAACTGAGTCATAGATACTCATGTCATATTGCAAAATTGTAAATATATTACCGCTATTGTGGCTATTGCCAATATAAAGCACTTTTCCGGATGGAGAAAATTCAACCCCATATAAGTTCCACAAATTATCAACTGTTATTCTAATAGGGGCAGATAATTTTCCGCTCTTGTTGTCAAATTTATAGAGTTCGAAGAAATTTACATCTTGGTATGCTATCGCGATTTTTGAGCCTTGAAGTGATGCTTTCATTTGCCCAACAGCATGTAATTCGCTTGTTGGGTTAAATCCGATTTGAGTTATCACAGTATCGGTAATTCCGTTTTCAGTCAATAAATAAGCATAAACCTTGTTGTTTTTCCATCCTTTTGAAATTATCCAAATATCTTTAGTATTAGCATGAAGCGCGGAGCTAACTTTCTCGCTCATTTTTGATTCTAATGGAACGTTTGTGGCGAGCATTATACCTTTTCCGTCATTGCCGTCCATATCCACGATCGAGTAATTTAGCCCCTCATTTGGGGGGTCAACGTATTCGCTTGCATCCGTTGTAAATATGTAGTAAATTTTACCCATGCCGGGTCTTTTTGCGATTAATGCCGATTGGGTGGAGGATTGATGCCCTTTTAGTTTTTCTTCGTTGATTCTTTGCCCGAGATAATTAATTACATATTCGCCATTAGTGCTGAACAGCAGATTGCCGAATTGGTCGGAGATTGTTGCTGAACCTTCATATTGGAATGTCGGATTGCCCGGTATTGAAATTGGATTTAAAGTTGGCGTATTAAAAGTTATTCCGGCTCTATCCCCAAAATACCAGTTGTAGAACTCTTTTTGAGCGAAGAGTCCCGTAAAGCAAAGCCAAAATGTAATACAAAGTATAAAACTCCTCATAAGCAATCCTTCAAATAATTGCCGTTAATTTTACATATAAACAACTTAAAATTAAATTCGTTACACAATTATTTATATTTTATTAAAATTAACTAAAAATAAAATAAAATGCAAAAAATTTAGTCATAGATAAAATTTTAGTGTAAGCATATGATTTTGTGATTGGCAATGACATAAATTTAATTATTTTTGTAGTTTATGCTTCAAACAAATTGAAAATAATATTTTACAACTATAATCATAAAGGTTTAAAGAAAAGCATGAACGAAGGACAAATAATTCAAGTAATCGGACCTGTAGTTGACGTACAATTTCCACAAGGCAAAATACCCGCAGTATTGAACTCACTTGAAATACCGTTTAAATCTGTCGAAGACGGCTTGGATAAAAATCTTGTTTGCGAAGTTCAGCAGCATCTAGGCGAAGACAGGGTTCGTACTATTGCCATGGACAATACCGATGGTCTCGTGCGTGGTATGAAAGTGTATGATACTGGAACTCCGATAACAATTCCCGTGGGACCAAACGTTCTCGGCAGAATGATGAATGTAATCGGCGAACCGATTGACGGCAAAGGCGAAATCAAATCAGACGTCCATTATCCGATTCATCGTCCCGCACCTTCGTTCGAAGAACTTTCCACAACCAAAGAAATGTTTGAAACCGGAATAAAGGTTATTGACTTGATACAACCATTTACAAAAGGCGGCAAGACAGGCCTTTTCGGTGGTGCCGGCGTAGGCAAAACCGTTATTATTCAAGAATTGATTCACAATATCGCTAAACACCACGGCGGTTATTCATGCTTTGCAGGTGTAGGCGAAAGAACCCGCGAAGGCAATGACCTTTATCTCGAAATGGAAGAATCAGGGGTTTTGGATAAAACAGCTTTAATTTTTGGACAGATGAACGAACCTCCGGGAGCACGCTTTAGAGTAGCTCTGACAGCCCTTACTGCTGTTGAATTTTTCCGTGACCAAGAGGGACGCGACGTACTATTATTCGTTGATAACATTTTCCGTTTTATTCAAGCAGGTTCGGAAGTATCCGCACTCTTAGGCAGAATGCCGTCGGCAGTAGGTTACCAACCGACACTTGCTACCGAACTCGGTGCTTTGCAGGAACGCATCGCTTCTACCGCCAAGGGCTCAATTACGTCGGTTCAAGCTATTTACGTTCCCGCGGACGACTTGACTGACCCTGCTCCCGCTAATACATTTACACACCTTGACGCAAAAACGGTACTTTCACGTCAAATATCCGAATTGGGCATCTATCCCGCAGTTGACCCACTTGATTCTAACTCAAGAATTATGGACCCACTCATTTTAGGTGAAGACCATTATAATACAGCCGTAAGATGCATCAAAGTTCTGCAAACATACAAAGATTTGCAGGATATCATCAACATCTTGGGTATGGATGAGCTTTCAGACGAAGATAAAACCACAGTTTATCGAGCGAGAAAAATCCAAAGATTTTTCTCGCAACCCTTCCACGTTGCAGAGCAATTCACGGGCTATCATGGAGTTTACGTTCACGTCAACGACACGATTGCCGGATTCAAAGCTATATTGGATGGTCAGTGCGACGATATACCCGAAGGTCAATTTGCATACAAGGGCACTATTGACCAAGTATTTGACAGTTGGAAAAAAAGTCAGAACTAATTGAAATCAGAATGGCTGATAAATATTTGAATATTGATATCATAACACCCCAGAGAACCGTATTTTCGGGCGAAGCAAATTCTGTAAACGTACCCGGCTCGAAGTCTCCATTTGAGATACTTATCAATCACGCTCCAATAGTATCGAGTCTTGATATAGGTGTTATTAAAGTTTCGACATCAGACAACAAACTGCTTCAGTTTGCAACTGACACCGGATTTATAGAAGTAAACAACAACAAAATTTCGATTATCGTAGAATCTGCTGACGAATCGGCTGAAATAGTACACGAAAAAATCATCAAAACAATCGAAAAACTCCAGAACGATTTGGCGAATGCAAGCGACGATTTCTCGAAAAGTAAATTCAAAAACTCAATTAGATTAAATGAGTTTAAACTGAAAATCTGCAAGACAATAAATTAATTAAAATCAAGAGCGGAGAACGATGAATTCTCCGCTTATTATTTTTCATTTGTAGAGTATTTGTGATGATTGAAAACAAAATTGCATATGAGGGTATAACCTACGACGACGTATTGTTAATTCCCGACTACTCGCAAGTGCTCCCGCGTGACACAGATATAAGCTCACGCCTGACTACCAATATCACCTTGAATGTACCTGTTTTGAGTGCCGCCATGGATACAATTACCGAATCAAGCATGGCAATAGCTATGGCTCGAGAGGGTGGACTGGGTGTCATTCACAAAAATCTCTCAATCGAAAAGCAAGCCGATAAAATTGACCGCGTAAAACGCTCCGAGAGCGGTATGATAAAAGACCCAATCACGCTTACAGCCGAAAAAACTGTCGCGGATGCACTTGAGCTAATGTCCAAGTATCATATATCGGGCATTCCGATAATAGATGTGAGTCGTAAATTAATCGGTATTATTACTAATAGAGATTTACGATTTAAGCCAGACCCTCACGAGAAAATCGCCGATGTTATGACTAAGGACAAACTCATAACAGTGCCGGTGGGTACAACACTGGAAGAAGCCGAAATTGTCTTGCAAGATAAACGAATCGAAAAGCTCCCCGTAGTGGATTCTGACATGACGCTCAGAGGTTTAATAACATTCAAAGACATTCAAAAGAAAAAAAAGCATCCCAATGCATCGAAAGATGAAATGGGAAGATTACTTGCCGCCGCGGCAGTAGGAATTGCATCCGATACTTTAGAACGCATTGAAGCACTCGTAAATGTCGGCATAGATGCAGTATTTGTTGATACTGCTCACGGACACAGCAAGGGTGTGATTGATATGGTCAAACGTATCAAAGCGAAATTTCCCTCATTACCATTGATAGCCGGAAATATCGGTACAGGCGAAGCCGCATTGGCATTGATAGATGCGGGTGCAGACGGTTTAAAAGTTGGAATTGGTCCCGGCTCGATTTGTACTACTCGAATAATCGCAGGCGTCGGAGTGCCGCAATTGACTGCAATAATGAACGTTGTACCCGTTGCTTCGAAGTATAATATACCCGTAGTGGCTGATGGCGGTATCAAGCAGACAGGTGACCTCGCGAAAGCAATTGCGGCAGGAGCTGATACAGTAATGATAGGAAATCTTCTGGCAGGGCACGAAGAAAGTCCTGGCGAAAAGATAATTTATGAAAGACGCGCATTTAAAATTTATCGCGGGATGGGTTCACTTGATGCTATGAGACAGGGTTCCGCCGATAGATATTTCCAAGATGTAGAAGATGAAATCAGCAAATACGTACCCGAAGGAATTGAGGGCAGAGTGCCGTTCAAAGGTAACGTCAGTGATACCATTTACCAGCTAATTGGTGGATTGCGTGCCGCAATGGGCTATTGTGGCTGTCGGACGATTGAAGAAATGCAAAAAAAAGCGAAATTTAATAGAATTACCAATGCGGGTTTGAGAGAATCGCATCCGCATAATGTAAGCATCACTAAGGAATCACCGAATTACTTTGTATAATATATAGCACAAAGGCATATGGCAAAAAAGACAACACCCCGTAAAGCTACCGAGTCACGTAGCTATCCGGAAATCATCAACAGACGGCTCGACCAATTGAGATTTTCACTTGAAGAACACAGAGTGGAGGCAATAGCTGTCAGTTATTTACCCAATATACGTTATTTGACAAATTTCTCGGGGTCTAATGCTCTGTTTTTTATAACGCAAGAAGAATTACACTTTGTAACCGACGATTCTTACGAAGAGCAAATCGCCGTTGAATTATACAAATTACCGAATTTGAAGTTCCACATTACAAGAAGTCCTTGGGAGCATCTTGCAAAAAAGAAGTTTCTGAAAGGTGTCGAATCCATTGCTTTCGAAGCAGATGTGACGCCATATTCAGAGGCAGTTTCCATAAGGAACATCATTCGCCCGTTAAAGTTTAAACCGGCAGAAAATTTGGTTTCGAGATTCACTCAACCGAAAGACCCCGACGAGTTGGCTTTTATCAAAAAATCTATCGAAATTTCACGCGGAGTATATGAATATATGCTTGGAGTGATTAAACCAGGGATGACAGAAAAAGAAATAGCCGATGAACTTTCTTACCAATGTCGCAAGGCAGGTTCCGAGGGAGAACCTTCGGAGATTATCGTTGTTTCAGGCGAACGTTGCAGTATGGTAAACGGCAATCCGAGCGGCAGGAAAATCAAAAAGAACGACCTTATTATCATGGATTTTGGCTCGAAAGTAAACGGTTTTGGTCCGGATATTTCGCGTACGGTGTCCGTTGGCAAAACCACCAAGGAACAAAAGGAAATATACGAGTTAATACGTGCAGCTCAAGGCATAGTTCTGAAAGAAACACGCCCGGGTATGTACGGGAAGTATCTCGATTCTCTTGTACGTAATCACTTCAAAAAAGCAGGATTAGGCGATAATTTCAAGCATACAGTAGGGCACGGTGTCGGTTTGAGAGCCGTAGAGAATCCGATTATCAGCTATGAACTCAACGATCAGATTGTACCTAATGAAAGCGTGCTCAGTATAGAGCCGGGTATCTACATGAAAGGTAAATTCGGAATTCGCATGGATGAATTGATTTTAGTAACCGCAAGCGGCGGACAAGTTTTATCGGCACCTCCGGGGTCAATTGACATAATTTGATGCCTCGATAATGAACGTGAATAATCAAAAAAACAATTTCTCGGAATTCGTAAGGAATGTTCTCGTGATTGCATATTATTTCCCCCCAATGGGATTAAGCGGCGTCCAAAGAACATTGAAATTTGTCAAGTACCTGCCCCAATACGGTTGGCGACCTATCGTGCTGACCACGGGTAATATGGATTACTATGCTTTTGATGAGAGTTTGTTTACCGATATCGAGAACTCTGAAGCTGCGATTTACCGTACACCGAGCAAAGACAAACCGCAAAAAATCCGAGCTTTCCCGAATAAATTTGTTCAAACCTTGGGCAGATTATATTACGATACATTTTATATTCCCGATTCAAAGAGAGGATGGCAGAAGTCCGCATTGCAAACCGCCGATAAGATTTTTGCCGAACATGATATAAGTGCTATTTTTGCGACAGCCCCGCCATTTACCGATTTCTTAATTGCCGATAAGTTATCCCGCAAATATGATGTAGCTTTTTTGGCAGATTATCGCGATACTTGGGTGGATAATCCGTTTAAATATTTTGTCACTCCGTATCATCGCAGTCGAAATATCAAAATGGAGCAGATTATACTCTCTCATGCTCATAAATCATTTGTCACGACACGATTTGCCAAGGAATTGCTCTTACGGCGTTACAGATTTCTTTCGCACGACGATATTGTAATTTTACCTCATGGCTACGACCCCGACGACTTTGCGGGCATTATCAGTACGCGAACAAATGACGGTAAATTTGTTATCACTCATTCGGGACTTTTTCAAGATGACCGGACACCTAAGTATTTTCTTCAGGCAGTATCGGAATTTATTACGGCAAATCCACAAGCCTCCGAAGCTCTAAAACTTCGTTTTGTAGGACTGATGCGACATTCACATCTCAAATTAATCAATAAATACAAATTGTATGCAAATGTCGAGCTAACAGGTTATGTAACCCATAAAGATTCAATTCGTCATTTGATTGAATCTGATGTTCTTTGGCTTATGATGAATGATATCTATCGTTCGCCCGGCAAACTTTATGAGTACTTAGGCGCAAGAAAGCCGATTTTTATCAACGCCCCCTCGGGCCCGATGACCAAAATTGCAGAAGATTGTGGCGCCGGCTTTATTTGTGAGCCAATTGATGTGAAAGCAATCAAGAAAAAGTTAGCAGAGCTTTTTGAATTATGGCGAGAAGGAAAATTGCCCCAACCCGATGAAAAGTACATAGGATTGTTCTCTCGCGATAAAATCACATATGATTTGGCACGAGAGTTGTCAATGGCGGGCAAAATCTGATTTGCTTACTCAGGGCACCATTCAACAATTGCAAAAATATTAATCACGCAATATCGTGAAAACTATAACATGTATTTATTAATTTTCTTAGGGAGCTTTTTATGAAAACCACTAAATATTCAGCATTTTTAATCTCGGCATTAATGTTTGCATTTTTTGCAATCTCATGCGACAGCACTACTGACCCCGATCCGGTCGAGGAAAAACCTAATGCACCGACTAACTTAATGGCATTATCGGTAAACGAAAGCACAATTCATTTGAAGTACGACATTTCTACTTCCGAAACAAATTCCTTGTTCCAAGATTATTTACTTACCTACAACGAAGTCGGCTCGACATCTACTAAAACAATGGCAGTCGCGAGGGGCGTCAATCCTATTATTGTACCGGAACTAAACGAAGGCAAGATTTACGAATTTAAACTCATTGCACGCTACACCAACGGCGAAGTATCCAGTGGTGCAGCTACTGTTAAGTGGTCACCTGCCGCAAGATTTGAAAAATCAGTTTTCGACCCCGACGCTCCAATTAGAGTTTATGAAACAGCCTCTAATTTTGGAAGCGGACTTCAAATATACAATTCATCACAGAATGGACCAATGTCTCGTACAATAGCTAACAGTGGTGACTGGGATTTAGGCATCAGGACTGACGGCATGGTCGTCAACTTCGGTTCGGCAACAAAATTGAATTATAACTATTCAACAACACCCCAACCTACTTTCATGTTTACAGAATATTATTTAGCAAGTTCATTAAACGCAGTATTTGACAGCAAAGCTATGGACGAAGGCGACCGCAACACAAAGTACGTTGAAGTAACAATTGACCTAGCTACAATTTCGGGTACTCAGAATGCAATATTCTATGTTCGTAAATATCAACCCGGTCAACCTCTCTACAATTATGCCAAAATTATGCTTGTAAGAAATCCGATAAGCGGCGGCTTCCTGCATGGCAACTCGCCTAATAGGCATATTATTGTTCACGTTTCATACCAACGGGTAGCTGATGTACCATATGCAAAACCAGCCATAAATTAATACGGGAGAACCAATAATGAAAAAAATAGCGATTATTTCGATTGCTTTTGCCTTGCTTGTTTCTGCTTTGGCGACAATACATTATGCTTACGCTCAGGCACCTCTCAAAGGTGAAGTCATCAGTTTGAACGATTTCGTGATGGGTGGTTCGGGCAAAGTAACCAAAGACCAAGCAAAAGCTCTTGCCGATGCAGGTAATGCTTTGGTATTCAGGTCCGGGAACAAAATCTACTTTGTCTATAATGAGGATGGTTCTTTTGCAGGCAAGCGTCTTGCAGGTTTTGCAACCGCTGACACTGTTGGTATAGTAGGCAAAACACGCACCGTGCACGGATTGAATATCATTGTCATATCAATGATTGATGTAATGTAATAAAATTGTAATAACAAATAAACTGAGGAAAAAAATGCTAAAAAAATATTTAGTAGTGCTGTTGGTGTCAGCTTTGGTGCTCAATTTTGTGGCTTGTGGCGAAAAGAAAGAAGAGACGCCATTACCTGAAGAAACTATTGAAGATATCGTCAAATCTGTCGAAGAAACTCAAGTTGAAGCCGATACAACCGCAGCAGAATTTGTCCCCGAACCTACACAAGTACCAGCACAGACAGCGAAAGAAGATAAAAAACCGGCGGATAAACCCGCTGCTGCGGCTCCCGCGGGCGATTATACCAAAACTCCACTGCAAGGATACGTTGCATCACTTGACGGTCTTGTAGGCGGTGGTACGGGCAAAGTTAGCCGAGATGAAGCTAATGCTATTGTATCTCGCGGAGGTTTGCTTGTATTCAAAGCTGGAAATGATGTATATTTTGTTTACAACGAAGACGGCTCGTTTGCGGCAAAGAGATTGGCAAGCTTTGCTAATGCATCAAACGTAGGATTGTTGGGTAAAACGCAAACTAAGGGCGGAATAAAAATTTTCATTATGAATCATATTGATGCTATGTGACCCGTCCTAAGTAAATTATAAAGCCGCTCCAATTTGGGCGGCTTTTTATTAACGTTGAAACAAATAAAACATTCACTCTAAACATTATTACAAATGTAGAATAAATTAAAAAGAATTAATGCTTAATCGCAGTTTTCGAGATAATATAATTCCCGAGAGCTAAGTTCGTAGGCACACAAATAACCGAGATTTTTTACTTGACGGTGATACACACAACCTCCGTCGAGCCGAATAACGTCAGTGCTCAAGCTCTGTTTGATTTCTTCAAGAGATGTTGGCGTATGTCCGACAATCATTTTACGGTATCCGATTTTAGATTTGTCAATTTTAATGGGTCTCGACCAAATCATCGCTTCGGTATCGGTGTAAGGGTTTTTGATATCGAAGTTGAATCCACCGTGAACTATGGCAAAATCATCTGTAAGGAAGAAAGGCTTCAGTTTTAGAAAAAAGTTCAAGTAGTTATCATCGAGAAATCCCGGGGACATTATTTCGAAATTGTCTAAAGTATTCACAGCGCCATTCCTGAGCCAGTTTTTTAGTGCTTTTGGTTGATTTACCGAATCTATCAGCATTTGCTCATGATTGCCTTTGAGTGCTATTATTTCATAACCATCATTTTCGAGTTTGATAATAAGCTCAACGACTTCTTTGGGTTTTGGACCGCGGTCAATGTAATCACCCAAGAATATAAGCCTGTCGGCGGGGGTGATTACGCAAATATCGAAAAGTAACGAGCGGAGTGTTTTTATGCACCCGTGAATGTCGCCAATGACGTAACTTTTGCGTTCGTTTTGCATATAATGCCGCATTTACTTTTTAATTAGCAAAATTAGGCATATTTTACGAGATTTACTAAATGTTTATTACTTACGGATTATATTTTAATGATTTTTGTCGAAATAATTTCTTTACTTGACTGCAAGGTAATAATATAGTAACCCGGGGTAAATGACGAGATGTCAATTTCCATATCACCGTAAAATTTAGTTTCGTAGAGCAGATAACCGTTTAAATCATGAATTTGAAGTTTTTGCACTCCGCCTGTGATTATTCGAACTTTATCGCTTGAGGGATTGGGATATATGCGAATAGTATTTTTTGCTCTTGCTTCGACCGAGAGTAAATCGCATTGCTCGATGATTTTGTCCTTGCTACTGCATGCTTCAGCATTGCCCTCAACGGTAGCAAGCCCGCCGCTGCCGAAGTATTCGCATATACTTCGAACGGAACAAAATTCCAGTCTTGGCGAGTGCTGAATATACAGGTATTTAATTGTTCTGTGGTCTAAGCTGTCCAATCCGCTTAAGCTTTCGAGCGAAGCTAATCCGTAAAGATGTAAGATACCGTTTATTCGACGTAAATTTGATAGAAATTTAATATCCGTGAGAGCTAAATTATCGCCAAGAATTAAGTCACCGCCAATTGCACGGAGTGAATCAAACCCGTTAAATGTCTTTAAGCTGAGATTGCTTGCTATTTCAGCGTTCCCCTTTATATATTTGAGGCGATTGAATCCATTCAGTTCAGTTAACTCGGTATTATTTTGAAGCAAGAAAGCACTATGAATCGAATCAAGCATTCTGAAGCCGTTAATTTCTCTTAAAAGGTAATTTTCCTCTATATAGAGGCTGGCTCCGATTCGTCTAAGATTGTTAAGAGAATTGATGCTCGCAAGATTGTGATTAAAGA
>CAZWXI010000083.1:0-13115 GCA_964637845.1 uncultured Hyphomicrobiales bacterium | reverse complement strand
AGAGACTATTTATTTTACAATATTGAGTCGAACAACTGAGCTGTAGTTTCCGGCAACAACTCTCAGAGTATAGTTGCCTGAAGCAAATTTCGATAAATCAACATTGTGGATAGTTTGTCCCATAGATACTTCTTGATTCAATAATACTGCTATTTGATTACCTAAAGCGTCGTACATTGCAACCAAAACATTACCGCTTTCGGGCATATCAATTGTCATTGTAGCATTAGTAGTAGCCGGATTCGGGAATGCGCTAAATGCAAATGAAGCTACATTAGCACTTGCCGGCTTCATAACTTTAACTGAATTGAATGGAAGGTTCCTGATTTGAATTGAGCCGGATTTGCCTGCTTCAATAGTACCATAAACTTCGCCTGTTACTGGGTCAACAAAGCTCAAATTAGTTTCTGCTTTGCTGATGTTAATCGAAATCGGATACGTTACGCCTTGCAATTGAATTACGCTTTCACTTGCATTTGTCAAATAACGGTCGTCATTGAATCTGACATCAAATAATCCTGATGGTGGAACGGGCGGCATTTCGAATACATTAACATTAGCATTTGTATTATTAGTAATATACAAATACGATTCTTTCTGAGCGTTATCACGGATTGTAAGTTTTTGTGCTTTATCTAATTCGAGTTTCTTTGCAATACCGCTATTGCTTGCTCCCATCTTCTTAGTCGGGTCGTGAGTGATGTTTAATAAGCCGTCTCCAGAAACTTTAATCCAATAACCGAGTCCCGGGGTTAAACGTGATACAGGGTAGTATCCCAAGTTAGTCTTGTAGCCCCAAATGTCGTAGCTTCTTGTATAATCGAGGTTAGGTAATGTACCACCAGGGAGCGGAGCAAAGTTGATATTTTCGATGCTTGTCTCTACTGATAATGCGCCGATAAGGTTCCAACCGCCTCTGAAGCGATTGTCGCCCGGGTCGGGGGTATCACCGCCGAATACTTTAATCGGGTCAGATGTCGGGTCAATTTGCGTGATAAATGCACCTGAGAAGCTTGTATCAACTTTTTGTGGATATTTTACGAAATAACCTTCGCCAAATTTCAAGACTTCGCGTGGTTGGTATTGACTGTTGACAAATGCCCAAGGGATGTTGATCGCATTGCGATATACAACGTCCCAACGGCTGTTTGTCGGTTTCAAAGGCATAGAAAGCAAGTTCCATCCTTGTTTGATAACCGGATTGCCATCAGTATCGCGGAAGTTCAATGATTTAGGTAAAGTATATTCAATTCTGAATTCTTTCACTCTAGCGTCTTGAATTGTAAATGAACGTGTAAACTGACCTGTTGTCGTTGCCAGTCTCATGTCGGTAGCAGGCAATAATTCTCCTTGGAGAACCGCGCGAATAAATAATTGAGCGCCGTCAGGGAAGTCTCTAACGTCCCATTCTACAACAACTGGATATGCTGAAGCCTGATTATTGAACTTGGCAACATAAATGTATGAGTTTACACCTTTGGGCATATTATACGCTCTGATATCGCGTGATACTGTTCTTGGTGTGAATTCATTCGGGGCAAAATCAGCAAATCCGTAAGGAATTTGCTCATCAGTGGTGAGTGGGAACCAGCGAACGTCAAAGTTTGAAGTTGAGAGTGGTGTAGTATAAGCTCGTTCACCATATAGTAAGTCAATGCCATCAGTAGCTCTTGTACCTGTACCGAATACCATATTCAAAGTACGTCCCGCCGGACCTTCAGAGTTAGTAACTCTGATATTGATACCTCCTTGATTGGCTTTATCAAAACTCGGTTCAAAAGGATTAGCAAGGAAGTAGAATACTACTCTTACTCTAACGGGATTGATTTCAGCATAATCAGAACGAATCGTTATATGACCAATATGCACACCCCAAGGTTCATCGCCTCTGTTGACCAATCTTGTCGGATCAGCGGATATTCTCAAGAAGACATCTCCATCATCTAGCGTAGTCCTCAATACCGGGTCAAGCTCAAAGCCAAGAATACCATTATCGAGCAAAGAAACTGAAGCATTCCTCGGATCTATACGTAAAGTTCTGCTTGTGTTTAATGGGTCTCTACTGATACGTAGCCAATCGGCATCTGTTTCGATGAATATATTTTGTAGTCTTGATTTTGTTGTGCTGTTAGTAATCTTAATTCTTGCGATGCCAATTTGCTCAGGAGATTTATCATCAACTGTAACAACCTGAGGCAAGAAATATACGCTGCCTGTTTCGTCGGTTTGATATTCATCGTCGGTTACAGATGCTACTCTGAATTTGGGTACTGCGTCGGAAATCTTCAGGGTGATGACACCCGGCAATACAGGTTCGGCAGTCCACATCGCGTCATCTTGCATAGGACCGGGAAGTATGATGTTGTTGTCATCTTCGGAAATAGGAGCGTTGTTCAAACCATCAAGATAAGTTTCGGGCAAGAATAAGTTGCCGTCTAATCTGCCTCGGTTGGGACCAATTAGAACTCTATTGTATAGGTTTCGATAGTTATTGACGTCGTAATCAGTCATATGTTGCCATGCAAAGTCCGTAGCCGCGTTCATTTCGTTGTATTTTACGACTCTATTGTCAATGTACATTGGAGTAGTTTGAACGAAACCGAAGCCTGGGTCCATCGGGCGAGGCGCTATGATTACTCTAAATCTGATATAAAGCATCACTTTATATTCACGGAAGTTACGGTCAGTGTTTGGTAAATATTTACTTGAAGTACCGGTAATACGAATTCTGCGACCGTCTTCATTGTCGCGAGAGTCATTCCATTTATTAGGGTTGATGTAGTACCAGTAGTAATCATCTTCGAAATCATCAGTTTTGATTTCAAAGTTTGCCGCCAATGGTTCATCACCGTCTAAAAATGGATTGATTTTTTCTACACCGATAGCGCGAACGGCTTTACCGTTGTAGAAAACTGAAAATTCGAAGCTCGTTATCGGGTTAACCGAATAAAGAGCTACGCCTTGGAAATTTTGATAACTGTACCAATTGTTCGATATGAACACGGGTACCAAGAATTCGCGAGCGCCTGTTGTGGTCGGAGGCACCCAAATTCTACCGTCAGGATAGAACTCCGTGTCATATGATTCGTCAAATCCCATCAAACTTAATTTTGGGATTTCCGGACGGTTGAATGTTGCGTAAGAATCAGTAACTGTCAGCGCAATGAATCCAATGAGCAATGACAGAAAAAAATAATTCCTGATTTTACTTTGACGTAGTAAGAGTTTCATAATAACCCCCATAATAAATAAAAATTAACTAATTATATATTAAAACTGTTTTTTTAACTAATTCACTATTAGATAAATGTAATCTTATGAAGTATGCTCCCGCCGGCAAATCACTCCTTTCGATGACGAGTATTCTGCCGAGGCTCGTATCCATGCTTTTTAGGATTTTACCTTCATAATTGAATAAATGCATCTCGTTTATGTCATATTTGGATAAATTTTCTATCATTATAACGCTTCCATTGTCATATACTCTGAATTGCGAAGCTATCAAATTGTCGCTGATGCTTGCAATCGTAGTATCTGCATCTTTTTTTTTCAAAGTCTTGATGGTCAAATTATCGCTCATATATTTCGAAACGCAATTACATTCACTCAATTTTAAAGGTATGATTGTCAGATTGGGCTGTTTATCTGGATCTTTTCTTAATTCGCGTATCTTAATTTCATATTCGTAGCCGTTGTTTATTGATTCATTCAGACGTAACTTTGCATTCATGCCGTCATGCAAAATATTAGTCTCCACAACCCAAAATGATGAATTTACCGCCATGAAATCTTCTATATAATAATTATCCGAATCAATTCGAATATTCACGCTTATTGTATTTATTTCATCAATGGTACTGAAATTAATTTTGCCACCAATGCTCTTTAGTTCTTCTTCGATATCAAAGACTATTTCATCAGCGTGAAGTACGCATTCGAATTTGTACTCGGGATTTTCTACTATGTCTGGTTTTATCCACAGTGTATCAGCTGGCAGAATAGTTTTCTCGAAGTCCCCAGTAAACTCAAGGTATTCAAGCACAATCGGAGTTCTGATTGAGCAATTGTCAAGATATTTGCCTAAAAAACCAATTAGCGGTTTATTCCCGCCAGATGGGAACTCACCTAGTGCATAACCTTTCACTTTTCCGTAGTCCAATCCGAAATTTATATCCTTAAATTCGAAAAATTCAGAAATTGTATTTATATATACAGGAGCATAAAACTTTATTAATGCCGGGTCATATTTAACTGAAAAATCAAAGCCGTACAATGAATCTTTCAATGCAACGGGGCCGATTTCAATTAGTACAAGCACTTCTTTGTGCCTGTCAATACTGCACAGTCGAGTATTATAAAAATTACGGATGACGGACTTAATGCTTTCTTGCGAAAATAATGAGTCACTGTTGCCGATAAAAATCGGCAACAGCAACGCCATTAAATATGTAGCAAGAAATTTAGCCATCTTACTTGTTGAAAATCATAGTTTCTGAAGCATTGACGCCGTTACCTCGCAATCTGTAAACGTAAATTCCGTTTGCAACGGTTTTACCGTTCATATCTTTGCCGTCCCAAGTGAATGAATGAATATCTGATGATAATTCACCGTTCACGAGTTCTTTAACCAAGTTGCCTTGCATGTCGTAGATGTTTAAAGTATAAGTGCCTGTTTGTGCAATGTTTACATTAATCATCGTAAGGTCAGTAAACGGATTCGGCATATTTGACAATGTCATAGTTGTTATGTCGCTTGTCTCAAGTTTGCTGATAGTCATATTAATGTCATTAACATCGTTGTCGTTAAATCTGATATTTGTCAAATTCAGAGTTTCTTCTCTTAATTTCAACTTCAATATGATTATCGGGTCAAGCGAAGAGAATTTACCTTCGCCTGAAACAACGACAGTATTTAAGTTTGACATTACCATGACATTCGAAGATTCGTTTTCGTACTTAGCGATATCGAGAATTTCGGCATTAACATCAAATCTAAAGCCAAGTGCGTGGTTCAAATTACCGTTCAAATATATGGGAACTTGGATGACTCCATTGCCTAACGCAGCGACATTACCGAGTTTAATATGGTTAGCATGTTCTTCGGCGGCTAATTTACCATAATTTACAGACGTGTCATACAACCATGGTAATTCGGGAACTCTTGCGCCGATATAGCGTAAAATCCAAGCTGCATCGTATTCGTTGGCTTCGAAAAGTACTTGCTTGATTGAACTGATTTCATTTGGCAAATCATCGGTAAATACTTTGCTTCTCTTTGTGATTTTTATTTTTTTCCCATCATTATTGTAATAATATCTGCCATTATGATTTACGTCAGCATGGTAAGCGGCACGTCTTCTAACGGGGTCTAAAGGAATACCGGTTGCAACTGACTTCAATATCAATCTTGCATCGTTTACCGTAACGAATCTGTTTTGTGGCATACCGTAGTGTTTGTTGCCTATAGCTTTTGAAAAGTCAACGTCGCCGTCTCCCCACCATTCAGCAACATTAAATCTAATGCTTGCAGTAAATAGAATTCTCTTGTCTGAGCCGCCCGAAGGTTGCCAATTTTGAGTTACGTCGGTTCTTGTATTTGCTAAAACTAAATCTCTGTTATATAACAAGCCGTTCAAATAGTCAGCACCTTCGCCAACGATTTTGCCTTCACCTTTGATACCGACAACTGCGCCGCGAGTTATAACTCTTGTATCTGTTATATCGGGACGGTTGCGAGGACCGATTGAGCCATAAGCAAATTCGATGTTGCCTTGTCTTGAATATTGGTCATATGATTCGTAAAGTCTAAGTTGGAAGTTGCCGACGCTTGATTTTACTGCTTCATTGTTGAGCATGTAGTTAATGTTAAGGTCTTTCCATTGTACGATGAAAACTCTTCTTTGTCTTTCTTCATCATCAGTTTCTGTCACAGTTTTGTAAGAAATCTGCGATGCAACAAAACCAAGTTGGAAGAAGTCAGTTGAATCTCTGTAGTAGTGGTCTCCCCAGAAAGGAGCAATTACGTTAGTTGGGTAGTTATTAGCATCTAAGAATAATGCTTGTGGATTGGGTGACGGCAAGAATGGAGGGGGTGATAATGTGATGTAACCATTAACACAAATCCATGCTTGATTGAACACTTCGCCGTTGAACTCGAAATCAAAACCGAGGTTCACGCGATAATAGCCATCATTTTTGTTGGTTTCGTTAAAGCTGGGGCCTAACGCGAACCTACTTGCGGAAATGACTGTGCCATCGCTAAACTCTTCATAAGGTTTGTTCTCTACCAAAGAAATGGAAGTGAATTCGCCGAATACTTGAGCGTTAGCATTTTGAGGCAGATACAGGATAACAGCAAATACTGCTACAATTACCGCACTCAATAGAAATTTCTTCATGATTATCTCCTATATATTAATACTTTGTTTTCAATTTTTAAATCTGAGCAAGCTCCCCGCAAGGAGCCTGCTCGATTATTGAATTATTTAACTATTACAATCGGATAAACGCTTGTTACTTTACCGGAAACTAATCTGAGCATGTACTGACCGCTCGAAATCTGTTTGCCGTTGTTAAGGTTGCCGTTCCAATTGATTTGATATGTACCGCTTGACAATTCTTCGTCTGCAAGTGTTATCAACTCATTACCAATGAGGTCAACTAATTGTAGAGTAACTTTACCGCTGTTCAGCAATTCGAATTCAATTGTGGTGTTTTCGGAAACTGGATTCGGTGATACGTTAACGATGCGAGTAGCGCCGGCAGTCGGATTAATTTCGATAACTGAATTTGTCCAGTCGTGCATAATCACAAAGCCGTTAATTGCATTGTCAATTACGGTAATCACCGCTTTTCCGCCTACCATTTCGAATCTGACTGCACTTGTGTAATAGTTCTGCATTGGATCTCTCATGTTGAAAGTAAAGAGATTACCGTCTGAGAATCTGTCTCTGATATGCCATGTTGAGCCTGCAGGGTTCTTTGTAGCATCGTTGAGAGCTGGGATTTCGGTCGGGTCCCACGTAATTGTCACGGGATAAAGAGCCGAAGTACCGCCAACTAAACCACCTGCTTGGAACTGAGCTTTGTAAATATATACTCTGTTGTTGTTGCGTATTGCAGTCGGGAATATGTTTCTATGGATACCGTTTCTGTTGGAAATTGACCATCTTGCATCAAATGCATCGTCAAACGGAACAGGCGGTAATTCATATTCACATAAGTCCCAGTCAAGTTGACCTACACCTCCACCATCGTTTCCGTCACCTGTAGAAGTCCCGGAAACACTTGAAGTACCGAAGACCAAGTCTTGGAAAGCACCTTGTACATTTTGTACGCGGACTGTTGCCAAAAATGTAGTTCCGAGCGATACGTTTAATTTGTAAATCTTTCTTGTCATGCGTCCGGATGCATCTTGGACAATAACTTTAATAGTTACTTTACCATCCTTGTCTTGAACTGTACCGGTTTTAGTTATGGTGATAGTAAAGTTATCGGTTGAACCGTTTCCTGTGAATGTGCTTGGGCTTACTGTAAATCCTTGAAGTGGGGCGTCATTAAAGTCAAGCAGTGTAACGGTGATTCTTTCTTGAGGAGTTGTTCTCAATAAGTCTTTATCGGTAATTTTAAGCGTTGCGCTCCATGGCATGTGCGGGTCAATACAGTCAACAACTGCAACACCTGTGATTTCCGGGTCATGTGTAACACTTGTAACATCAAGAGGTATGCGGGCATATGTGGATAAGCCGTTTTCGTCTGTAACTACTACAGTAATCGTTTCCTCCTTTGGAGCATCTTTAACTCCCGGAGTTCCATAGAGAACGCCAGTATTCGGATTAATCTTCAACCAAAGCGGAGTTGTTTTCTTATCTGACAAGTCAATAATGCCGGCTTCTTCGAAGCATGGGTCAATCCTGATTTGATTTTCGGGAGTATTGGGATAAATCAATCTGTATGTGTGCCTTTGTCCGAAGTTCGGGTCAAATATGTGTATCTTACGGGTTAGGTCTAACAATGTTGGGTTGTAATCTCTATCTTCAATGGCACCGGGTAATTGAGTTGTAAGGATAGTTGGTACGACATTGATTAATACTTCATATCTCTGTGAAGCAATACCTCCGTGACCATCATTGACAACGATAGTGAATGTTGTATCAGTCAATAAAGCACCTTGATATTGAGGCTTTGGAGTAAGCATGGTGATAGCGTCTTCTGCCGGGATGCGAATGTTGATTTTACCGAAAGTTGTGAAATCAGTAGCAAAGACGTCTTTGTCATTTTCGCTGCCATAGAAGTACATGTATTTCGGGTCCATCCATTCGGGTCTTGATTGAACGATGTAAACGCCTTCTCCCCATTTAATCGGGACGCTGTCTTTAATCGGGTCGCCGTCATATTCGATATCATCAAATATAGCTGTGTCGCCGGGGTTAGACCTGATTGCTTTGCTTATGAAGCCATAGGATGTTCTGCCGTAGCGGAAATCCCAACCGGCTGCTGCCGGTGAAGCATCTTCGAGTTCGTCATCAGTATTGATGTCAAGTTGTAACCTGAGTTTGTTAGTCAAGTTAGCTATGATTCTGCCTTGCCTATCTCTTCCGCATGGAACTTGTGTCGGAGTATATTCTACATAAACTTCATTTGGTCTATCTATTCTGTAAATTGTTTCGACAGGTGTGCCTTCATTTAAAAATCTCGGTACACTGTCAGCAACAAAGATATGGAATTGATATGTGCTTGTATATCTCGGACCAACGTTAATAGTATCTTGTTGTAAATATCTTGCATTTACGACATCGTACATTTCTGCGTGCATATATGACGGGAATGTTTCGATGTATTTAGCAATTACATCTGGGTCTAATGGCGGTTGATATGCTAATAAGGAATCCAAAGTCCTGAAGTGCGGAGGATAGTTCTCAGCATAAACTCTAACCCATTCGCCCCCGGGTACTACAAACGGATTAATCGGACGGCCGGCGAATTCGAGGTAGCCGAATGCTCCATTTTTCGGTGGTTGTGAAGCTGGGATTCTGTTTACTATTAACCAATGACGTAAAGCAGAATTTGGCTCGAGCTCCCATCTGTAAGCCAATTGTGAATATTGGTTTGCATTTTCGAGGTATCTCGGGTCCCAGAATCTGTTAGTATCAATAGCTGTTACAGTTAATATGGAGTCGCGTCCGCGTCCGCCTGCCAAATCTCCTGATGGGTCACCTTCTAAGTCCAAACCGCTGTATTTGCGGAATTCAACCGGGTAAGGTCTGTCTTCAGTCAAGAATACCTTATTTAAGAATTCAGTAATGACAACTCTTTCTTTCAGATCTGGATTTGCTTCTGATGGGACCATTTTTACGATTGTGTCGGTTTGCAATTTAACGATGTCGCCTGTAAATATCGGTGGCATTGTAGATTCGGTGATTCTGAAAGCAATACCTTTGACTGCGGCTCCATGAACACCTTCGCGCCATAGGATAGTTCTTGATACAATTTGTACCGAATCGCCTACTCTTACGGGCAATGAGCGATATCTTTCACCTGCGAAATAAGTTGTACGCGATTCATTTCCTACTAAGTTCGATGCAGGCATACCGGGGCGGTTGCTGAACAGGTCTGGAACTCTACCTAACATTCTGTGAGTTTGGGCAGTATAACGACGACCTTGCAATACGCCAAAGTCTTCGTCATAAGCATTCAAGTATAATCTTTTTAATAATTCTGGTCCTGAACCTAAGTTTGCAAGGCCTTCCGCTGAACGTCTCCACGTTGGGTCACGTCTTTCTGATGAGTCGGGAACAAGTTCAATGGTAGTTCTGAATGTTTCTCTGTGGGGAGCATTTTCGCTTACTTGTTCAAGGTTAGCACGTACGTAATCGCCTGTGTTTAAGTTAATTACAAAGAATACTGTATGGTTCAATAATCTCGGGTCATGATTGCTTCTTCTTGTCAAGTCATCATAGTTTGCTCTTGCTTCAAGATACAATGGATAACCTATAGGATGATAGAATACACCCTTTACATCAGGTTTGAATTCAGTTTGAAGGGACGCAATACCTGGATATTTCAAGTTATTGTTTTCGTCTCTGGCTTCTGCTACGAAGGGGTCACGCGCCCAACGTCTTATAACTTTGCCGAATGATGGTTGAGCCGCATTGTCAAATGTTCTTAACTTAGGCGGAATACCGACTGCAAAGTCTTCAATCGGGCTCATTCTTCTCTTCGAGTAATCAGCTGTCTTGATGTCAGTGTTTTTATCATATAGGTCATAAACATGTCCAGACATCACAAGATGTTCGGGAATACTCATTGCATCTGGGATGTTTTGTGTTCCGTTTTCATTTTTCAAAACGATGGGTCTGTAAGTTACATCACCTCTTGAAAGCGATTCGAATGGACCTTTTTGTCTCGGGTCAGTTGGATTCGGATTAGTCAATTCTGGATATAAGAAAGGTAACCATGTTTTACCGTCACCATGTACGAAGAATGTTTCCATTACACCGTATTGCGGAGTTTGGTTCATGTGGGGTAGCGTAAAGTGAACATTAGCCTCAGTTTTTCCCCAGAAGTTGCCACGAAGCGTATCTGTACCACCAAATCCAAGACCGGTTGTACCTGCAAGTACGCCTTTAGAATTTGGAGCATCAGGTAATCTAATCAAGAATCTTGCATTGTTGTTGTAGATGCTGTTTGCCGCTTCAGAATAAGTATAAGCAGGTAGCGGGCCTTGAATTTCGCCGTAAATTGTTGCGCCTGCCAAGTCTGAAGATGCTTCGTTAAATTCAATATTGCCTCCATTATCTCTGAATAATGGACCTGTGATTACGTTTTGTTCCATACCTACCATTGAGTAAGCATTGTTGCCGGTAATCAATGACCTTGTGAAGATAAGTTTGAGGTCGTAATTATCCGAGTAAACAGCGGAACCTGTATAAGCAGAGTTATCTTGAATTCTTACACGGTTGAAATTAACTGAGTCAATTCTACCGATTCTTGTAGCTGAAACGCTGTCGAGGATGTAGATAGCACCACCGAGACCGATACCGTTTTCGGGTAACCATGCGTCTAAGTTGTAGCGAACAACATCTTTGAAACTCATATTAACCGGGTTGGCTCTGAGCCAATCAGCACCTGCATTGTTAGTTCTCAAAACTAAACCTGCATCGCCTACTATGTAACCAACTGATGGGCTTGGGAAGTTAATTCCGTGATAGTTGAATTCGGTATTCGTAGTCATCGGGATCCAATTGGTACCGCCGTCAACTGTCTTCCAGGCTAAACCGCCCGAACCGATAATATAACCTACTGATTGACCTGTGAATGCTACGTCATTTAGGTGGTTTATAATACCTGCATCAATTAATTCCCAAGTATTACCGCTATTGTTTGTAACCAGCAGAGTGCCATTTTGTCCTAAGATGAAGCCCTTATTTGTATTCAAGAAGTAAACTTTGTTCAAATCTTGATATGTACCTACAAGGTCAACAAAATTCCAAGTTACCCCATCGGAAGTCCTCAATACTTCTGCATTGTTGCCAACGGCATAGCCTACATTGGTTGATGTAAAGTAAACGCTGTTTAAATTAAGGATACCGGGTTTGGAAACTGACCAATTAGCACCGGCATTTGTAGTCCTTAAAATATAACCTTCGTCACAAACTGCATAACCGACGTTAGAGCCGACAAAGAAAATGTCGTTGATTTTCTTGTCAATACCTGTGTTGAGCATTTGCCAGTTATTGCCGCCGTCAATGGTTTTGACAATGATGCCGCGGTCACCTGCAAAATAGCCGACCATTGCAGAAGTGAAGGCTACTGAGGTAAATCTGAAAGGAACGCCTGTATTCAAGTATTTCCATTCGTCACCACCGTTAGTAAATTTAATTGCGACACCGTTCATACCGACAGCATAGCCTGTTTCGTTAGTTACCCATTTAGTGGCCAGTAAGTCTTGAGTTGTAACGGGAGTACCTTGACCTACTTGAGTCGTTCCCGAGCCCATTTGGGCTTGCACGATTTCATCTTCAGTGTTGAGGATGATTTTGTTGTCGAGAAACCTTGTCAACATTCTGACGTCAGCGGGAATTGATTGGTCTTTTCCTGTGAAAATGTCATTATTTGATATCAAGCCGACCGGTAAACCGTTTTGATATTGAATGTGGTCTAAGTCAGTAGCAAAGTATCTTTTTGAAGATTGGTCTTGGTAGTTAATTAATGAAACTGCGCCACCATTGCCGTTATAAACAGTATTGTTAATGAAATCAACACCTTTTACTACGTTTAATTCGCCGTTGAATGCATAAACAGCACCACCGCCACGAATTTGAGTGATGTTGTCGCCGCTGATGCCTTCGCCGACTACGTTATTGATGAACTCGGCACGAGCCATTGTAACCATTCTCTTAATCGGAGGGGTCGGAGGAATTGCATTCGGAATTCTGATGTCAATCGCACCACCGGAGAAACCTGCTTTGTTGTTCCAGAATCTAACTGTGTATTTTCCGTCATAACCTAATAAAGCGCCTGCTTCGACACCACCTGAGCCGTTAACTGTCATGTTTCTCTTGGTGAGAATGGCGCCTCCGTGTGTCAAAGCGTGGTTGTTTTCAAATTTAATATCGAAACCATAGTCTCTTGTTTCGAGTTTTGCATCAGTGCCTCCGATAACGGGCGATGCAAGAGGTGAAGTGTTGCCGTCTGCGAATATCGCACCACCGGCAGCAGAGTGGTTGCCTGTGAAGTATGTTTCATTGATGCTTTCACGTGCCGGACCACCTCTTACTTGGAGTCTGCCTAAGCTGTTATCCAAGAATATCGCACCGCCTTGTGAATAGCCTGATGAAATTACGCCAAAGTTGTCGCCATCTTCGAAATACTTCGCGTAGGTTTTGTTGTTTGTATATTCGCCTGCAACAATTACCGAAGTATAGTGAGCGATGTATAAAGCACCTCCGCGGGCACCGTTTGAGTTCATTGATTGTTGGTAGTTGCTTGCTTGGTTGTTGCGAGCGATAAATGAGTCGGGTTTGTTGAAGAATACAACTTGTCCGCCAATGTTGATACTCGCCTATAGCTCAACGGATAGAGCAGTAGCCTTCGAAGCTATTGATGGGGGTCCG